>NZ_JBXAHL010000069.1:0-19842 GCF_058795055.1 Cupriavidus sp. GW823-FHT06D04 | reverse complement strand
CGGACCGCCGTGCTCAATAACCAGCTCCGGTCTTACGTTGAACGCTGGTATCCCTCCATCGCCGGAGAAGAAGACCATCGCCTTGCCGCTTAGTCAGCCCCCGGTTTGGCGCGGTCTCCTCCTTCTGCGGATTACCGCCTCGTGGAAAAGCTCTCTGAAGTCCGTCCCCTATGGATAGGCGGTCTCCTAGCGTGAAGGAGGCTGGCATCTGCGGCCTTCGTTTTCGACGGACTGACCTGGCTACAAATCTTGAGGGGGTAGATGCCCGCGAACGGCGTGTGGCTGCGAAATGCAGATCGTGAGATGAAAACGAATACGTAATCTGGTCGCGCGGCCTCGATTTCATCCCATAGGCGATGACAGAATAGCCGGGTGAATGTGAAGTTCCGGTTCATCAACAATCAACACGCTCGCGGAATCCGCCATCAGCGCTTGCCCGGTCATGTAGAAAATCGACCGCTCGCCATCACTCATATCCTTGGCGAGTATGACTTCCCACTATGATCGCAAGGGACCACCACGGGTATATCGTCCCCCGTGATGTCCAGTTTCCGACGAGGCAACAGTCGATCCCAGATGTCGCACAGGATCTCGAACTGCGTGGGTTCGGCGCCGCCGCGTCCCGCGCGAGCATTGCGATGGGATGCCGAGGCGACCCTGCTGGAGCCGGCGCTCTGAAACGCCGGACACAGTCGCTCACTTACAATAGCGGGTAGTCGCCGCCGATGCCATCGCATAGCATTCTCAGGGCTGCGAGATGTTTCCCGTTGATTTCGATAGCCATGGTAGTTGTTCCAAGCCAGCCGTTTATATAAGCCCGTCGGGTGTTTGCACGTTCTGACGCTGCCCGCTTCGGGGCAATTGGCGTCCCCCCCCCAGCCAGGTTCTGCAATTTTCCAATACGACGCGTCTTTGCGAAGGCCCCAGTTGGGGGTAGGCAAAAGGGGGCTGCAGAGGGAACCGATGACCGATCAGGCCATCGGCGGGTGCCCAAGCGCGGCGACAAACCCCCCGTCACAGAACGCGTTCGAGGCCGACAAGCCGCGCAGCAGGGCCGTCAATAACGCGCATAATCGCAAGTTTCGTAGGTGTACGATGCGGAACCCCGCCGCAAAATCGTGTCAGTCCATGAACCTGCCCGCTCCAGCCCCCGAATCACTCCTGCCGCTCGTATTGCCCTCAGCACTGGACGGCCGTGACGGCACTAACCGGGGGCGCGGCGGCAACCGGCAGATCGCCGCGGACACCGACCTCGATGCCGTGCGCCTGTGGCTTGCCGAATATGCGGGCTCGCCGCACACGTTGCGCAGCTACCGCAAGGAAGTGGTGCGGCTGCTCGTCTGGGCAACGCGCGCCCTGGGCAAGCCGCTCTCCAGCCTCACGCGCGAGGACTTCCTGCTGTATGAGCGGTTCCTGGCCGCGCCGACGGCGGACTGGACCGACCCGGCGCTGCCGCGCCGCGGCGGCGCTCGGCGCCTCTTCGGGGGACCGCTCGCCGAGCGCAGCCGCCGCCAGGCGCTCGGTATCCTCTCAGGTCTGTTGGACTACCTTGTCGCGGCCGGCTGCCTCGCAGGCAATCCGCTTGCCCTGCGCCGCAACCGTTCAACGCGTGGCTCGCGCGCGCGACGCGTCGAGCGCTACCTCGATCATGCGCTGTGGCAGGTGGTGCTCGCGTCGATGGAGGGCTGGCCGCAGGGCACGCTGCGCGAGTGCCAGCATTACGAGCGCAGCCGCTGGGTGATGCGCTTCCTCTACCATACGGCGCTGCGCGCCAGCGAAGCCGCCCACGCGAAAGCAGCCGACTTCGTCCAGCGGCGCGGGCGCTGGTGGCTGTACGTTGTCGGCAAGGGTGGCGCCGAGGGCGAGGTACCCGTGAGCGACGCGTTGATGGCCGAGTTTGCTCGCTATCGCGCGTTCCACGGTCTGCCGCCGATGCCGGGGCCCGGTGAGCTGAGCCCGGCCATCCTGAGCGTCGCCGGCGACGCGCAGCGGCACCTCACGCCGACGGCGGTCTATCTGATCGCGAAGGAGGTGTTCCGGCGGGCGGCCGCCGTGTTGGAGGCGAGCGATCCGGTCGACGCGGCGACGTTGGCGCGTGCCTCGACGCATTGGGTGCGCCATTCCGCGGCTTCGCACCAGGCCGACGCGGGTACCGATATCCGCTTTATTCAGAAGAACCTGCGGCACGCTTCGATTGAGAGGACCGGCATCTACCTGCACGCCGAGGACAACCGGCGGCATGCGCACACCGTGGGCGAGCAACAAGCTCAACCATCCACGGCGCCCGTCGCGCCACAGTAGGCGCTTATTGGCTCTGGCCTTCGTGAAGCGCTCGGACCATCGGCCTCCGGATCGGCCCCACCGGTTTGCGCTGGAGGGCGCCGCCGCCATGCGTACCTACCAAAGCGCCGCGCTTGCGCCACTATCTATAGGCGTACGCACCGTCGTTGCCCCAACGCAGCCTCATCGATCGCGCGCGCCAAAGCTCGTGTCGGAACCCATTGCCCCCCTTGCGCTATGAATCGCGCGGACGCGTCGACGACGGGTGGCTTGCTCTCATCCGCGGATGCGGCGAAGACGGGGGCAACGACCGACTCCGCGAGGGCAAATTGCTGCCTTTCGAATGCCCCTGGATCGAGGCGACCTTCGGCATCGAACGTGAGAATGGAAAACGTTGTTCGAACGACGCGCACGGGCTCTCTGGCCACGAGTTCGACGACCACATCGGCCATGCGTGCGCGCTGCCCGGCAAAAGTGTATAAGCAGTGGTTGGCCGGCTCCCGCAACATCCGCTGGAATTTGGTGCTTGGCAGCTGCCAGAGAGTATCGTCATGCGCGATGAGAAATTTTCGGCAAGAAAACCCCATATCTGCCCCCCATGCACCAACTTTGAGGTTCCACAATGTCCCGTCCCACTGGGACGGCTCTCCCCGCACATCGTACACCGAGAGCATGACCGGGCCTTGTGCTGTGACGAAGGTCGCTTCCCGGCCACTAAGAGACGCTCACCTTCCTACCGGCAATGGCCGCATTCGGCCATGAAGCGCCGTTGCCCCCACGATCACTCGGTCGTTCGAATGGCGTTGCCGCCACACTAACGGACGGTCGATAGCCGGCGATGCAAGTCGCATCATCAGCCGATTCGGCCATTGACCAGCGAGATGCCGGATGGGCGAGAAGAGTCCTCGGACGCGGACCCTGGGCAAGGGGCTTCGCACAAGCCCGAAGAAATGCACGCCAGAGAGGAACATGAGATGCCTTCCAGGCATTCCTATTGGGCTGTAGCGCCGCTGTCCTTGACCAGCGCACCAAGGGCCGTTCCTGCCTTGGACAAGCGGCGGCTGTGCTCATCTGGCGAACCGGGGGCTGGTACCAATGCCTGCTCATTTAGTGCTTGTTGCACCTCTGGCATAGCGACGACGCTATTGACTGCCGCGTTCAGCCGCGTCACGCGATCGCTGGAAACGCCGGTCGGCGCGTAGAGGCCCAGGAAATCTGTCAATTCCAGTCCATCGATACCGGCCTGACTGAACGAGGGTACGCCCGGCAGGAGGGGGCTGGCCGCAGACATCGAAATGATCCGCAGCTTGCCGGCACGATGGAATGGGATCAGGTCAGAAACGCCGGAGACCGCCACCGAAACCTGGCCGCCGATTAGGTCCTGCACGAGGGGGGCGGCGCCGCGATAAGGAATGGGGACGGCGTCTGCGCGTAGCAGCTTTGCAATGCGGGCGGCGGCAAACTCCGGAGCGCTCGCCGGCGCCGGTACGCCCATGGCGCGCTGCAATGGATGCTGTGCGAACCAGCGCTTAAGGTCCTGGACCGAACCGATCTGAGTACCGGGAAAGACCGCGAGCGCCAGTTCGAATGTGGCGATCGTTCCGACCGGCTTGAAGTCGGTAGTCGCGGAAAATCCAGGCTTTCGCACAGTCAGTGGTACGGTGATCATGGTGTGCGTGTTACTCAGGAGCAGTACCGATCCGTCGGCTGGTGCTCCCTTTACATGCTGGGCGGCAATCTGTCCGCCGGCACCGGGACGGTTCTCGACGATCACGGTTTGTCCCAGCGCGGTGCCTAGCCGTGGCGCGATGATTCGCGCCGCCACGTCGGCGGAACCACCTGGCGGATAGCCAACGACGAGCCGAAGCGTTGCACCGCCATCCGCATGAGCCAACGATGAAACCAGCGCAGCCGCGCAAGCCAGGATTCCAGCTAGGCGCGTCTTGCCCGGACGAATTTGAAGAGCAATGGTCATGGTATTCCTCAAGCTGTGAGTGCACGGAGCGTTCCGGTCCGGCGTGCGTTAGCTCAGAGTGCGAGCCAGTTCCGCGCGCCGTTTTGTCAGAAGCGAGCGGCGTGCTTCGACGAAGGGCTTGAGCGCCGCCTTTGCCGAATCGAGGATATCCGCAGGCGCCTTGGCAGGCGATCCGCAATCGAATGGCGGCTGCGGATCGTACTCCGCAAACAACTGGATGCTTTTGGCAAGCGATGCCCCGCCGGCAAGCGAAATGGCCTCCAGGGCGCAGTCGATGCCGGAAGTCACGCCGGCTCCGGTGATGCGGTTCCGGTCCACGACCACTCGCGCATCCACAGGTATCGCATTGACAAGTTCAAGCAGTTCGTGTGATCCCCAGTGGCAGGTCGCCCGATAGCCATCCAGCAAGCCGGCTGCGCCGAGCAGCAGCGGACCGGTGCAAATGCCCACGACCCATCTGGCAGTCCGCCCGCGCGTGGCGAGAAAGTCCAGGACCTCCGCATCATCGAGGAGACCGATGAGGCCCGGCCCGCCCGGCACCATGATCATGTCCAAGTCACCACAATCCCGGAGCGCGGTGGTCGCCGAGAACCGCCAACCCAGTTCGGTGGCAATCGTGTCCGTGTGCTTCCACAGCAGTTGGAGCTGGACTCCCGGCATGCGGGCCAGGAGATCCGCGGGTGCGACGTAGTCGGTGGCAGTGATATCTGGAAAAACCAGCATGCCGATCTTCATGGGAACCTTCCTTGTTGTGAACGCCGATACCGAACTCTATAATTCCGAACGATGTCCGGAATGACAAAGTCCCCACGAAAGCTGCCATATGAGCTCATTTCCCAAGCGTGTTTGCCTGATTCTTTTCAATGGTTTTCAGATACTGGACGTCTGCGGGCCTATGCAGGTGTTCTCGTCGACCAACGAGCTCCTCGCGCGGCGGGGCCGCCAGCGAGCGTATGACATCGATCTGTGTGGTGCACCGGGTGGGCTAATCGCCAGCTCATGTGGCGCTCGGATGGAAGCTCGAGACCTTGCTCAGGCACGTAGGCCCATTCACACCATCCTGATTCCCGGGGGACCGGGCGTGTGGGAAGGTGCTGCACACGATACACTGGTGAATTGGCTAAACGCCGCGGCGAAGCGTGCGTCGCGCGTGGCATCCGTTTGCACCGGGGCATTTGTCCTTGCCAGGACCGGCTTGCTTGATGGTCGCCAGGCGGTCACGCATTGGGATCTCTGCGAACGCTTTTCCGCGGAGTTTCCCGGGATTGCCGTTCAGCCGGACGCCATCTATTGTCGCCAGGGTCGCATCTGGACTTCGGCTGGCGTGACGGCGGGCATTGACATGGCGCTGGCAATGGTAGAGGAAGACCTCGACCGCGAAGTCGCGATGGCCGTCGCCAAGACCCTGGTCGTGTTTTACAAGCGGCCTGGCGGGCAGTCCCAGTTCAGTAGTGCCCTGCTCGAACAGAGTTCTCCGGATGCCCGCATCACAACCTTGCACCGATGGGTGGGAGCGCACCTGCGAGAGCGCCTTGACGTTGCAACTCTCGCCGAACGGCTGTCCATGACGCCGAGGACCTTTGCCCGCTTCTATCAGGCGCAAACTAAGCTGACTCCCGCACGCGCGATCGAGAAAATCCGCCTGGAGCAGGCTTGCCGACTCATCGAAACTCGAAGCCAGAGCATGAAGATGATCGCACTGGCCTGCGGCTTCTCATCGGAAGAGGTGATGCGGCGAGCTTTCCTCAGAATTCTGCGAGTCTCGCCAGCCGACTATCGAGAGCGATTCTTTACACCTAAGGCCGGTCAATGACCGAGTCCGTCGAACTCCGGTCGTTCGCAGATGGGTGCGCGAATGACCGTGACGGGTCGTTTTGAGCCATCTGGCTTGGGTCGACAGGTGCCGCGTCACCTGCGCAGCGGCCCCACCGGTCCGATCGCTACGGCACATCGTCAGCGAACGTGGCATCGACAAAGGCCCGCAACTGCGTCAGGTCCGTCTTGGCATAGGCCGCCGTGGTCTGCACCGAGGCGTGGCCGAGCAGCGCCTGGGCGGCCGGCAGCGGCACCTGATGGTCGACCACCAGCGTGCGCGCATAGGCATGGCGCAGCCAGTGTGGCGATGCGGCGCGCAGTAGCAACGCCTGCGCCGGCTCGCGCGCCTGCAGGCCATCGGCCACGGCGGCAAAGATCGCCTTGACCTCCCGATAGAGGCCCGCCTGCTGCAGCGCTTCGCCCTTGTTGCCGTGGATCACCGGCAGCGTTTCATGCGCTGGCGGCTCGGGCGGCAGCCCGCGGGCACGCCGGTAGGCGCGCAGCACCGCCACGCACGGGGCCGGCAGCGGGATGGCTCGCGCCTTGCGTCCCTTGCCGCAGACATAGAGCGTCCACCGCCCGGGCGCCTCGGCCTCCAGTCGCGGCAGCGCGGTCTCGGCCGACCAGGCCAGTTCCGCCAGACGCACGCCGGCATAGCGATACAGCGCCCAGATCGCACGCCGTCGCAGCGCCGGCAACGAATCGTCGGCCCCGGACGCATCGAGCCAGGCATCGCACGCGGCCAGCAGCGCGGGCGGGATCAGCCGCGTCGGCGTGAAGCCTGCTCGCGCGCGGCTGCCAGCGTCGTGGTCCGGGGCTAGGATAGCTTGGTGCTGTTTTCGGATCGGGAGTTACGCATGGCGCAGACAGGAAATGGAGTTGCCCCGTATTGACGGCCGCCTCGCCGACATCTTGACCCACTCACTGCTTTAGTCAGCAGAGTGTGAACTGTGTGCCGACCGTCAGGTCCTGGCTCAGCTTCGGGGGGAATTGCACGGCAGTCCAGCTAATTCCGGTTTCCTACAGTAACCCTGCGAGATCAAATCGGGGTTTAACGGGAGCTACCTTTCACCCGTCGAGTACTGACGCGCTTGCTTGTTGCCGTCTCTTTCGGGGTTGCAGACGAGTTCGCCACGTTCGCTTTACCGGCAACAACGTTGCCAGAGGTTGATTTGCGTGGCCCAGCAGATCTCTTGACCGGTAACTTCTTTGTGACCGATTTATTGTCCTCCGCAGTCTTCGCGTTCGCAGGGGGTTTGCGGATTTTCGAGACAGCCGACCTGGTCGCCTTCTTCGCTGTCACCTTACCTGCCGGTGGCTTGTTACGCCCGGCAGCAGGCGTCGACGGTGGGTAAGCGGCGGCCATTTCGATGCCAAACACATCGGCCACCAGCGCGTCGTCGAGCACCTTGCTGGAAGTGGGGCGTTTGGTGGATTTGGGCAGGCCAGCGCCGGCCTGCCTGACGAGATCAGTGGCCTCGACGCGGCGCAAGGCGAAGAGCAATTCCGGCTGTTGATCGAGCCGCGCGCCGACGCCGTAAAGTACGGCGGCAACGTGCTTGCACATTGACGCCCAGTCCGGACAACTGCAATTGAACCTGATTTCCTTCGGCATCGGGAAAAGGCCGGTGCCAGGTTTGCAGATGCGCTCCATCACGGCTGTCGAGAGCTTGCCCTGCAAGAGTTCCACGACCGAATCGATTGACCCCGCGCAATCGGCTCCGATCGCTCGCCATTGCTTTGCAGGACACGCCGTCACGGTCACAGCAACCGTGTAGAGGCTCGAACCCATTACCTGCGCGCGGACTTCGCCTGCCGTAATCTGAAGGTCGATCACGGAACCGTTGCGCACATAGGTGCGGCCGCGCGGCAGCCGGTTGGCATAGTCGCTGTAGACTTCCAGATTGTCGCACCAGGCCTTGCCCCAGAAGGTCTTGGCGATAGCACCGCGATACGACGCAATGGGCGACAGGACCGCACCAGCCTTCTTCGCCTTCGCGGCGGCCACCTCCGCCTTTTTTCTGCGCTCGGCGGCCGAGACATAGGGCTTCCATTCCCCGTAACCGTAATCCATTGCGGTTCCTCTGACGATCAGTTTTCCTGCGCGGCATGAACGTCGAGCTTCACGAGATCGAGCAATTCGCGATCGCTCATCTCGGTGAGCAGGAGTTCTGCGCCGCCCTCCAGCACATCCTTCACCAATTGCTGCTTCGCTTCGATCAACTGGTCGATACGGTCCTCGATCGTGCCACGGCAGATAAATTTATGCACCAGGACGTTCCTCTGCTGGCCGATACGGAATGCTCGATCAGTCGCCTGATTTTCCACGGCGGGATTCCACCAGCGGTCGTAGTGGATCACATGCGAAGCGGCGGTGAGATTCAGACCGGCCCCACCGGCCTTGAGCGAGAGCACGAAGAAGGGGATCAGCTCATCTTCCTGGAATCGCTTGACCAGTTCGCGGCGCTTGGCTACCGGGGTGCCGCCATGGAGCACCAGACCTTCGCGGCCAAAGATCGACCCCAGAAATGCCGCCAGTGGCTCAGTGGTCTCGCGGAACTGGGTGAAGACCAGCACCTTTTCCTGCTTGGCGGCAATGACTTCGGCCAGTTGGCGCAGGCGGGCGAACTTGCCGCTGTCTTCCGCGTGCCAGGCCGCGTCGCCCAACCACTGTGACGGATGGTTGCAGATCTGTTTGAAGCGCATCAGGAAGCTCAGCACTACACCCTTGCGACCAATGCCTTCGGCGTCTTCAAGCGCGGTGGCCAGATCCTTCACTGCACGCTGATAAAGTGCCGCCTGGCTCGGGCTCAGGTGGCACCAGGCCTTGAGTTCGGTCTTGTCCGGAAGATCGTCGATGACCCGCTTGTCGGTCTTCAGGCGGCGCAGAATGTAGGGCCGTACCAGCGTTCGCAGCGGACCGAAGTGCTCGGCCTGCGCCAGCCGCCTGGTAAAGTTGGCAAAGACTTTGTCTGAGCCCAGCAAACCGGGGTGGGTGAAATCGAAAATGGACCACAGGTCGGACAGACGGTTTTCTACGGGGGTTCCGGTCAGCGCGATGCGCGATTGTGCCTGGAGTTGCTTAACCTGTCGCGTTTGCTTGGCGCCCGGATTCTTGATCGCCTGGGCTTCGTCGACAATGGCAACGCGCCATGGGATTGTGCCCAATACCGGCTGGCGCAGCAGCGAGCCAAAGCTGGTGATGACGAGATCGGTGTCCGCAAGCCGCGCGGGGTCCAGCGCACGCAATTCGGCCGCCGGCATGATCGACGGATGGGCGATCAGGAGGCGCAAGCTGGGGGCAAAGCGCTCGGCCTCTGCCGCCCAGTTGGCCAGCAGCGATGCGGGGGCGACCAGCAGGCTGGGCCGCACCTCGGCGCTTTCGCGCTTCAGCACGAGCAGCAGCGAGAGTACCTGCATGGTCTTGCCCAGGCCCATATCATCGGCCAGGCAAGCGCCCAGTCCGAGCCGGGTGAGCAGGTACAACCACCGCACGCCGGCCTGTTGGTAGGGCCGCAGGTTAGCCTTGAGTTCCGGCCCCGGGCTGATCTGCGCCAACCCCTCCGGCTGACGCAACTCCTGCAGGATGTCGGCCAGCCAGGGCCCTGCCACCAGCTGCGACCAGTCGCGGTCAGCGGGATCGGCGCTATCGTCGAGCGAAACACCCGCCAGAAGACGAAGCGCCTCATTAAAGGGTAGGCCGGTTTGCGCCGCCTTTTCCATGGCCTCGAATCGCTTCAGGAGGCGACCGAGCTTGTTCTTGTCCACCTCGACCCAGCGGCCCCGGATGAGTTGCAAGCCGTCGGCGCCTTTGAGCAGATCCCTGACCTCGGCGGCGCTGAGACGCTCGCCGTCGAGCGAGACTTCCATGTTGAAATCGAGTAACGCGTCCTTGCCCAGGAGCGAAGGCGGTTGTGCGCCGACGCTGGCTTTCACAACGGGACGGGCAGGGCGGCCCGATTGCCAACTGCCTGGGGTGCGTACGACAATCCCGGCGGCTTCGAGTTGGGACAGGTCCGAGAGAAAGCGATAGGCATCGAGCGGCGTCCAGCGCAGCGGATGGTATATCTCGCCGGTATCCACCATCTCGCGAAGCCAATCGCAGTGTTCCGCGGCGCGCTGCACCGGCAGCAGTAACGACAGAAGTTGCGCCTTGCTCCTGGCTCCTGAAAATTCCGCCAGGGCTTGCGACAGTGGCTGATGTTGCGCTTTGCCAAGGGCCGACAGGCGCGAGGTGTACGTCGCAAGGAAGGCGAACGGTGACTCCGGATCCCTGCGGTTCTCAGCGAGATTGAAATGCACACGGCCGACAAGATTCCACGCCGGGTGGCGCATTTTGAGGAAATCCTGAAGCGAGACATTGGCGGCCGCCAGTTCCTGATGCAAGGCAGTATCCATCTCGCCCCACAGCGTGGCCAGCACATCGGGCGTGAGATACTCGCCGCCCATCATTGGCGGCGCATCGTCGATCAGGGCATAAAGGTCTTGGGCAGCAGGCGTTGCGACCTCGATCTCACCGCCTTCGGGCGTAGCGCACAAGGCGGTGACATAGCGCGCGGCAAAATCACGCCACCAGGCCCATGCGGGGGGCAAAATGCGGTCGATTTCCGCCGCGCCCAGATGCAGCAGGCCATGCCCCGCGCCAAGCGCAAAGGAATTTCCCAGCCGCAGTCGCGTTTCATTTGCCAAGATTGGCGCGGCGTCCTCCGGCACCGCGAGCAGGTGTCCGCCGGGCGTCAGGTGTGGTGCGAGCATGTCGGCAGCAGTCAAAGGCGCCCGTCCCCATCGCACGGTTGCAGCAAGCGCTGACGCCGCATGTCAAGGTAAGTGGCTGCGGCATCAAGCAGCAGGCCCGCCAGCCTAGGTCGGACCGGGCGAATCTCCGTTGGCGTCGGGGCCGACCGAATTATCGGATCGACCAGTCGTCCGGGGTACGCCTGGCCGCCGCGTTGTACATGTTCTGCGCACTGTTTTTGCATCTGCTGTAGGAGAACTAATTGCTATGTATTCACTCACGGAAAGTCGCTTCGCGCTTTGCCGCCCATCAAAGGGTACCAAAACCTCAATCATGCGAGATTGAACTGCACGGGGAAAATCAGTTGGCTAAGCTTGCGCGCTGGTTTGCAAACGACTAAATGGAGGCGTGTCCGTGCTCGACGACGGCGCTGCCGGAGTTGCGGTGCCGGCACGGCCTAGGAAAGCTCTCGGCCAGCCCGTGAGGCCCCCCGTATATAGCCCTCAGCGGCGGGTCTAGCGTGGACCAAGCAGATATGTATCTAAAATCGATCAATGACCTTCGCCTACCTGGGCGAAGCCTGGGTGCCGTGTGGCCAGCTCACCATGACGGAGGGGGGCTCGGCGCTGCTGGCCTCGAGCTTTGCCTACGGCCTCCGATATCTGGATCGCCCGGATGCGATCGAAGTTGACCCCGTGACCCTCGGCATCCACGGAGAGCCGGTGAAGGGCCGGCTGCTGCTGCCGGTGAACGCGCTGACGGGCTTCGGTGATATACGCGACGCGGCGCCGGATTCGTGGGGGCGCCGAGTGATTGAGGCCAAGCTCAAGGTGCCCGCGAACAGCCTGCCGGAGTCGCAGTACCTTCTGCACGCGGGTAGCGATCGCGTGGGGGCACTGGACCTTCACTCGGACATCAACACGCCTCCTACGAGCGCGGTGGGCAATATCCATGCGATCGAGTACCTCATGGAGGCCGCAGAGCGTATCGAAGACGGCATGCCTGTTCCGGCCAACCTCGAGCTGGTCTCCGGCAACCGCCTCGGCAACCTGTGCCGCGACCATCGTGCGCTGCAGCCGGCTCAACAATAGTCTCGCTCGAACTGCGCGATCTCGGTCACGGTGGCCGGCGTGTCACTCGGTATCCACTACGATTACTGATCCGCATGGCGGCCTCCCACGCATGTCCGGACAGCCAGTCTATGCCAGGATCTCTCTTATATTTTCGGACGCATCGCTTTTTCGTTATCTAGTGCGCGAGCACCGCGCCGAGATTGAGTTCATCGGCAACCTTCTTCAATCGCTTGTCGCGCGTCCAGATGGTGATGCCTGGTTGTAGGCGGCGCGCGGACGCCAACAGTGACGTGTCGACATATCCGATTCCACGATTGAACAAACCTTCGCGCTCGATCAGATAGAACGTCTCCTCCGGCGTTACAACTGGCGCGCGCGGCAGATCGAGCAACGCGCCAAGCACGACGTCACGGTCACGCAGACTACCGACCGAAATCTCGCCTATCACATATGGATGAGCCAGCACGCGCTCCTCGGCAAGCAGGCTAATCAGCACATGATCAAAAGCGTTGATGTGGTCAATCCAGACCGACGTGTCGACAAGAATCATTCGACGTCCTGCCGGCGACGCGGCGCCCCCTTGATGCCCGGTTGGCTACCGCCAAGATTCGCGAGTCGTTTCGCGGCTTCGCGCTGGATCAAGGCCTTTAGCGCTTCGCGCACGAGTGCCGTTTTTTCCTCCAGGCCCGTATAGGCTTGAGCCTTGGCGATCAAGTCGTCATCAAGCGCAATAGTCGTGCGCATCGGAACCTCCGTAAGTATCGGCACTAGTTATAGCATCTTTTGATGCTTATAATAGTGCGTTTTGCGTCTCATAATGAACGCGTTTTGCCGCGACATTCCAATGCAGTTACACGCGAGAACAGCCGAAAACCGCCTGCGAACACACACCAGATAATCGTGGTGCGGTGTGGCCCGGCAGTCAGCAGAAGTTGCGACTGCCGGTTTCGAGCCTGCCGAGTAGCGGCGACAGATCCACCATGCGCTGCGCTACCAGGTGCCGGACCCCGTCTTCGCATTGCCATTGCCCATAGACTCCTGCTAGCGTTGCGCTCAGGATCTCCTTGCGGAATGCCTCCAGCACGCCGGGCCAGACAATCACGTTCACCAGTCCATCATTCGGGCATCCTCGCATATGTCCTCTTGAGCGAGATTCCCGAGCCTGCCCACTCGTTCTTCACTCGCAATAGCAAAGACTCGACCAGGCCAGCGGTTGACCGCGAGACCGACCCGAAGGACTGCGCGTATCTCTGGGATTGGGAGGACTTTCTTGATGGCAGGAGATGAATAGCTGGCAGCCGGGAGGCTAGCAATCATGTCCATCACATCCGTTCAGCAAGACTCACCATGCCAATCTGGCCAGCTAGGCCCGTGAGTTTGCAACAGGAGTCTTTGCGTTGTACCTAAATACCAGCACGTCGACAGTTCAAAAGTGGGAAAGCGGCCAAAAGCAGCCCAGCGGCATGGCTGCCAGGCTCCTGCAGGTAGTCAAGAAGCATGGCCTAGATGAGGCCTAGATGTACTCTCCTGAACTGTCATTGGCTCTGACAATGCGGGGCTCGTATGGGATGGGGCGATCGGTGGAGGCCTTGCCATGCTCAACTTGTAGAGTCGCCGCGGCGGGGTTCGCGTTACTGCTGTAGGCGCCGATAATCGGACGCTGCATAACCCGGGGTCGTGCGGCTGGGGCGTGTCGCGTTCGTATTGCGCGAGCTCGCGTACGATCGGTATCGTCGCCACTCCGCGTTGCGGAGGATGAACGTGAGAACAGAGAGCGCGCCATCCTAGAAAGTTACTTATAGAATTCTGTTTGACAATGTTGGTAGGTCGGGATGGTGTTGCGTGACCCTGGCAAGCTCCGATGCGGCGGTTTTCAAGGCCAAAAGACGGCTTGCAGAGGGAAAAACCATCGGCAGGCTGTTGCGCATGGGCAGTGATGCTTTCTGTTGCGCAAGATCGGCCGGAAAGCCTTGTGTTGCCGTCGCCATGAGCCTTCAGAGCGCAACACTTCAGAACATACCACCAAGAGTTCGCACAGTTGGTATGTCGGGGTTTTTGTTGCGAGGGGCGTTTTCACTGCCCCATATTGATATATAGCGGCTTTTCAGTGAAGTTATCCACAGGCATGGGTACGAAGCTGTTGCGCAACAGGTCCTCATCACTTTGTTGCGCCAATGGAAGGGCAGCGACGCAACAGTCCGAAGGGCGGCCTGACGCGATCATTAGGCTGGCGGAGGCTCCTCGTCCGAGGATGGAGAACCCGAGGGAAGTGCAGTAACGGTCGCGACCGGTAACGCCCCCAATGCTTCGAGTTGGGCGCGCGCTTCGGCGTAATGCTCATAGAAGGCCGCCCACTTGCCGAAGCCGCCAAGTTCGCCCACGACCCGGATCATGGCCAGATGGGAACTCGTCAGCAGCCTCACTTGCCGCTCGAGCTCGGCAATGCGGAGCTCCTTGTCGGCCAGCGTTGCCGCCGTCACCGCGCTCGCCTGTCGCGGCAGGCGCCGCTGCCAGCGGCGGAACTCCGCCTGGCGCTGCTGGTACTGCGCCAGCAACTGGCTGCGCACCGGGCTGCGCGTGATGGACGAAGCTGCCTTGATGCTGGGATGGCGACGCGCGACGGCGCGCGCCGTGATGGTCTCGTCATGGGCCAGCAGATCTTCCAGAATGCGAATGAGGTCTGGATCGTCTGGCGCCGCCGCCGTCGTCTTGGTTTCAATCATCGAGCACTCCGCGTGCCGGCAGTACCGACAGGTCAGGCCCATCAGGGAAGGGCAACTCGCCGTTAGCGCTGGCCAGCAGCTTACGCACCCCTTCGAGCCGAACCCGCGCGTGAGCGATCTGGTTATCGCGCCCCGGCGCCGTGGCCTGCCGTGCCTCGGCATGTGCAAGAGCGGCTACCAGCTTGCCTTCGAGCTTGATCAGATGCGCCCGGTTCTCCGGGAGATTGGTCGCCGACAGGTGCCGGCAGCCGGTAAAGCATTCCAGGTGCTTCGGGCAGGGATCGACCGTGAAGCTGTTCAGGCAGTGGCCGTACGGGGTTGCATGGAAGCCATCGGCTTCCGCCTTCAGATAGGCGAAGGCCGCCTCGTCGCCTTCGTCAGCCTGGATGCGCAGGAACGCGGCAACCAGGGGGCCGCTGGCCTTGCCAGCCTGGATCATTTTGGCCACTGTCGTGGCTTTTTCCCCGAGGGAGAGTTCCACCTCCACCGGCAGTTCAATCTGGTCGAGCTGCTCGGCCAGGCTGCGATGGTCGTACACGTAGCTCTGCGTCACGCTACGCCGGTTAAAGCGCTTGGAGATGATCGTGTCCGCAACACCGAGCCGGAACAGCTCGGTGTTTTGCAGATGGCGCAGCATGTGCGACTCAAGGCGTAGTTGTTTATCCTCCGGGCTCTGGCCGTAGCGCTGGAACAGCGTTTCTCCCGAGGCCCGTTCCCCGAGCGCATTGGCCACGAAGCCGGTATCTGGCCGGTTCACCGCCATCACGCGCGTCACATCGCAGATGCCATCATCGCGCTCCTCCGCCAGCGAGCGCTTCGGAGCCAGGAACAGCAACTCCCAGCTCTGGAGCTCGCCAGCCGTCAGTGGCAACGGTGCCGTGTCCGAGAGTTTGGTCGGCACCGCGGCCCGCAGGTAGGCTTCGAGTTCGCCCACATGCAGGCATGTCTGCGACCATGGCAAACGGACGTCAGGCGGGATCACGCTGCCATCGGTCCGGCGGAAGGATAGGGGGTGATCGCCAGCCTGCATAGCCTTTTCAAAACGGTTCAGATACAGGTAGGCAGCCGAGTCCAGCCGAGCCTGCCGCGCATGGCTGGCCTGCTGCAAGTCGTGGATTTCCTGGAACATGGTGATGTCGAACTGCGCGCGATAGCGTTCCAGCAGGTCGGCCCGCTGCGCGCCATCCATAGCAGCCCAGAACGGATTGCCGGTCAGGTGAGGGTACAGATGGGCGGCGGGCACCACCTCATGCTCGGCGTACCACGGCAGCAGACGACCGGTTTCGGTTTGCTGTCGCAAGGTCAGACGTAGCGGCTCGGTCAGCGCCGCACTGCGCGCTAGGGTCTCCGTCAACAAGTCGCGGAACATCTCTGGTACATACTGCACCTTTTCGAACAGCACACGACTGTCCGACGTCGGGGTCTGCTGCTTTTCCGCGAAGTGGCGCAGCAGCAGCGCCTCCGCGTAGCCGCCCTGCGTGCCCGCGGACTGGCCATGCCGGTCGTAGTAGGCGCGGGTGCGTTGCCAGTCCGCCGGCAGCAACACGACCTCGCCAATGCGCAACCCGGTGACGATCATCGCGCGCAGGCACAGGAAGCGCAGCGTATCGACGAAGCTACGGGGTGGCTCGGTCATGACGATGCGCACCAATTCCCAGAAGGCGCGCCGCTCCGGCAGACGTTCTGCGCGCTTGCGTTGCTCGAGGGTGTCCCGTAGTTCGTCCTCGGATTGCAGGAAGGCGGCCCGACGAACCCGGCGGCTCGTCGCTCGGCGCTGGATCGCGACCTGGTAGAGCGGGCCGCCGTTTGCCAGCCGCTGCACGTCGAATAGATTCCTAAGGACGCCCTCCACGAGCTGCCCCAACTTGCCGCAGGCCTGGATGCGGCTCGCCAGTTGGACAGCATGGTGCCCATCCTGGGTCGTCAGTTGCCAAGGCTCCTGGTCGGGTAGGCACGTCGCCAGTACCCGCAACGGACGCACGATGTTAGACACGATGTGCCCGGTGGTATTGCGCTTGACCAGCAACTGCTCCAACACGGCGGCCTTGATCAGATCCTGCCATGCCGCCGACAGCGGGGCCGGTGTTAGCGCTTTCGACTGCTCGGCCAAGGCTTTCAACATCTTGGTATCACGACCGAGATGGTTCAGGTAGTGGGCGGGAGACGGCACCTCGCCCACGAGCGCAGAGAGGTTCCAGTCGTGCCCCTTGCGCACGCGTCCGTCCGGCTCCAATGGTAGCGACCAGGCCAAGCCTCGTTGTTCTGCCAAGGTTTGCCCCAAGGCGATGTAAGCGCGATAGCCAGCGTTCATTTCGCCTCGCCCTCAAGCTCGGCCAGTACCGCTTGCACGCCGGCAATGGCCCGTTGCAACTGCAAGTAGGCGGGGGACGCCGCGTCGTCGCGCGAGGCGTCATGGAAGAAGCGCACCACGCTGCGCAGGCCCGCCAGCACTTCGCGATGCAAGGCGGCATCGCGCACCGGCATGAACCGGTGGCAGCCATAGCAGGAGGTCACCGGATTGAACGGGCAGGCCGGCTGGCCGCTGGTGCAGCCGCCGATGCCGGCGATCGGGATGCCGTGCGGCACGCCGGCGATCTGCTGCTCGCCCTTGAGTGAACCCAATTCTTCCGAGCTGATGAAGCGCGCGTGCGCGATGCGGGCCACCTGCTGGTAGATCGGAGACAGTCCCATGGCGCGATTGACGCGCTCCGCCTGGTTGGGCGAGCTGTCGAAGTACACGAGGCCGGTGGTCACGTCGGCGTGACCCAAGAAGGCCGCCAGCTCTTCCTGGTTGGCGCCGGCATCGACCAGGCGCTGGGCAGCGGTGTGCCGCAGATCCGTGGCCGTGACGCGCACGCCGAGCAGCCGCTCGGTTAGCGCGGCTATGCGCACGGAGACTTCCGAGGCGGAGGCCACGCTGCAGAAGCGATCACCACCGGCATGTCCGCGCGCACGTTGACGCTGCGCCAATTGGCCAGGCAGCACCGCCCACTCCCGTTTGACCCGGCGGGGCAGGGGCTTGATGGCGGCGCCACGCCGCTGCTTTACCATGCGGAAGGGTCAGATGCACCGCTGGCAGCTCGTCAGTGCCGTCTGACCACACGCGCACGTCGCGCAGGGTCAGTAGCGCAATCTGGATCGGACGCATGCCGAACTGATAGGCACACAGCAACATCACCGCGTCACATAGCGCCACATCGTCCAGGTACGCGCCATCGCGAACTGCCTGTGCCGTGTCATCCAGATAGCGCACGATCGCCGCTTCCTCCTCGATCGACAGGAACACATCGCCGGCGCGCACGCCAGCGTATTTGTCCTGTGCAGGGAGGGGCAGGGCAACGCCGAGGAACTCGCGGTACTGGGGCGACCAGCCACACAGCCGATAGTGGCAGAGCAGGCGCAGCAGCGCCTTGGCGAACCCGTAAGTCTTTACGGCTTTTCCTAAAGCCCGCAATGCTGCCCAACTGGCCACGCAATTTTCAGGGCCGGCCATCAACAGCGCAAGGACTTCGGCGTAGCTCAGGTGCTTCGCCGCTTGCAGGTACCTCGTCGCCGTCGATACGTGCAGGTTTTCCCCGAGCAGATACAGGAACAGGTGCTTCAACAGCGTTGCGTAGCTGCCGCCGTACGCAGCGAAGTCAAGGTATTCGATGCCGCCATTGATATGGACGGCGAAGACGCTTGCGTTGGCCGGGTCGTGGATCACGCGCGTGGCGTCGTCGAAGTCGTCGTAGTAGCGCAGCAGGGGCGGCAGCCCCGGCAGTTGCCGCACGATCTGGTTCAGCCAGGCTTGCGCTTCGCTCGCGGTCCATTGGTTGATATCAACGTGCGCTGGCATTTTGGACTCCCGGCGGCAGGGCACGCAGCACCGCGACCCGGTCGTCAAAGACGTTGTTCCAGACGGCCGACAGGCGGTCTTCGAACACGGCCCGCGCATAGTAGGCCGGCATGTCCGACGTGCGGGACCAACCAAAGAAGCTGCGCAGCTTTTGCAGAGCCTCGTCCATCGAGTCGCCCTGGGTGAGCAACTGATTGAGCCGCACAACGGCGCTGGTATGCCGGAAGTCGTGCGGCGTCACACTGGTCTTGCCGGTCCGGTCTTCCAGTTCAGCCAGCACGTGCGCCGGCAAGGCCGCCGACGCCCGTGCAAAGAGCTTGGTGATCGACTCGGTGGACAGCGGCGTGTCGGTCTGCGCGTTGAGCAGGTAGGGGTGATTGGGCCGCCCGCGGTAATTGTCGACATAGCACTGCACCAGGTTCGCCGTCAGCTCGCTGACCGGAATCTGCCGGACCGAATCGGGCGTCTTGATGCCGGGCCGCGAGTGACGGGGATCCGCCGCACCGTGCCGATGTTCGCCCACGTTGAGCCAGTAACGCGTCCGTTGCTGCCTGGCGTCAAAGCCGGACTTGATGGCATCCGCGCTCAGCAGTAGCAACTCGCCGCGGCGCAGGCCTTGATGCAGCATCAGCACGAAGGCGATAAAGACCCGCCAGCGGGTGCGCATCCCTTTGAACGGGTTCGTCTCGGAGCTGGGGTCCAGGCGTTCGTACAGCGCTTGCACGACCGCTGCAGGCAGCGAGCGCAGCACGTTGACGCGATGGTGGCGTTGGAGTTGGAGCTGGCCGTAGAGCAGATGGAGGCGTTGCCAGCGCGCATTGAGCTGCACCAGCCGGTCGTCGCGTGCCATCCCTTGACCCAGCCAGGTCGACACCATCACGACGAATTCCAGCCCGGCGCGCCAGCGCTCCTGATCCGACGCCGTCGGCCGGGCCTGATTGCGCAGCGAAACGAACCAGCCTTCCAGGATGATGCCAAGCCGGGCGTCATCCAGGTCCGCCAGCGCATCGTCCAGCGCGCCGGCGCCTAACATGTCGTCGGCATAGGCATACAGCCGTTCGACATGATGCAACTTGCGCAGCCGCGTCAGTTCGGCGTGATCGGCCAGCGCCATCAGCGCCCACACGTTCGCCCAGAAGCGTGGCAAGCCATGCCGGTCCACCAGCGTCACGCCGTGCAGACGCTGCGGCACCTCCGGCTGATTGAGCTGAATGACCATGGCCGCCGAGGTCCAAGACCCAGGAATCTATACCATAGACCATCCCGGCTGTTGCGCCAGAACGAAGCTTTCAAGGCTTCAGAGCGCAATAGATGTAAACCTACCGCTTGTCCAGGCAAAGTTGAAATGTCCGGTCGCCGGCAAAGCTAAAATGTCCGGAGAGTCCTCAACTTGCTTGTTCAGT
>NZ_JBXAHL010000068.1:0-20521 GCF_058795055.1 Cupriavidus sp. GW823-FHT06D04 | reverse complement strand
TAACACTTCCCCTTGCCGGGCGTGTAGGGGACTCCCACCCCCAAGTCAGTGCGCCCTGCCGGGCGCACCCAAAAAAAATGCCAGCCATCCCGGATGGCCGGCACCAAGCTCACAGCAGTTGGAGACTGAGACCCCGCCGCGCGCCGCCGCCGCCGGACAGCGCGCCCTCGGGGCAAGCCTCAATCTGCATGACCTCGACGACTTCGCCTTCGTCCACCCGGACTCGTCCGTTCGGGGTATGCGAAGCCCACATGCACGGCTCTAGTGTGTCCCTTCCCAATGACTTTCATGAAGGAGGGGCCAATGGCCAAAGCGGAGAATCTCGTGACGTCGATCCAGGTGGAGATCGACGCGCCGGTAGCGCTGGTGTGGGAAGTGCTGACCGACTTTGCGCGCTACGCGGAATGGAATACGTTCTGCCCGGGGCTGGAGACCACCGGTCGTCTCGGCGACATGGTGTACATGCAGGTGCGTATCCCGGGCACCGACCAGGTCATCCCGGTCAACGAGTACCTGGTTGCGTGGGAGCCGGAGCGCCTGCTCTCGTGGGAGCAGCGCCCCACCGACGAGAACAAGGATGCCGCCCGGCGCGACCAGTACCTGGAAGCCGCCGGACCCGGGCGCACCCGCTACTTCACCACTGACCTGTTCCTCGGGCTGAACGCGGAGACCATCATGCGCGAGCACGGTGCCTGGGTGAAGCAGGGCTTCGACCAGGTGGCACGGGACGTCAAGGCGCGCGCGGAAGCGCTGAATGCGCAACGGCAGGCTGGCCGGCGCTGACAGGCAGATGCTGGTCGATCGGCCTGCATCTGCAGGCCGATCGACCGGTCATTGCGGAGGTCTCTGGCTCAGCACCACCAACGCCGCGGTGCCGCGGCTGCGCACGCAGGCGTCGTTGCAGTGGTCCTGCGCCGCGTCGGCGGAGGCCACGCTGACAGCGGGCATCTCGCCCTGGCTGCCATGCGCGGTGGCAAGGTCGCCGCCCACGGCAATCGCCCAGGCCGCGCCCATCGCGGCGCCGGCACCGGCCAGGCCCGCCGCCCAACGAAATCCGAGCCGCTTCATCGCTGTCTCCTTCGCACCCTTGCTGGGTTCCCATACTTTTGAAAGCATCGTAGTCAGCGCCGGCCCGAAACTCTTCGTCCGAGCAGACTAGGGGGTATCCCGCAGCAGCGCCGGATCGAAAGTGGCGTCGGGTCGACAGGAAGGGATAGCGGACAGGGACGGATGCGGCGGCACATCAGGTCCTTGATACAGCCGGGCCAGCGCTGCGGCACAGCCGGACAGCCCGGACGGGGCCAGGTGCATGGCGTGCGCGCTCAGCAGGCCCCACAGGTGCGCCACCAGCAGGCTGGCCAGGCCGGGGGCCGGCAGCAGGCCAGCGAATGTTGCGCGCAGCGTCTCGACGCCCGTCAGCACGCGGGCGCGCAGCGGGCAAAGCTCGCAGTCGTCGCCGCACTTGTGCTGCAGCAGCGCCGCCAGCAGGCTGACGTGGCGCGCCAGGTCATCGCCATGGAGCAAGGCGGCCAGCGCTTGCTCCAGCGTGCCTGGCCCGCTGCCGGCGCGGCCCTGCGCCAGCAGCGCGAGGCGGGCGGTGAAGTCGGCTTCGGCGCACGACAGCAGCGCGCCCAGCAACTCGGTGCGGGAATGGAAATGCCCATAGACGGCCCCGCGCGTCATGCCGATGGCGCGAGCCACGTCGTCCACGGTGACGCAATGCAGGCCGCGGTGCCGGATCAGCTGCAGCGCGCTGGCCAGGATGCGCGCCCGCGTGACGGCGGCATCCTCGCGGGTGTGGCGGGCCATGGGCGCGGCCGGCCTACAGGAAATGCACGTCGTCCGGCCCCCAGTGGGCGCGCATGCTGCGGATGCGGCCATCCGCGCCGAACGTCATGATGTCGGTCACGTCGATGCGGGCCGGCCGCCCTTCCAGGCGGGCGCGCACGGCAAAGGTCAGCGCGGCGGAGTCGCCGTGCGAGCCGCGCGGCGGCACCACCACCTCCAGGCGCGCGCCCAGCGCGGTGGTGTGCTGGTAGAAGGCCAGGATGGCCGGCTTACCGGCGATCGGCTGCGCGCCGACCGGGTCTTCGACGGTGGCATCGTCGGCGTAGAGCGCGGCAACGCCCTGCGCGTCACCGGCATTGAAGCGATCGACATAGGCGAGCAGCGTGGCTTTCATCGCGGCGCTATCGGGCATGGAGTTCTCCTTGTGGTTCTAGCGTGCGGTGTAGCCGCCGTCGATCACCAGCTCGGCGCCGGTGACATAGCGCCCGGCGTCGGACACGAGGTACAGGATGCCCGCGGCGATGTCGCGCGGCTGGCCCACCTTGCCCGCGGGAGTCTGCCCGCCCAGGTAGTCAAACAGCGCCTCGCTCTGCCCCGAGGCCTGGGCCACGTGTTCGAGCATCGGCGTGCGGATATAGCCGGGATGGATGGAGTTGGCGCGAATTCCTTTGCCGGCGTAGAGCATGGCATCGGTCTTGGCCATCATCCGCACCGCGGCCTTGGACGCGTGATAAGGCGGCACGTCCGGCCCACCGGCGATGCCGTACATCGACGACACGTTGACAATGGCGCCGCCGCCGGTGCGCTCCATGTGCCCGATGGCGTGCTTGGTGCACAGGAAGGTGCCGGTCACGTTCACTGCCATGACCTGCTGCCATTGCTCCAGCGCCAGCTCATGGGTCGGCGCATTGGGCCCTTCGATGCCGGCGTTGTTCACCAGGATGCCAAGGCCGCCAAAGCACGCCGCGATCTCCGCGAACACGCGCGCCACGTCGCTTTCGCTGGTGACGTCGAGCTTCCAGAACGCGGCCTCGCCGCCCTCGGCGCAGATGGCTTCCGCGGTCGCCTTGCCGTCGGCTTCTAGTACGTCAAGCACCGCGACCTTCGCGCCGGCAGCTGCCAGCACGCGGGCGGTTTCCGCGCCGATGCCGCGCGCGGCACCGGTGATGGCTGCAACCTCGCCACGCAGGTCGAACAGGCTATACGGGTATTCCATGATGTCTCCTGGGTCTTGTTGTGTGGGCGTGCGAGCCAATTATGCCGCGCCGCCCTGGGCGGTATCCGCCAGGAAGCCGAGACATTCACGGTTGAAATAGGCGGCGTGCTCAACCATCACCCAGTGGCCGCAGCGGTTGATCATGACGAAGCGCGCGTCGGCGCAGCCGGCCAGGAATTTGGTGGCGCCCGAGGCAGGATTGAAATGATCCTCCGTGCCCCAGAAGCCAAGCACCGGGCACCGGATCTCGCCCAGCCGCGCGGTCAGGTTGGGCACCTTCATGGTGGCCAGCACCTCGCGCGGCTGCTCGCTGCACACCGCCATGCGCTCGTCGACCAGCGCGTCGGTGACCAGGCTGGCGTCATGCACCAGCAGTTGCAGCAGCTGCCGCATGGTGTCCGGGTTCATGTGGCCGCCGGTAAACAGCGACACCATGCGCTGGATTCCCTCCATCTGGAAATAGGTCTCCCGCTCTTCCACGCCGCCGGGCGCCATCATCACCAGGCGGCTGACATGCTCCGGGAAGTCCAGCGCGTACTGCAGCGCGATGGCCCCGCCAAGCGAATTGCCCACCAGCACGCAGCGCGGCAGCTCCAGTGCCAGCAACTGCTCACGCAGCGCGGTGACGAAGAAGTCCAGGGTGTACTCGACATCGTCTGGCTTGGACGACAGGCCATACCCGGGCAGGTCCACCACCACGGTGCGAAAGCCCGCCTCGGCGAAGGCCGGCGCGTTGTGGCGGAAGTTGCTGTGCCCGCTCGCGCCCGGCCCGCTGCCGTGGATAAAGACCAGCGGCTCGCCGCTGCCGGAGTCCAGGCAGTGCAGGCGCAGGCCCGTTGACGTGGTGGTGAACCGCCCGACCGGCAGGTTCGGGTGTGGGGACAAAGGCGTGTGCTGTGACGTAGCGGACATGAGGGCGTCTCCCGTGGTTTGCCCAGCATATTGCGCAGCGCCGCCAGCGCGGGCATCGTTCATTCGGACTACGAGCCGGACTGCCACTTCTCCTACGATGGGTGCTCCATGCATCAAGGGGGACCCATGACAGGATTCAACTACACCGGCCAGACTGTGCTGGTCACGGGCGGCATGCGCGGCATCGGCCGCGCCATCGGCGAGGCCTTCCTGCGCGCCGGCGCGCAGGTCTTCGTATGCGGCCGCACCGCGCCCGCTGACGACAGCGAACTGCCGGCCGCGGATGGCCGCAGCGCCCGCTTCATCCCGGCGGACATCCGCGACATCGAACAGGCCGATGCCATGCTGGCGCAGATCGCGCAGGCCAGCCCCACGCTCGACGTGGTCATCCACAACGCCGGCGGCTCGCCGTTCGCGCTGGTCGCGGAGGCCTCGCCACGGCTGCTGGAATCGGTGATCCGGCTCAACCTGGTGGCGCCGCTGCAGCTCGCGCAGCGCGCCAATGCACGCATGCAGCAACAGGCCGGCGGCGGCACGCAGCTGTTCGTGGGCAGCGTCAGCGCGCTGCGTCCTTCGCCCGGCACGGCGGCCTACGGCGCCGCCAAGGCCGGCATCCTCAATGCGGTGCGCACGCTCGCGGTGGAATGGGCGCCCAAGGTGCGCGTTGCCGCGGTCAGCCCGGGCATGGTGCTGACCGACACCTCGCAGCAGCAGCACTACGGCGACCCCGAGGCGTTGCGCACCATGGCCGCGACGGTGCCGCTGGGCCGGCTCGCGCACCCGGACGACATCGCCGGCGCGTGCCTGTTCCTGGCATCGCCTCAGGCGTCGTACGTGTCGGGCGCCAACCTTGTGATCGACGGTGGCGGCGAGCGCCCGGCCTTCCTCGACGCGGCTTCGCTCAATCGCAGCTGAGCGGCTACCGCCCGTAGGGAAACCGCCTAGTCCGTTCTGCCGATTTGTGCATGGCCGCCCCTCTCTACGCTTGCGACCAGGCGAGCGCCATTCGAAGTGCCAGGCAATGAACCAACACCGACACCACGGGGAGACCACCATGCACCATCCACCATCCGGCCCACTGAAACGCCGCAACCGGCTGCGGCCAATCGCTGCCGCGGCGGCACTGGCCGCGCTGCTTGCAACGCCGGCCAGGGCGGGCGAAACCATCGATCTTGGCCATGACACCACGCTCGACTACAGCGTCACCGCCTCCTACGGGGCGGCGGTGCGCACCGGCCACCAGAGCAACACGCTGCTGAGCCCGGCCAATATCAACGGCGACGACGGCAACCGCAACTTCAAGCGCGGCGACATGATCGCCAACCGCGTCTCGCTGCTGGGCGAAGCGCATGTCAAGCACGATGCCTTCGGGGCACTGGTGCGCGGCAGCGTGTTCCAGGACTGGGCCTATAGCGGCACCAACTCGAACAATGCGCCGTTCACGGTCAACCACAGCGGCCCGTTCAACCAGTTCACCGGTTCCGCGCAGGACTATCACGAGCACCGCGCGCAACTGCTCGATGCCTATGTCTATGGCGCGACGCCGATCGGCGACACGCAGCTGAGCTTCAAGCTGGGCAACCAGGTGGTCGCCTGGGGCGAGAGCCTGTTCTTCGCCAATATCGCCGGCGCGCAAGGGCCTGCCGATGCGACCAAGGCCTTCGTGCCGGGGGCCGAGGTCAAGGACATCCTGCTGCCGGTGCCACAGGCTTCGCTGCAGCTGCAGGTCACGCCGGCATTCAGCGTGATGGGCTATTACCAGTTCACCTACAAGCCGAACCAGATCTTCGCGCCGGGCAGCTATTTCAGCACCTCCGACGTGGTCGGCCCGGGCGCGGAGTTCATTATCGGACCCGGCTTCAATATCCCGCGCGGCCCGGATATCCGCCCCTCCGACTGGGGGCAATGGGGCGTGGGCGCGCGCTTCCGCGTATTTGAAAGCACCGAGATCGGGCTCTACCAGCTGCGCTATCACGACAAGAACCCGAGCGTGGTCACCTCGCTCTTCCCCACGCTGCAGTACCAGCAGAAGTTCTACGGCGGCATCAACCTGACCGGCGCCAGCTTCTCCACGCAGGTGCTGGGCGCCAACGTTGCCGGTGAAGTCAGCTACAAGGACGGCGTGCCGATGCTGGTAGACGTGGCCGGCTCGCCCACCGCGACACGCGGCCGGGCACTGCAGGGCCAGCTCTCTGCCATCTACTCGGTGGGCCCGACCTTCCTGGCCGACTCGCAGACGCTGCTGGGCGAAGTCGCCTACCTGCACGTGCTGGGCGTGGACCCGGTGATGGGCTTCGGCAAGCTGTCGAACACCCGCAACTCGGCGGCGTTCCAGGTGGGCTGGTCGCTGACCTACAACAATGTGTTCGATGGCTGGGACATGTCAGTGCCACTCACCTACGCTCAGCAGTTCAGCGGCCAGTCTGCGGTGGCCGGCGCCTTCGGCACGCTGATGGGCTATGGCGACAAGCGCGCCAGCGTCGGGCTGACCTTCAAGTACCTGAACAACCTGGAGCTCAACCTGACCTACGCCGCGTTCATCGGCGGGGCCAACATCGCCAACCGTCCGCTGGCTGACCGCGACTACGTAGCCTTCAACGCCAAGTATTCGTTCTGACCTTTGTCCTGACCCGAACTGCCGCGGCGCGCTGCCGCCGCGGCAGCGCGGCCCGACCTCCCCTGCCATGAACGCCGACCTGATCACCACGCTCAGCAATGAACTCCACCATGCGCTGGTCACGCGCTCGCCGGTGCCGCCACTCAGCGGCCGCGGACTGGGGCTCGACGTCCACGCTGCCTATCGCATCCAGCAAGGCTTTATCGCCCACCGGCTGGCGGCCGGCGACTGCATCACCGGCAAGAAGATCGGCGTGACCAGCGAGGCCGTCCAGCAGATGCTGGACGTGCACCAGCCGGACTTCGGCATCCTGCTGCAGAGCATGCAGTACGCAGCCGGGCAGCCCATCCCCACCGATACCCTGATCCAGCCGCGCGCCGAGGGCGAGATTGCCTTCTTCCTGCGGCGCGACCTGCGCGGCCCGGGCGTGACGCGCGACGATGTGCTCGACGCCACCGAAGCGGTGGCAGCCTGCTTCGAGATCGTGGATTCGCGCATCCGGGACTGGCGCATCCGCATCGAGGACACCGTCGCCGACAACGCCTCTTGCGGCGTCTATGTGCTCGGCGAGGAACGCGTCTGCCCGCACGCGCTGGACCTGGGCGCATGCGCGATGACCCTCGAGAAGAACGGCGAGTGCGTGGCCACCGGGCTTGGCAGCGCCGCGCTGGGGCATCCCGCCGACGCGGTGGCGTGGCTGGCCAACACCTTGGGCAGCTTCGGCATTCCCCTGCTGGCCGGCGAGACCATCCTGTCGGGTTCGCTGGCGGCGCTGATTCCGGTGCAGGCGGGCGACCGGCTGTCCATGCATATCACCGGCATCGGCGGCTGCAGCGCCATGTTCTGCTGACTTCCTGACTTTCCTGACTTTCCTGACTTCCTGACTCTGCCAAGCGAGACCCCATGAACAAGATCCGATGTGCCCTGATCGGGCCCGGCAATATCGGCACCGACCTGCTCTACAAGCTGCGCCGCAGCGACATCCTGGAACCGGTCTGGATGGTCGGCGTGGAGCCGTCCTCCGAAGGCCTGGCGCGCGCGCGAGAGCTGGGGCTGAAGACCACCAGCGACGGCATCGACGGCCTGCTGCCGCACCTGGAGGCCGACGATATCCGCATCGCCTTCGATGCCACCTCCGCCTACGTCCATGCCGAGCACTCGGCCAAGCTGACCGCGCGCGGCGTGCGCGTGATCGATCTGACGCCGGCGGCGATCGGGCCGTTCTGCGTGCCGCCGGTCAACCTGGACGCCCATATCGGCAGCAACGAGATGAACGTCAATATGGTCACGTGCGGCGGGCAGGCCACCATCCCCATGGTGTACGCGGTATCGCGCGTGCAGCCGGTGGCCTATGGCGAGATCGTGGCAACGGTGTCGTCGCGCTCGGTCGGGCCCGGCACGCGCCGCAATATCGACGAGTTCACGCGCACCACGGCGGGCGCGATCGAAGCCGTCGGCGGCGCGCGCCAGGGCAAGGCCATCATCGTGATCAACCCGGCCGAGCCGCCGCTGATCATGCGCGACACCATCCACTGCCTGACCGACGATGCGCCCGACGTTGCCGCGATTACCGCCTCGGTGCACGACATGATTGCCGAAGTGCGCAAGTACGTGCCCGGCTACACGCTGAAGAACGGCCCGGTGTTCGACGGCAAGCGCGTCTCGATCTTCCTGGAGGTCGAGGGCCTGGGCGACTATCTGCCCAAGTATGCCGGCAACCTGGACATCATGACCGCCTCGGCCGCCCGCACCGCCGAGTGCATCGCCGCCGCCATGCGCGCCGGCAGTGCGCAAGAAGCCGCCAACGCCTGAGGAGCCAGCCATGGTCCAACGCATCACCCTGCACGACATGACCCTGCGCGACGGCATGCACCCGAAGCGCCACCAGATCTCGCTGGAACAGATGAAAGGCATCGCCCGCGGGCTGGACGCCGCCGGCGTGCCGCTGATCGAGGTCACCCACGGCGATGGCCTGGGCGGCGCCTCGGTCAACTACGGCTTCCCCGCGCACAGCGATGAGGAATACCTGCGCGCGGTGCTGGGCGAACTGAAGCAGGCGCGCGTCTCCGCGCTGCTCCTGCCCGGCATCGGCACCGTCGACCACCTGCGCATGGCGCATGAGATCGGCGTGCATACCATCCGCGTCGCCACCCACTGCACCGAAGCCGATGTCTCGGAGCAGCATATCGGCATGGCGCGCAAGCTGGGCATGGATACCGTGGGCTTTCTGATGATGGCGCACATGGCACCGGTGCAGACATTGGTGCAGCAGGCGCTGCTGATGGAAAGCTATGGTGCCAACTGCCTGTATATCACCGACTCGGCCGGGCACATGCTGCCGCACGATGTAACCGAGAAGCTGGGCGCCGTGCGGCAGGCGCTGCGCCCCGAGACCGAGCTGGGCTTCCACGGCCACCACAACCTTGCCATGGGCGTGGCCAATTCGCTCGCCGCGATTGCCTGCGGCGCCAGCCGCATCGACGCCGCCGCCGCGGGACTGGGCGCCGGTGCCGGCAATACGCCGATGGAAGTGCTGGTGGCCGTGTGCGAGCGCACGGGCATCGAGACCGGCGTCGACGTATACCGCATCGCCGACGTGGCCGAGGACCTGGTGGTGCCGATCATGGACCACCCCATCCGCATCGACCGCGACGCGCTCACGCTGGGCTATGCCGGCGTGTATTCGTCCTTCCTGCTGTTCGCCAAGCGCGCCGAGGCCAAGTACCGCATTCCCGCGCGCGAGATCCTGGTCGAGCTCGGCCGGCAGCGGCTGGTGGGCGGGCAGGAGGACATGATCGAGGATACGGCGATCACGCTGGCGCGCAAACGGGGCCTGCTGGTGCCGTGACGGTGCCGCCCCGGCTTCCATCAAGCCTGGCGGCGCCGCTGCGCGGCCGGGCACTGCTTGCACCACGCATAAGAATAAGGAGACAGGTTCCCATGCTTCGACTTCGCGCCTGCCTGCGGCTCGCTTCCCTCGGTATCGCGGCCGCCGCACTGGCTGCCGCGGCCAGCCCCGCCCAGGCACTCAATGTGCTGCTGACCAATGACGACGGCTGCGCCGCGCCTGGCATCAGCGCGGTCCGCAAGGCCCTGCAGGACGCCGGCCACCGCGTCATCACGGTAGGCCCGGCCAGCAACCAGAGCGGCTCGGGCGCTGCCTATGCCGTGCCCGACGGGCGCACCCGGCTGGTGGTCGATCCGCTCGCCGGCAGCGCCGACACGTTCTGCGTGCACCGGGTCAAGACCACCTTTGTCGCGGGCAGCGCGCTCAATGCCACCAACCCGGACTACCTGGGCAGCGGCTCGCCGGTGGACGCCACCGCCATGGGCCTGAAGATCGTCGGACCGGAAAGCAGCTTCGTGCCGGACCTGGTCGTCTCCGGGGCCAATTTCGGCGAGAACCTGTCGGACTCCATCCCGCACTCGGGCACGGTGATGAACGTGCTGTTCGCCGCGCGCCGCGGTGTGCCCGGCATTGCGCTGAGCGTCGGCGTGGACTTTGCCGAAGCACGCACCGGCTTCGGCAGCACCGTGGCTGCGTTCCCCAAGGCCGGGGCCTTCCTGGCCCGCGTAATTGCCAGCCTGGAAGCCACGCGCACTGCCGGCCAGCCATTGCTGCCGGTGGCCCACCCGCTGAGCATCAACTACCCGATCGTCGCCGGCGGAACCCCTGCCGGCGTGCGCCTGACCACGCCTGGCACGGTGGATTCCTTTACCACCGCCTACAAGCGCAATGCCGACAACACGGTATCGATCGACGTGGGCGCGCCGGAGACCGAACTGGCAGCGCTGGCGCGGATTGCCGAGACGCCGGCCTTCCTGGCCAAGTTCATCACGATCTCGCCGCTTGACGTTGACTTCCGCCCGACGCCGCTGGCGCGCGGCCTGTTCAACCGCTCGCGCCGCGAGCTGGCCACCCTGGCACCTTAGGCGGAGCAACCATGGGCAAGGACCTTCGATCCTGGCGCCACCTCGTGCTCGCATGCGGGGTCGCGGCTGTCGCAGCATGCGGGGATGACCATGTGCCGGAAGTGAGCGGCACGGCTGCGGTCGGGGCCGCGCTGGCAGGCGCTACCGTGCAGTTGCGTGATGCGCAAGGACAAGTACGCAACGCAAGCACCGATGCAAAGGGCGCATTCCGCCTGGCCCGGGTGCCGGGCGGGGCGCTGATGGTGCGCTGCGAGGGCGGACTCGCGCAGGGCGAGCCGAACCCCCTGCGGCTGCATGGCCTGGTGCTGGGCGGGCGCACCGTGAACTGCTCGCCGCTGACCGAACTGGCGTTGTGGAAGCTGCTGGGCGGGCCGCCGGGCCAGGCATTCGACAGTTTCGGACAGGGGCGCGCCAGGGACCTGTCTGCCGACGCCATGGCCGAAGCGGAGTCCTCCGTGCTGGCGGCGCTGGCAACAGGAGCCGGGGTCGATATCGACCCCGCTGCCGTACCTCGGCGCTGGCATGACACGCCGCTCGAGGCCGGCAATGCCAGCGATCCCCATGATGCCGCGCTGGATGCGCTGCGCGACGCGATTGCCGACCAGGCTTCCATGGACTTCATGGGCGAGATGGTGGCGCGCGGCGTGTGCGTGGCCGACGGAACCTGCGGGTGAGGCGGTTGCCGCTGCGCCGCCAACAGGTAGCCTGAAGCGGCCGGTTTGCCAACCGCAAACGCCGCCCCCTTGCCAGGGGCGGCGTTTCTGCTTTTCTATATCACCCCTGAATCTTTTTTTAGACCCGGTGGAAATGTGGCTCGCGCGGTGCTTTCTAGGTCTACACTGCCCCGCACAGGCTTGAACATTGCTCCGAGTTGCAGTGCAGGTGGCGATCAGGGTATCTGCCGGGCGGAGCCGGGACATGGCTCGAAATTCCCGGTAAATCCGTGCGCAGCGCAGCCACCACGCCCTCGCCGGCGCGGCACCTGTAACCGGACGCATGCTAAGAACCCGCATCCTGCATATGATCCGCCCCGCTCCGCTCCTGGTCGCCGTCACGGCGCACTGCCTTCCGCCTCGTGGCTGGCGGCACGGCGCAACGGGCGCTGACATGCGGCGCACGCTGACGGGCCTGACCCGATGGCTGCTCGCCGGTGCGCTGGCCTGTGCCTCGCTGGCCGCCCCGGCTGCCAGCGCCCCGGTCTGCAAGTGGGCGGACTGGGATGCCTTCAGGCAAACCCTGCTGAGCGCCGACGGCCGCGTGATCGACGCCAGTACCGAGAACCAGGCCACGGTGTCTGAAGGCCAGGCCTACGGCCTGTTATTTGCCCTCGCCGCCAATGACCGCGCCAGCTTCGACAAGCTGCTTGCGTGGACCGAGAACAACCTCGCTCAGGGGGACCTGATCGCGCACCTGCCGGCCTGGATCTGGGGACGGCTGCCGCCGGAGCAGGCCAGGTCTGCCGGCAAGGCCGCGGACAGCTGGGGCGTGATCGATGCCAACCCGGCCTCGGACGCCGACCTGTGGCTCGCCTACACCCTGCTGGAGGCCGGCCGGCTCTGGCAGGAGCGGCGCTTCACCGCGCTCGGCACGCTGATGGCCCGGCGCATCCTGCGCGAGGAAACGGCGGTGCTGCCAGGCCTGGGCCGCACCGTGTTGCCCGGAACGCAGGGATTCAAGCTGAGCGAGCGCCGCTGGCGCCTCAACCCAAGCTACGTGCCGATGCAGGTCATGCGCCGGCTGGCCACGTTGCTGCCCGATGAACCGGCCTGGCAGCAACTGGTGGCCAGTTCGGCCAGGCTGATGCTGGACACCGCACCGCGCGGCTTCTCGCCGGACTGGGTGGAATACGAGACCGGGCGGGGCTTCCTGCCCGATGCGCAAGCGCAAGCCGAAAGCGCCTACAACGCGATCCGCGTCTACCTGTGGGCCGGCATGCTGGCCAGCGACGCGCCCCAGCGCGCCGCTCTGCTGCGCGCCTTCACGCCGCTGGCGGACTACGTGGCGGCCAAGGGCTTCCCGCCCGAACGCGTGGATACGCAGACCGGCCAGCCCGGCTACTACACGCAGGTGCTGACGCTGTTCGGCCTGGGCTACCTCGACGGCCAGTTCCGCTTCGCGCGCGACGGCGCGCTCGTCCCCGCATGGGAGACCGGATGCCCCGCGCGCTGACAGGCGCTAGCGAAGAAGGCGCACGAAGGCTGAGGCTGGCATGGCTGTCAAGATAGCCTGCGAGGCGCCGTAATCGCTAGAATGCGAGTTAATGCGCAGCGGTGCGCGTTGGTCTGATTCCGGAGCCGGCATGGAACCCCTCTCTTTTGAATTCGTCACCGTTGAGGAAGCAAAGAAGGTACTGGACGGTGCGCCGCCATTGCAAGCCGAGCCTGACTGGAGCGGCGTGCGGCGAGCGCCGTCGCCGGAAGATACCTTGCTTTCAGATGTCGCCATGCGGTGGCTGGCGTCGCTGCCGGCCGAGGCGCGCCCCGTGGAGCTATGCCGCCGATATGCACGCATCGGCAACCAGTTGGCTGCGCTTGCTGCCAATCCGGCGGCTCTGCATGCTTTCCTGGTTGAGTTGCTGATCGATAAGCGGGGTGGGCGGCAGGGGTTTCCGGATGGGATTGCGTTTGAATTGTCGCGGTTGCATGAATATGTGGTGCGACTATTGCCCGGGTTGGGGGGTGAGCAAGGGTGGAGTGAGTTGGCGGATTGAGGTGGGCTTGGGTTGTGCGCCATGCGGTCGCTTGTCGCCCTTGGCATGCGTGGCTGTTTCGCCGGCGTAGCCGGCGACTTACTTCCTGTCCAAGCGACAAGAAGTAAGCAAGAAACGCGTCGCCTATGCGGCTAGCAATCAATTACGCGGCGTCGGTCATATGGGCGGCGGTGCTTGCCGTTTGGATGTGGTCGCGGTTCGACCCTGCTAACGCCATGTGAGTGTGTGCCAGTGCCTGCGATAACCGGCTTTTGAACGATCCCCAAGTCGGGCGGTGGCCCGCGCTCTCCAGCGATATCGCATCAACGCCTTCGGCTGCGCTCCGCGCAAGCGCCCAATGACCGTCAGCGCATTTTGAGCCTGCGCAGCAGCCGTAGGCGTCCCCGCGATGCCGTCGGCAGCAGGCGGCCTACGCCCTGCATGGGGATCGTTCAATAGTGGGTTAACGTAGGCACTGTCACTGACTCACATGGCGTAGCAGGGTCGAACGGGCACCCACGCCCAAACGGAAAGCACCACCGTGCGAACTACCACCACCGTGGAATTGATTGCTAGCCGCATAGGCGACGCGTTTTTTGGTTACTTTTTGTCGCTCGGACAAAAAGTGACTCGCCGGCTACGCCGGCGAAACAGCCACGCCCGCCAAGGGCGACAAGCGACCGTAATGGCACCAAGCCCAAAACACAATTAAACCGTCGCCGCAGTCCCCAGAATCGCCGTAGCCTGACTAGACAACGTCCCTCCATTCCCATGCACCACGGCAACTTCGGCACCCTCCACCTGCCGCTCCCCACATTCCCCCCGCAACTGCCGCACCGCCTCAATAGTGATGAACATCCCATACATCCCAGGATGCACGCATGACAACCCACCGCCATTGGTATTCACCGGCAGCCGCCCACCCGGCGCAATGCCGCCGCCGCTGACAAACTGACCGCCCTCGCCCTTGGCGCAGAACCCCAGGTCTTCCAAGAACAGCAGCGTATTGATGGTGAACGCATCATAAAGCTCAGCCACATCGACATCAGACGGCTTGAGGCCCGCCATGGCGAAGGCGCGCTCGCCGGATTCCTTGGCGGCCGTGACAGTCAGGTCCGGCATGCACGAGATCTGGCGGTGCCACGTGGCGGTGGCATTGCCCAGCACATAGACCGGCGGCTTGGCCAGGTCCCTGGCGCGGTCCGCGCGCACCATCACATAGGCACCGGCGCCATCGGTGACCAGGCAGCAGTCACGCACTGACAGCGGGTCGGAAACCATGCGCGCATTGAGCACGTCGTCGATGCTGAGCGGGTCCCGCATCATCGCTTCCGGATTGAGCTGCGCCCACTTGCGCGCGGCCACGGCGACCTCGGCCAAGTGCTCGCGCGTGGTGCCGTACTGGTGCATATGGCGCGCCGCGGCGAGTGCATACGACGTGATCGGCTGCAGCGGGCTGTACGGGTGCTCATACGGCTGCGGGTCCAGCACCGCGCGCACCTTGGAGATGCCGGCGCGGCCGACGGTGGAGGTGCGCTGGTTGCTGCCGTAGCAGACCAGCACCGCATCGCACTGGCCCGATTCGAGCGCCATCATCGCCGGCAGCATGTGCGAGACAAAGCTGGAGCCGCCGATCATGGTGCTGTCGACAAACTTGGGCTTGATGCCGAGGTACTCGGCCACCGGCATCACCCACATGCTGGCGCCGACGCTGGCAGTGGCGATGCCGTCGATGTCGCGCATCGACAGGCCCGCATCCCTGACGGCGGCCTTGGCGGCCTCCACCAGGATTTCCATTTCCGTCTTGCCGTGGGCCTCGCCCATGCCCGACTGGCCGACCCCGACAATGGCGACGCTGCCACGCAAATTGGACAAACTCATGGCTTCAGCCCTCCACCGGATCGAACACGACGAGAGCGGCCTCGCCTTCCTTGCCCTGCGCCACGCGCGCCTGCACGCGCATGCCGATGCGCACGCTGGCGGGCGCGATGCCTTCCACGCGGCTCATCATGCGCACGCCCTCATCCAGATCGACCAGCACCACGTTGTAGTCGCCGCCGGCTTCCGGCTTGCGGCGGATCACGCTGGTGGAATAGACCGTGCCGCTACCCTTGGGCGCGACCCAGGCGAGCGTGTCGCCGCCGCAGTGCGGGCAGATATTGCGCGGGAAAAACACGTGGCGCTTGCAGTCCTGGCAATGCTGGATGCGGAACTGGCCAGCGGCGAGCTGCTCCGCATAAGCCTTGTCCGGACCCACCGCCGCTTCTTGTTGGGGCATGGAGTCTCCTTCACTTTTGATGGTGCCGCCATGGGCTTTCCATGGCACGGCAATGAGCTTGCCGCAGTCTGTGCATTGCAACAATTCACATCTGCCAAAGGCTGGATTTTTGAATGCGGAAAGCGCCGCGCTCAGATCACCAGTTCGATCACAAACGGCCCCTTGCGCGCATTGGCCATGCGGAACAGGTCGGCAAAACTTTCCATGTCCCTGGCCTGCGCGCCCTCCACGCCCATGCCGTTGGCCAGCTTGACCCAGTCCAGGTCGGGATTGCCAATGTCCAGCATGTCCAGGGCGGTCTTGCCCGGGTTGGCCCCCACGCCCGCCAGCTCGCCCAGCAGGATGGCGTACTTCCGGTTGGCCAGCAGCACCACGGTGACATCGAGCTGCTCGCGCGCCATGGTCCATAGCGACTGCAGCGTGTACATGGCCGAGCCATCGGCCTGCAGTGCCACCACGCGCCGGTCCGGCGCCGCCACCGCCGCGCCCACGGCCAGCGGCAGGCCTTCGCCGATGGCGCCGCCGGTCAGCTGCAGCCAGTCGTGCGGGGCCGCATGGACCGTGCCGGGATAGAAGGCGCGGCCGAAGCTGATGCTCTCTTCCACCACGATGGCTTGTTCGGGCAGCAAGGCGGTCAGTGTCCGTGCCACCGCCTCGGACGTGACCGCGCCGCGCGCGGGCTCCACCGATGCGGGCGCCGCGGCAGCCGGCAGTGGCGCATTGCGTGCGCCCACCTCGTCAGCCAGCCGGGACAGCGCTTCGGCCAGGTCTTCCTCCGGACGTGCCAGCACATGGATCACGGCATCTTCCGGATACGGGCGCGGCGACTTGCCCGGGTAGGCAAAGAACGTCACCGGCGCCGGTGCGCCGACCAGGATCACGTTGCGGATGCCGGCCAGCTTGTCGCGCGCGACGTCGCCTGAATATGGCACGCGGTCCACCGCGAGGCGGCCGCTGCCGCGCGACACTCGCGCATTGGACATGGGCGAGATCAGCCGGGCGCCGGTCGCTGCGGCAATGCGGTGCGCATCGGCCAGCGGCGCCTCGCGCAGCGCGCTGCCCCCCAGCACGACCAGCGTGGGCTGGCCCGAGCGCAGCACGCGCGCGGCCTGCTGCACGGCGTCGGGCGAGACCTTGGGCACCGCCAGCGGCGGCAGCGGCGCGGCCACCACGCCGCCAGCATCCCAGCACACATCGGACGGCAGGATCAGGCTGGCGACCCCGCCCGGCGCGGCGCATGCGGCCTGCACCGCGGACGAGGCATCGGCGCCGACGGACGCAGCCTGCGTGGCCGTGCGCGTCCACACGGAGACAGGACGGGCCCAGCCTTCGGTATCCGCGGTCAGCGGTGCGTCCAGCGGCCGGTGGTAGGTGGCCTGGTCGCCGATGATGTTGACCACCGGCGTCTGCGCGCGGCGCGCGTTGTGCAGGTTGGCCAGGCCGTTGGCCAGTCCCGGGCCGCAATGCAGCAGCGTGGCGGCGGGCTTGCCGGCCATGCGCGCATAGCCATCGGCCGCGCCGGTGACCACGCCTTCGAACAGGCCCAGCACGCAGCGCATGCCCGGGATGCGGTCCAGCGCCGCGACGAAGTGCATTTCGCTGGTGCCCGGGTTGGCAAAGCAGGTGTCCACGCCGTTGGCGAGCAGGGTCTTGACCAGGCTCTCGGCGCCGTTCATCGGTTGGGTAGTTTCCATGTCTCGGGTTCCGCTCAGGTTCTGGGTCAGCAGGTTGGCATTGGTTGCACTGGGGGCGTCAGGCCGGGCGCGGCCGCGCCGCCAGCAGGTCGAAATCCAGGCAGACAAACTCGGTCGGGAATTCGATGCGTGCGTAGTAGACGATCAGCTCGCCGCGCTCGCCCGGGACACAGGCAAAGCGGCGCAGCTCAGCCACCGGCGCGCCCACGGCAAGCGCCAGCGCTGCGGCGGATTCGGCCCCGGCCGCGACGATCGACAGGCGCTGGCGCGCGGTGCTGACCGACAGGCCGGGGAAGCGGTCCAGCACCGGCACCGAGGCGCCCTGGCGGAAGGCCTCGGGCTCGCGCGCAAAGACGCCGGCTTCGATATAGACCTCGCCCACCGCGAACGGCCGTCCTTCCAGCCGGTGCAGCCGGCGCAGGAAGTGGTAGTCGGCGGCGCGCTCACCGGGGCACGGCATGCCGAGATCGGCGGGCAGCGGCACGTTGCCGGCCGACTCGACCATCGCTTCGGTGTCCAGCTGCGCGCCCACCGCCACCGCCTCGTCCCAGCTGGTCGACAGCGACACCTGCCGCCGCGCCTGGCACGGTGCCCTGACGAAAGTGCCGCGCCCGCGCGCGCGCTCCACCAGCCCTTCTTCGTCGAGCATCGACAAGGCATGGTGCATGGTCATGCGCGCCACGCCGTACTGGCGGCACAGTTCCTCCAGGGAGGGAATGCGCTCGCCCTGGCGCCAGGCGCCGCTTTCGATCTGGCGGCGGAAGATGGTGGCCAGCTGCAGGTAGACCGGCTGGCGGCTGCGCGAGAGGAGTTCGCTGGAGGTGGTGTCTGCCATGCGGCAAGGGAGGTCGGGAAACGGGCGATGCAGTGACCGCCCAAAGGCAGCCAAGTCGGATGACTATATGAAAGTCTATAAACCTAGACTACTCGGGTTAACGCCGATCCATGCCTCTCCGGTTTTGCCAGGCCCGGGCATGCATTCCGGGCGTTTGTCGACCGGGCGTCACGCGCCGAAACGTGCAGGAACCCCCACTTCAGCGCCCACCCTGCCACTGCCCAAGCGGACAGAATGCCACCATGCCCCAACCTTCCCGGGGGCAGGCGTGGCTGCCGCTTGCGGCCATCTCAAGGAGTCAATTTATGTTGATGCGAGACGTGATCCCCCAAATCCTGAACCGCGGCACGGCCCAACTGGCACCCGACGCGTTCGAGACGGCTTCGCACAAGACCTTCCACCATGCGATCGACATTTATCTCAAGGATTCCAATGCCTTTATGAATACCTACTTCGCCCGCTACTTCGAGTGGCAGGGCATTTGCCGGGAGCGGTGGTTCCATGAATGCATCCACGACAACCTGCTGGCCGCGGGCGGCGTCTTCGTGACCAAGCGTGCGCACCAGGAGTATGTCGAGGAGACGTTCCCGTTCCAGCGCGTGGATTGCTACCTGAACACCTTCCAGGTCCGGCAATGCTCGGCCTACCTGCTGTTCCGGTTCTGCGTGGGGGGCAAGCCGGTGTCGCTGGGCTACCAGCAGATCGTCTTCGCCGACCGGGAAAAGCGCATCACGCGCTTTCCGGCGGGCATCATCGAGCGGGTCAGGGAATATGAACTGGTGCTGCCGGCACTGGCCAGCTGAGCCAGGCGGCTGACCCCGTGCGAGTCTGAATCCGGCACCGCCGGCCGTGGGTCAGCCGGCGGTGCTGGTGCGCAGTCGGCTGTCGGCCATGGCGGTGAAGCGCGGCAGCCTGAGCGTGAAGGTGGTATGCACGGCCGGCACCGACTCGCACTCAATGCGCCCGCCGAAGGTCTCGATCACGCGCCGGCAGAAGGCCAGGCCCAGGCCGGCACCGGTGCCATGCGCCTTGGTGGAGAAGAACGGATCAAAGATGCGCGGCATGACGTCGGCCGGAATGCCCGGGCCGGTGTCGCGAAAGCGGATCACGTGGTACTGGCCCTCGGTCGCGCCGGTGATGTCGATGTGGCCGCCGCCGGCCGCCCTGATCGCATGCAGCGCGTTCTTCAGCAGATTGAACAGCACATAGACCAGCAGCGTGTCGGAGCCGACAAAGCGCCAGTCCTGGTCGATGCCGCGAACCTGCACGCAGCCGCGCTCCTCGCCCTGGAACGGGTAGCGCTCCAGCGCCGCATGCACGCAGTCGGCAATGCCGTGTGGCGCAAAGCTGCTGCGGTCCAGCCGCTCCAGCGTGACCGAGGCCAGCGCCATGTCGATCACGGTGCTGGTGCCATCGACTTCCCGCGTGATGGCGCCGACCAGGCTCGACACGCGCTCAAGCTGGCCGGGCCGCATGCGGTCCTCGTACAGCCCCTGCTGGACCGCCAGCTGGTAGCCGTGCAGCACCTGCGGCCAGGTGCGCGCCAGCTCCTGCGCCTGCATGCGGATGGTCGCCAGCGGCGTGCGCACCTCGTGCGCCACGGTGGCGGCCAGCGAATACGGATGCATCAGGTCGTAGCGCACCACGCTGACCGCCAGGATGCCCAGGCTTGCCGCCACGAACACCACGCCCGGCGGATAGAAGGCCGCGCCGTAGTTGACGGCGTAGTCCACCGCCGCCAGCGAATAGAGCGCCACCGCCACCAGGCACAGCTTGTAGCGCTTGCGGCGTTCAGCCGTTGCATTGTGCCGCGCCGCCACCAGCAGCCAGGCGCTGCGCAGCGCCACCAGCACCGTCTGCAACAGGTGCAGCGGATGCAGCGGGCCGGCCTTGGGATAGTCGCCGAAGAAATAGCTGTAGTAGCCAGAGACCACCTGGTTGGTGGTCAGCAGCAGCACCGCCAGCACCAGGCTCAGGCCGTAGGAGGCCAGCAGCAACGGCCGCTCGCGGCGGCACTCGGTGACTTCGGCAATGAAGTGGTAGAACGTGGTCGGCAGGAACAGGATGAAGAGGTAGCCGAGCCTGGCCAGCGCCAGCGCCACATCGGGATGCGAGGCCTGGAACAGGAACACCCACGTGCCCTGCCAGGCGAAGGTGGTCACGCACAGCAGGAAGAACGAAGTGGAGACGCGCGTCACCCCCTTGGTCACCAGCACATAGAGGCCGTAACCGAGGAAGATCGACGAGACGAAGGCGGGCAAGGCTGCGTACATGCGGAGCGCGAAAGCAGGCCGGATGGATGGTGGGGTCGGCGACGCGACATGGTATGCCCTGCGCGGGTGGCGCGTGCATCATTTGGTTGCATTCAGAGCTAATCCGCGCTTAATGCTGTGCGATTTACGCCGAAACACCCCTCGTTCCGGGGGTGCCTGAGGGGAATCGAGTACGCGCCACACAAGAAACAAGGCGGGGCGCCCGCGGCGACGGAGGTGTCAGAAATTCTGTGTGCTGAGGTCGGTTAAATAAATCTCAGCGTAGGGCGTTGGTGAAGCGGTCACC
>NZ_JBXAHL010000067.1:0-20951 GCF_058795055.1 Cupriavidus sp. GW823-FHT06D04 | reverse complement strand
TTCGGTGACCGCTTCACCAACGCCCTACGCTGAGATTTATTTAACCGACCTCAGCACACAGAATTCCTGACACCTCCCGCCCCCGCCTCGCAGACAAGCGCGAGGCACCTTGCCCTGTGCGTTTGGGGCTCCCGTCAGCGCGCCTTGTTCGCAAGCGCTTCTACTTCAGCGCGCAACCGCTCTTCCTGCTCCCGCAGTTCTGGCGTGAATTCAGCACCGAAGTCCTCGACCTCAAACAGCGGGCGAATCTCGATTTCGGACTCGCTTTCCATGGGGTTGGGGCAGCGCCTGACCCATTCGACAGCCTCATCCATTGACTCGACCTGCCACAACCAGAATCCGGCAACGAGTTCGTTGGTTTGCGGAAACGGCCCATCCGTCACAGTCCGCTGGTCGCCCGAAAAGCGCACCCGCTTTCCCCTGGCGCTCGGGTGCAAGCCCTCGCCCGCAAGCATGACGCCTGCCTTGACGAGCTCTTCATTGAACTTGCCCATTGCCGCAAGCAACTCCGTGCTTGGCATCTTGCCGCTTTCTGATTCGCTCGTGGCCTTCACCATCACTATGACACGCATTGTGTTCCTCCTAGACGGAATCGTTGGCGCCACAAAATACCGAAGCGGAGCCGCTGCGGCAGTGAGCGCCGGAACCAGGATCCAATCAGAATAGTTGAATTCGACAGCACCTGACTTGCGCGGACCGCGCCAGTGCCTCTACAGTTCGACCGATGAAGAATGAAACTGCCGTAGCAGCGCTCGCTGCACTTGCCCAGGATTCCCGATTGGCGATCTTCCGCTTGCTGGTCCAGGCCGGCCCGGACGGCGTCAGCGCGGGCCGGATCCGCGAAGCGCTGGGTGTGGCACCCGCGACGCTGTCCTTCCATCTGAAAGAACTGGTTCACGCCGGCCTCATCAAAAACACACAGGAAGGCAAGTTCGTGATCTATCGAGCCCAATTCGAGACGATGAACGCGCTCATTGCCTTCCTGACGGAACATTGCTGCGAAGGCAATCCGCAAGGCTGCGGCGTGCCGGATGTAGCATGCAAGCCGGCGGCCACTAAACGCGGCGGCGTCTCGACCGAACCGGCCTGAGCATCACGGTCGTCGAGATCAGAGCGCCCTGGGGCGAGCGTCAGGCCTTGCGCCCCGCTTCATACCAGCCTTGGGTCCGATTGACGATGCCGACCACCAGCAGCATGACCGGCACTTCAATCAGCACCCCGACCACGGTTGCCAGCGCCGCCCCTGACTTGAAGCCGAACAGGCTGATCGCCGTCGCCACCGCCAGCTCGAAGAAATTGCTGGCGCCGATCAGCGAGGACGGGCCCGCCACGCAATGCGCCACACCCAGCTTCCGGTTCAGCAGATACGCCAGGCCGGAATTCAGGAACACCTGGATCAGGATGGGCACCGCCAGCAGCGCGATCACCAGCGGTTGCTCGATGATGGCCTGGCCCTGGAAGGCGAACAGCAGCACCAGCGTCAACAGCAGCGCGGCGATGGAATACGGTCCGAGCTTGCCCACGACCCGCTGGAAATGCGCCACGCCCTTGCTCAGCAGCAGCTTGCGCAGCACCTGCGAAATCGCCACCGGCACCACGATATACAGCGCAACCGACGTCAGCAGCGTATCCCACGGCACCGTGATCGACGACAGGCCAAGCAGCAGTGCCACCACCGGCGCGAACGCCACCACCATGATGGCATCGTTCAGCGCCACCTGCGACAGCGTGAAATACGGGTCGCCCTTGCAGAGCTGGCTCCAAACGAACACCATCGCCGTGCACGGTGCCGCAGCCAGCAGGATCAGCCCGGCGATATAGCTGTCGAGCTGCTCGGCGGGCAGCATGGGCGCAAACAGGTGCCGCACGAACAGCCAGCCCAGCAGCGCCATCGAGAACGGCTTGACCGCCCAGTTGATGAACAGCGTCACACCGATGCCGCGCCAGTGAGATTTCACCTGGCCCAGTGCGCCGAAGTCGATCTTCAGCAGCATCGGGATAATCATGATCCAGATAAGGATGCCGACCGGCAGGTTCACCTGCGCGTACTCCATGCTGCCGATCGCCTGGAACGCGCCCGGCATCGCCTGCCCCAGCGCAATCCCGACGATGATGCACAGGGCAACCCAGATGGTCAGGTAGCGTTCAAAGAAGCCAATGGCGGGCTTCGTCGAAATGGGGGCGTGGGTGGTTGCGTGCTGATTCATTGGAGTTCCGGCGCCTTCAGTTCTTCGCGATCGCGTTGAGTGCGTCCTGCAGCTGCGCATTGCTCATGCCTTCCAGCGGCAACGCCAGCAGTTGCAGCATGCGGTAGCCAATGGCCTCGCGCGTCAGCTCGAATGCCAGGCGCTTGCCTTCGTCGCCGCCCAGGGCGTTGGACGGATCGGCATAGCCCCAGTGCACCTTGACCGGGCTGCCAGGCCAATAGGGGCACTGCTCCGCCGCGGCGCTGTCGCAGACCGTGATCACGATCCGCATTTCCGGCGCGTTGTCGCCGACGAATTCGTCCCAGCTCTTGCTGCGGTAGCCGGTCACGTCGACACCGGCATTGGTCAGCGCCTCCAGTGCGAACGGGTTCAGGCGCCCGCTCGGTGCGCTGCCGGCGCTGAAGGCGCGCACATCCTTGCCGAGCTTCCTGGCCCAATGGTTGAGCATCCCTTCGCTCAGCACACTGCGGGCGGAGTTATGGGTGCACAGGATCAGAACGTTGGTGGTCATGGGAGAAGGTGTGCTCAGCAGCACGACGAGTTGGAGTTCACCGCAATCCCGATCGGCTTGCCGCGCGGGGCACGCGGGGCACAGCAGGCGGAGCCTTCGGCGGACGTCGGTTCAGACTTGCTTTCACCAAATACAGGTACGTTGCCCAGCGTATGGAAGTGCTCCCATGCAATGCCCTGTGGATCGGTAACCCAGTGCTTTTCGCTGCGGGCATAGCAGCAGGTGGTTTCACCCTGGTCCAGCAGCGCCATATCGGCCGCCTCGGCGCGCGCTTTCAGTTCAGCAAGCTCGGCGGCGTCATCAGTCTGGAAACCGAGATGGTCGACGCCCGCCCCCTGGCCGCGCGTGGAGATTGCGAAGTTGATGCGCGGATCCTCGAGCATCCATTTGGCGTAGTCGCTCTCGACTCGCGTCGGTTCAGAGGCAAAGAGCTTCGAATAGAAGGCAATGCTCTTGCCAAGGTCGTCGACATGGACGTGAACGTGAAAGCGCTTCATCTGGACATCTCCATCAGCAGTGACAGGAAACCGCCGCTTCCTCGACGCCTTCGCAGCAATTGGCGGTCAGGTAGCCGAGCAACGCATTCATATGCGCGAAAGCGGCGCGATAGATCAGGTTGCGTCCGTCCCGCTCCTGCGTCACCAGGCCGGCGTGCGCCAGTTCCTTCAGGTGGAACGACAAGGTGGCCGCAGGCACGCCCAGCCGCTCGACCATCGCGCCGGGTGTCATGCCACCCGGGCCGGCGACGACCAGCATCCGAAAGACCTGGAGGCGCAGCCCGTGGGCCAGTGCCGCAAGGGAGCGGACAACATCATTCTCTTCCATATTTCTACAATACTGGAAATGTGGGATTGATGCAATACCCGATCCGGCGAAGCGCTGCGGGCGCCCTGCCCGCCGTCCGCGTCGTTCCTGGGACAACCTGGCCCGCGATGCCCGCGTCCTAGTCCATCAGATCCGTGTACTCACCTTTCGCATAGGGCCTTGTGCGGTTCCACGGAGCGGGTTGCGGCAAGGCAGCGGCGGTCACCCGCGTGATCTTCTTCTGCGTGCCGCTGGCATTGCGCGACTGGACCAGTCGCGGATACTGGCCGGCCACGTCCCACTGGACCGTCACCTGTTCATCGCCGCGCTTTGCGCGGTACTCCTGCACACCGCCGCGCGCAGGGCCGCTTGCGCTCATGGTCTTGAGCGCTGCCGGATCCAGCAGGTGGTAGGCGGTCGCCCACGAGCCGTCGAAGCCGACGTTGCCATACTCGGCCGGGCTGACTTCGAAGGTCTTGCGCATGGCGTCGCTGACCAGCCGCACCGACAGCTTGCCGGACGGCTGCCGCTCGATCCAGCGCGCGGCGGCCGACATGTCCATGTGCTTATGGCCCTTGTCTGCCTTGGCGTGCTCGGCTTCGTCATGTGCCCCGTGCGGGATCTCGCGCTCGATCCAGACCGTGCCGCCCTCGCGGTAGACACGTTCGGTGAAGTAGATGTCGCGACGCACACCGTCGGCCCCGATCGCCGACAACTCATGCTGCACGCGCAGCGCCAGGGGGCCGGTGGCCTTGGCCGGCTCTGCCGCCACGGCGGTGAAGGCTGCCGAGACCAGCAGCAGTGCGAGGACTGGAGTGGCTTGCTTGGTTTTCATGAAATCCGTTCAGAAAGCGAAAATGCGCACGCCGGCAAACCGGCGCGCGCATGGCATCAAAAGACACTGTGCTCAGTCGTGCAGCAAGGCCGCGGCCGCCATCAGAGGCCCAGCGCGGACTTCACGACGCTGAAGACCTTGGTGTTATCGATGGTGCCCTTGAGCGCGGCATTGCCCGGCCCCGTCGAGAACAGCATCACATCGCCGCCGCCGTGGGTTTCCGAGCCCGGCGAGCCGAGGTTCACGCCGACTTCCTGCAGGTAGCCGTCGGCCGTGGTGTCCACCAGCGCGGGATTGTCGCGCGGGGACTTGCGCGGACCACCGCCGTTGCCAAACACCAGCGTGGTGTAAGGCAGGCCGTCGGCCGCCGTGGCCGGCTGCTTGGTCTTGATGTCCGTCACCGTGCCCAGGATCGGGTTGCCGCGATGCGAGTAGCCGTTGATCGTCATCGTGTGGTCGTGGTCGGCGGTGACGACGATCATCGTGTTCGACAGGTCCACCATCGACAGCGCACGCTTGATGGCATCGTCAAACGCGATCGTGTCTTCCAGCGCGCGCTTGGCGTTGGTGCCGTGCAGCGCATGGTCGATCCGGCCGCCCTCCACCATGAGGAAATAGCCGCTGCCGTTCTTCTGCAGGATGCGGATGGCCTTCTCGGTCATGTCGGCCAGGCTAGGCTCGTCGACATTGTTCTTGACGCGGTCCAGCTCGTAGTTGAGGTGGTCCATGTTGAACAGGCCGAGCAGCTTGTTGGTGGATGCCGGATCCACGGCTTTGAACGCGGTGCCGGTGGTCACATAGGTGTAGCCCGGGAACTGCGTGGTCAGGTCGACGCCATCCGTGCGCTTGCCACCCGCGGCACTGGGCAGGAACTGGCGGCGGCCGCCGCCAAGCAGCACGTCCAGGCCGTCCTTGAGCGCCGTGTTGTAGCCGGCGTTGCCGGGCGTTGCCTGTGCGGCGATGTTGTTCTCGCCGTCGCGGTGGCAGACGTGCGAGAAGGTGGCCGCCGGCGTCGCGTGCGTCACGCGCGTAGTGGTCACCGCGCCGACCGACTTGCCGGCGGCCTTGGCCAGTTCCAGCACGGTCACGACCGGCGAGCCGTTGCCGCTGGGACAGGTGCTGTCACCGGCGCTGGTCACATAGGACTTGCCGGTGCCGTCGCTGGCCTTGGTATCAGCCGACATGGAGATGACTTCGTTGTTCATCTTCACGCCGGTCATGTAGGCCGCCATCGACGGCGCGCTGTCGGTGGTCTGCGCGTCGTTCGAATACGTCTTCACGCGCGCGGTGCGCTTGAGCGACTCCATGTTGAGCTTGCCCGTCTCGCCATACTTGTAGATGCGCGAAGCGGTGACGGTGGTCGGGCCCATGCCGTCGCCCAGGAAGAAGATGACATTCTTGGCCTCGCCCGCGGCTTGCGCAGGGAGGGCAATGCAGGCGCAGGCAGCCGCAACTGCGGACAGGCCGGTTCGAATGATGAGTTTCATGGCGTTATTCCGTCAGCGATAGTGGCTTAGAGGTCGATGGCCGTCTTGATCAGGCCGAACACCTCGGTGTTGTTCATCACACCGGTGAAGGATTCGGCACCATTGCCCAGTGCGCCGATAAAGACATCGGTGCCGCCATGGGTCTCGCCACCTGCCGCCATCGGGATCGCGGCTTCCTGGTGATAGCTCTTGTCGTAGACCTGTGCATCGGTCAGCGCGGTGCGCGTGGCCGGGCGGTTTTCGCCGTTGCCGAAACCGATGATGGTGAAGGGATTGCCGCCGGAGTCCGTGGACAGTGCGCCGGTCACGTAGTTCTTCAGCAGGCCCAGCACGCCGGGGTTGCTGTCGCTGGTGGGGCCGGTGCGCTTGGCGTAGCCATTGAGTACCAGCGTGTGGTCATGGTCGGCGGTGACGACGATCAGCGTGTTCTTCAGGCCCGGGTCGATCACGTTGAGCTTGTCGATGGCGGTCTTGATCGCGGTGTCGAAGGCCACGGTGTCCTGTAGCGCCTTGCGCGCGGTGGTTTCATGCAAGGCGTGGTCGATGCGGCCGCCTTCCACCATCAGGAAGAAACCCTTCTTCTTCGCGGCAAGCACGTCGATGGCCTTGCTGGTCATCTCCGCCAGGCTCGGCTCGTCGCCGGGAACGCGGTCCAGGTCGTAGGCCATATGGCTGGACGTGAACAGGCCTGCCACCTTCTTGGCGCTGGCGGCGTCGATCTTGTCGAACTCGGCCTTGCTGGACGCGTAGGTATAGCCGGCCTTCGTCAGCTCGCCAACCAGGTCGCGGCCGTCGGTGCGGGCGCCACCCGCGGCCTTGCTCTGGAAGTGCTTGCGGCCGCCGCCGAAGATCACATCGACGCCGTCGCCTAGCGCGCTGTTGTAGCCGGCGCCGTTCGGCACCAGTTGCGCGGCGATGGTGTTCTCGGCATCGCGGTGGCAGACGTGCGCGTAGGTCGTGGCGGGAGTCGCGTGCGTGATGCGCGTGGTGGTGACCACGCCGGTGCCATAGCCTGCCGTCTTCATCTGCTCGAGCAGCGTCGGCACGCTCTGGCCGTTGCCGGAAGCCGGGCAGGTGCTGTCCGCGCCGGACAGATAGTCCTTGCCGCTGGCATCAAAGGCACTGGTCTCCGGCGTCATCGAGATGACTTCGTTGTTCATCTTGACGCCGGTCATGTAGGCCGCCATCGACGGCGCGCTGTCGGTCACCTGCGCGTTGTTCGAATAGGTCCGGATAAACCCGCTCTCGGGGAGCGTGTCCATGGTCAGCTCACCATCCTCGCCGACCTTGTAGATCCGCGCCGCAGTCATCGTCGCCATGCCCATGCCGTCGCCAAGGAAGAACACGACGTTCTTCGTGGGCGCGGCGCTGCCGCCAGCCGGCGGCTGCGTGACCGACGCATTGCTGTCATCATCGCTGCCGCACGACGCCACGGCCAGCGCCAGCAGCGGTGCCGCCAGTATTGAAAGACGCCTCATATTTCCTCCCCGTTGGTTTTGGCGGGAGGATGCACGACGAATATTTCGGCACCGTGACGCGTCACATATAGACGGCAACGTTGTCACTGCAGTCAAACATCGGAAAGTGCAGCATCAGGCAGCTCGCCATGATCGGCCTGTTGAAGGCGAACGGCCCACCTGTGCGGCGAGCTGCCGCAGTAGTGAAGCTGCCTGGTGACGCTGAACACTGCTATATTGTCGCCAAAACAGGCACCGCTCTCGTGGGTAAATCGCATCGCCGGCCATGGTTCGCCGGCTTCCTCCTCGTTGTCTTCCTGGCAGCCCAGCTGGCAGCGGCGGCGTACGCTTGTACCGGCAGCCGCCACCAGGCGGAACACAGCGGCACGATGGCGGCGATGACCGAGTCCTGTGCCGAGATGGCCGCCAGCGACAGCCAGCAAGGTATCGACCAGAGCGGGCTTTGCCTCGCGCATTGCCAGGCCGATGCCAAGAACGCCGACCATGCTTCGCCGCAGCTTCCGGCCTTCATGCCGGTGCTGATGCGCGTGATTGAGCCAACGCGCGTGGTCCTGGCGGAGGTTCGCGTTGCGCTGCGCGCCGAGGCAGAGGCGCGCGGTCCACCACCCCTCACCATCCTTCACTGCAGTTTCCAGACTTAGCCTCCGGTTCGACGTCACCTGGTGCTGCCCGCCATGCGGGCAGCAGTCGTCGTTCCTGGAGGCTTTATGCTTTATCTACGTCACCTGACCGTGGCGCTGCTCAGCGCGCCCGCAGTGGGCCTGGCTGCGCCGCAAGGCGCGCCCGGGCAATCCGCCCCTTCCCTCTCCCTTGAGGAAGCCGTCGCGATCGCAAGCGCCCATGCCGGCGACGCTGAATCGTCGCGCAGCGCCGTGGAGGCCGCCGGGCAAATGGCGGTAGCCGCCGGCCGCCTGCCGGATCCCGTGCTCAAGCTCGGCGTCAACAACGTGCCCGTCAACGGCTCGGACGCGTTCTCGCTGAGCCGGGATTCCATGACCATGCGCTCGATCTCAGTGATGCAGGAATTCACGCGTGCGGACAAGCGCCGCGCCAGGGCCGCGCGCTTCGAAGCCGAAGCCGCCGCTGCCGACGCGCAGCGTGCGGTGGGGCTGGCAGGCGTGCAGCGCAATGCGGTCAATGCCTGGCTCGACCGGTGGTATGCGGAGCAGGCCGGCGTGCTGCTCGGCCATCACAGCCATCCACTTGAACTGGCACTGCAGGCCGCCACCGCGGCCTACCGCAGCGGGCGCGGCTCGCGTGCGGACGTACTGGCGATGGAGCTGGAAATCCAGAAGCTGCACGACCGCGAGGACGAGAACCGCGCCGCGCTGGCGACCGCCACGCTGAACCTGGAGCGCTGGGTCGGCGCCGCTGCAGGGCGCCCGCTGTCGGATCGGCCACCGCTTGAAGTGCCGCCAGGCGCCCGGCAACTCGCCAGGGGCGAGTTCGAGGCCGTGCCCGAACTGTCGGCTGCGCAGCGCGACGTGGCACTGGCCGAATCGGAGATCCAGGTAGCAACGGAAGCCCGCAAGCCGGACGTGACGGTCGAGCTGATGTACAGCCAGCGCGGCTCGGCCTACTCGAACATGGGCTCGCTCAATGTCAGCTTCCCATTACCGTGGGACCGGGGCAACCGCCAGGACCGCGAAATCAGTGCGCGGCTGGCGCAGGCCAATGACGCGCGGGCCAGGCTGGAAATGGTCCGGCGCAATACCCAGGCCATGGTCGGCGCCAGGCTGGCCGAGCTGCAGCGCAACCTTGACCGGCTGCGGCGCTACGACGACAAGACCTTGCCGCTCGCCCGGGCACAGGCGGATGCGGCACTGACGGCCTACCGCGCCAACACGGGCACCTTGGTGGCGGTCGCCGAAGCCAACCATCGCGCCATCGACACCGCCATGGATCGCCTGCTGCTTGAGGCAAAGACCGCAAAGCTGTGGGCGGACCTGAACTACCTGGTGCCGTTGCCTACCGTCCAGACCGAAGCCGCAGCGAAGGAGGCAAAATGAAGAAGCACGCCATTGCAGCAGCCGCCGGGCTGGTCGTCGCCTGCATCGCCCTCTACGGCGCTTACCACTTCGGGTTCACGCGCGGCACGCAAACTGCGCAACCGTCGGGCACGCCTGGCGCGGAATCCACCGTACTCAAGGCCGGCGACATCGATCCCAAGACCGGCAGGAAAATCCTGTACTGGCACGATCCCATGGTGCCGGGCCAGCGCTTCGACAAGCCGGGCAAGTCGCCCTTCATGGAGATGCAACTGGTGCCGGTCTACGCGGACGGCGATGGCGGTGGCAGCGGTGTCACCGTCGACAGCCATGTCGCACAAAACCTTGGCATTCGCACCGCCGAGGCAAAGCCTGGACGGCTGACCGCGATGCTGCAGGTGCCAGGCAATGTCGCCATCGACGAACGCAGCGTGCAGATCATCCAGGCGCGCACCAACGCCTTTGTGCAGCACGTCGCGGTCCGGGCGACCCTTGACCCGGTCCGGCGTGGCCAGGCGCTGGTCACCCTGTACTCGCCCGACTGGGTCGCGGCGCAAGAGGAATACCTGGCCGTGTCGCGCATGGCAGGAAGTGAACACCTGGGCGACCTGCGCGGCGCGGCGCGGGCTCGCATGCTGCAGGCGGGCATGACGCCGGGCCAGGTCAGTGCGGTCGAGAGATCCGGAAAATTGCAGTCCGGTATTGCCATCGCCAGCCCGGTCGATGGCCTCGTGACCGAGGTGGCGGTGCGCGAGGGCATGACCGTGTCGCCGGGCATGACGCTGTTCCGCCTGGCTGATCTCAGCCAGGTCTGGGTGATTGCCGAGGTACCAGAGGGCCAGGCCGGCACTATCCGGGCCGGCGCGGCTGCGACGGTACTGCAGGGCGGCACGGCCGGCCCCCTTGCCGGCAAGATCGACGCCATCCTTCCCGACGTCAACCCGGCGACCCGCACCGTCAAGGCCCGCATCGACCTGCCCAACCCCGGCAGGCGCCTGCTGCCGGGCATGTTTGTCAGGGTCAGCTTCGACAGTGGCGCACAGCAGGAGGCGTTGCTGATCCCGTCGGAGTCGGTCATCCGCACCGGTCAGCGCAATATCGTCATGGTCGATGCCGGCCAGGCAGGGTTCGTTGCCACCGATATCAAGACCGGCCGCGAGGCCGATGGCATGGTCGAGGTGCTGGACGGACTGGCGCCGGGGCAGAAAGTGGTCACGTCCGGCCAGTTCCTGATCGACTCGGAAGCCAGCCTGCGCGGCAGCGCGGAACGGATGACGGCCACACCAGCAGCGTCTGCACCTGCCGCGCCGGCCGCAGAGCATGAGGGCACCGGCCGCATCGAAGCCGTGAACGGCAGCGAGAGCCTGACCATCTCGCACGGCCCGATCCCGTCGGCACAGTGGGGCGCGATGACCATGGACTTCGCCGCACCGCCAACTGGCCTGCCCAAGGGACTGAAGCCTGGCGACCGCATCCGCTTCCGCTTCCACCTGGACCGCGATGGTGCGGCCACGCTGTCGTCGGTCGAGCCCGCCGGCACCGCCCAGGGAGCCAGGCCATGATCGCGCGCCTTATCCTGGCCTCGATCCGCCACCGCTTCCTGGTCCTGCTGGCCACGGTGATGCTGACCGCATGGGGCCTGTGGGCGGTGCGGAGCACGCCGCTCGACGCCCTGCCCGACCTGTCCGATGTACAGGTGATCATCCGCACGCCCTTCCCCGGCCAGGCGCCGCAGATCGTCGAGAACCAGGTCACGTATCCGCTGACCACCACCATGCTGTCGGTACCCGGCGCCAGAACGGTACGGGGTTACTCCTTCTTCGGCGATTCGTTCGTCTATGTGCTGTTCGAGGATGGCACCGACCTGTACTGGGCGCGCTCGCGGGTGCTGGAATACCTGAACCAGGTGCAGTCCCGCCTGCCCGCCGCGGCCAGGCCGGCGCTGGGGCCGGATGCCACCGGCGTCGGCTGGATCTACGAGTACGCGCTGGTGGACAAGACCGGCCAGCATGACCTTGGCCAGTTGCGTGCACTGCAGGACTGGTTCCTGCGCTTCGAACTGAAATCGCTGCCCAATGTGGCCGAGGTCGCTTCGCTGGGCGGCATGGTGAAGCAGTACCAGGTGGTGCTGATGCCGGACCGGATGCGCGCCTACAACCTGTCGCAGGGCAAGGTGCTGGCGGCGCTCAAGGGCGCCAACCAGGAGGCCGGCGGGTCGGTGCTGGAAATGGGCGAGGCAGAGTATATGGTCCGCGCCAGCGGCTACCTGAAGACGCTCGACGATTTCCGGCAGATCCCGCTGGTGACCAGCGATGCCGGCATTCCGGTGCGGCTGGGCGATGTCGCCGTCGTTCAGCTTGGCCCGGAGATGCGGCGCGGCATCGCCGAACTTGACGGCCTGGGCGAGGTGGCCGGCGGCGTCATCGTGATGCGCTCAGGCAAGAACGCGCTGGAAACCATCGAGGCGGTCAAGGCGAAGCTCGCCACGCTGCAGAAGAGCCTGCCTGCCGGCGTGCAGATCGTCACCACCTACGACCGCTCCACGCTGATCAAGCGCGCGGTGGAAAACCTGACGCACAAGCTGGTCGAAGAGTTCGCCGTGGTCGCGCTGGTGTGCCTGCTGTTCCTGTTCCACCTGCGTTCCGCGCTGGTGGCTATCGTCTCGCTGCCGCTGGGCGTGCTGGCCGCCTTCCTGGTGATGCGCTACCAGGGCATCAATGCCAACATCATGTCGCTGGGCGGCATTGCCATTGCCATCGGCGCCATGGTCGATGCCGCGGTCGTGATGATCGAGAACGCGCACAAGCAACTGGAGCACTGGCATACGGACCATCCCGGCCGGGCGCTGACAGGGGACGAGCGCTGGGGCGTGATCGGCCGGGCCGCCACCGAGGTCGGGCCGGCGCTGTTCTTCTCGCTGCTGATCATCACGCTGTCGTTTATCCCGGTCTTTACGCTGGAGGCGCAGGAGGGCCGGCTGTTCTCGCCGCTGGCCTTTACCAAGACCTATTCCATGGCCGCGGCGGCGGGCCTGTCGGTGACGCTGGTGCCGGTGCTGATGGGCTACCTGATCCGCGGCAGGATTCCTTCGGAGCAGTCCAACCCCTTGAACCGATGGCTGATCCGCGCCTATCGGCCGGTGCTTGCACGGGTGCTGGCCTACCCGAAGACCACCCTCGCGATCGCCGCGGTGCTGCTGGCCGCGACAGCGTGGCCGATGATGCGTACCGGCGCCGAGTTCATGCCGCCGCTTGACGAGGGCGACCTGCTCTATATGCCGTCGGCCTTGCCGGGCCTTTCCGCCGGCAAGGCGGCGCAGCTGCTGCAACAGACCGACCGCCTGATCAGGACCGTGCCCGAGGTGGCGACCGTGTTCGGCAAGGCCGGCCGCGCCGATACCGCGACCGATCCGGCGCCCCTCGAGATGTTCGAGACCACCATCCAGTTCAAGCCGCGCGACCAGTGGCGTGCCGGCATGACCCCCGACAAGCTGGTGGAAGAACTCGATCGCGTAGTCACGGTGCCGGGACTGTCCAACATCTGGGTGCCGCCGATCCGCAACCGCATCGACATGCTTGCCACCGGGATCAAGAGCCCGGTCGGCATCAAGGTGGCGGGCGCGGACCTGAAGGAAATCGATCGCCTGGCGACGCGCATCGAGGAAACCGTCAGGACAGTGCCGGGGGTGACATCGGCGCTGGCCGAGCGGCTGACCGGCGGGCGCTATGTCGATATCGATATCGACCGCGTGGCGGCCGGCCGCTACGGGCTGAACATCGCGGATGTGCAGAGCGTGGTGTCGTCCGCCATCGGCGGCGACAATGTGGGCGAGGTCGTCGACGGGCTGGCGCGCTTCCCGATCAACGTCCGCTACCCGCGCGATTACCGCGACTCCGTGGAGAAACTGCGCAGCCTGCCCATCGTCACTGACAAGGGCCAGCATATCGTGCTGTCCGACGTGGCGCGCATCCAGGTGGTGCAGGGAGCCCCGATGCTGCGCAGCGAAAACGCGCGACTGTCGGGCTGGGTGTATGTCGACATCCGCGGGCGTGACCTGCGCTCGGCTGTCCGGGACATGCAGGCCGCCGTCGCGAAAGCGGTGCCGATGCCGGCTGGCTATTCCCTAAGCTGGTCGGGGCAGTTCGAATACCTGGAGCGGGCCGCCGCAAAGCTGAAGGTGGTGGTGCCGTTCACGCTGCTGATCATCTTCGTGCTGCTGTACCTGGTGTTCGGCCGCCTCGATGAAGCCCTGCTCATCATGGGCACGCTGCCGCTGGCGCTGATCGGCGGCTTCTGGCTGCTTTACCTGCTGGGCTACAACCTGTCGGTTGCCGGCGTGGTCGGCTTCATCGCGCTGGCGGGCGTGGCGGCGGAATTCGGCGTGATCATGCTGCTCTACCTGAAGCAGGCATGGACCGCGCGCGCGAACCAGGGCGATGCCAGCCCGTCCGCGCTGCTTGAAGCCATCCAGGAAGGCGCGGTGCTGCGCGTACGCCCCAAGGCAATGACCGTCGCCGTCATCCTTGCCGGCCTGGTGCCGATCATGTGGTCGCATGGCACCGGCTCCGAGGTCATGCAGCGCATTGCCGCGCCGATGGTGGGCGGCATGCTCACCGCGCCATTGCTTTCGCTCTTCGTGGTGCCGGCGGTGTATTTGCTGATGCGCCGGCGCCAGACCAGACCTCAACCTGTTTCCGTCCACCCATCACTGCAAAAGGAACCCCAATGAAATCCATCAAGACGCTCGCCCTCGCCCTTGCCTTGACCATCACGCCGGGCGCATTCGCAGCGGGCTCGATGGACGGCATGAACATGAAGCCGTCCGCACCCTCGCAACAGGTGCCACAGCCCGTGGCGGCCGAAATCAGGAAGATCGATGTGCAGGCCGGCAAGGTCACGCTCAAGCACGGACCGATCGCCAACCTGGGCATGGGCCCGATGACCATGGCGTTCCCCGTCAGGGATCGCGCATCGCTGAAGGAATTCAAGGAGGGCGAGGCGGTATCCGTGACATTCGACAACGTTGATGGCAAACCTACGGTCGTGGAAATGCGGCGCAAGTGAGGTTGACCGTCACCGAAGGTGGTTGCGCGCTAGATGCACAATCACTGCGGCTCCCCAAGCGACCGACATTTGCCGAGCTCACGCTTTGGTGCCCAAGCGCTCCTTCAGGAACTCGATAAAGCGCTGTGTCTTTGCCGGCAGCAAGCGTGTCTCGGTCAGGGCATAGACCGGCGTCGGCCTGGTCTGCCAGTCAGGCAATATCCGGCGCAGGCGGCCGGCCGCCACATCCTCTGCCGCGACCTCCTCGGCCAGCAATATCACGCCCAGGTCCAGCGTTGCCAGGCGTCGGAACATGCCAACGCTATTGACGTAGAACCTTCCCCCCACCTCCACCTCGACGGTCTCCTCACCGCGATGCAGCGCCCACTTGCCTGCCTTGGGAAAACCGATGCACTGATGCCGTACCAGGTCCGTGGGATGGGTCGGCTCGCCAGCGCGTTCCAGGTAGCCCGGTGAGGCATAGACCTGCACCGAAAGGCGCGCAAGCAGGCGGGCGATCAGGTTCGAGTCCGTCAGCTCGCCCATGCGGATGGCCACATCGAAGGGCTCGGCCACCAGGTCGACACGGCGGGGCGTGAGGTCGAAATCAAAGGTGATGTCCGGGTAGCGGGCAGCGAACTCCGCAATCAGGGGCGCCATGTAGATCATGGCGAAGTCGACCGGCAGCGACGCGCGCAGCACGCCGCTCGGCTGCGCCAGCATCTCCCCCAGTTGCTCGTGTGCAATCCGCGCTTCGTCGACGATGCGCTTGCAGCGCTCGTAGTAGATCTGCCCAGCCTCGGTCAGCTCGACCTTGCGCGTCGTGCGATGCAGCAGCCGCAGGCCGATGGCCTTCTCCAGCGCGCTGATCCGCCTGGACAGTGTGGAGTTCGGCACACCGGTGGCAGCGGCCGCGCCACGAAAGCTCCGCGTCTGGGCGACCTCCACAAACAAGGCCATGTCATTGAGCAGTTCCATCTGGATTGCGCCATTTTTGGATCAATGATTGCCAATCTATCATCTTTATCTCGTCAATGAATTAATCGAGCATACGTCCATGGGCTTCCCTTCGCCGCCTTCGCCCCAACCCGTACAGGAATTGACCATGAGCCAACTGTTCACCCCCGTCCACATCGGCCGCCACATCGCGCCGAACCGCCTCGTCATGGCGCCGATGACCCGCTCCCGCGCCGACGCCGACGGCGTCCCCGGCGACATGACCGTCACCTACTACGCCCAGCGCGCCAGCGCCGGCCTGATCATCACCGAAGGCGTGTTTCCGTCCGCCATGGGCAAGGGCTACGTGAATACGCCCGGTATCGAAACCGAGGCCCAGGTTGCCGGCTGGAAAAAGGTGACTGAAGCCGTGCACGCCCGCGGCGGCCGTATTTTCATGCAGCTGATGCATTGCGGCCGGATCTCGCATCCGTCGCTGCTTGATGGCGCAACGCCCGTGGCACCGTCGGCCATCAAGCCCGAGGGACAGGCGTGGACGCCTGCCGGCCAAGTCGACTTCGTCACGCCCCGCGAACTCAGCCTGGCCGAGATCGCCGGCGTCATTGACGAATATCGCCAGGCCACCCGCCGCGCCATCGACGCGGGCTTCGACGGCGTCGAACTGCATGCGGCCTCCGGCTACCTGCCCGAGCAGTTCCTTTCGTCTGGCAGCAACCACCGGCAAGACCAATACGGCGGCTCGGTCGAAGGCCGCGCTCGCTTTGTGCTGGAAGTGCTGGCCGCGATGGTGGCCGAGGTCGGCGCCGACCGGGTCGGCATCAAGATCTCGCCGGAGATGAACTACAACAGCATCACCGATGCCACGCCCCAGGAGACCTACACCTACCTCGTCGACAAGCTTCGCGGCCAGGGCCTGGCCTATCTGCATGTCGCGCTGTTCGGTGCCACGGTCGACTACCACACCCTGCTGCGCCCGCGCTTCGACGGCACCTACCTGATTGGAGGCGGGTTGACGCAGGACAGCGCCGCAGCCCTGCTGGCCGATGGCAAGGCCGACGCCACCGTCTTCGGCAGCGCCTTCCTCGCGAATCCCGACCTGCCGGAGCGCTTCCGCCAGGGCGCCGCGCTCAACGCGCCGGACCGCAACATGTTCTTTGCGCCGCCGACGGCCCAGGGATACATCGACTATCCGGCGCTGGCTGAAGCCGAAGCGGCTTGAAGCAAGGGGCGTTTGCCCCATTCACCATCAAGGAATGCATCATGAAGTTCGAACGATTCACTGCAGACACCGCCGCCCTGCTCCTGATCGACCATCAGGTAGGCACCATGGGCTGGGTGAAGTCCATTCCCTTTGACGAAATGAAGCGCAACGCGCTGATGGTGGCCAAGACCGCGGCCATCCTGAAAGTCCCTGTCGTGATGACCTCCAGCATGGAGGAGTACGCCCAGGGACCGCTGATCAGCGAGCTGGCGGACATTTTTCCGGCTGAGTTCGCTGCGCGCATCAAGCGCGTTGGTGTTGTGAATGCCATGGACGATGAGAACTTCGCGGCGGCGGTGAAGGCTACCGGACGCAGGAAATTGATCATCGCTGGCGTGACCAATGACGTGTGCACGGTGTATCCGGCGTTGAGCCTGGTGTCGCAAGGTTATGAAGTGCAAGTCGTCGCGGATGCCGGCGGATCGCCGAGCAAGATGGCTGACGATATTGCCTTGCGGCGCATGGAGAAGAATGGTGTCACGCTGACCAGCACCAACCAGTTGATTGCGGAACTGGCCGGGAGTTGGGCTACGCCCGAAGGCAGCCGCATTGTGCAGGAGGTGATAATGGGGGCTTTGCAGGGCTGATGGGGGGCGCCTATGTGGGCTGGGGGCAGGATGCAATCAGCCCCGGCTGGTTGGACCGGGGCTGTCAGATTAGTTAGTGCAGTTGGCGCTTCAGGTCAGCAAGTTCCGAATGCATCGAACTGACTGCATCCTTGACCTTTGCATCGAGACTGCCGGCCTGCTGGCAAGCGCGGTCTGCACGATCACCGATCCGTTCGAGATCATCGACCCACTGCCGGATCCGATCCTCATCCTTGGAAGACACGACCTTCGATGCCGATTTGCACTCCTTGTCGAGCTCATCCACCCAGTTCATCAAGTCTTGTGGAATCCCCGTATCGGCATGACAAGTCCGTGATGTCTCGCTGATGGTTTGCTGCAGATGACTAAAACGTTGCTGCATTTCACTGGCTTGCAACATGATGCCCCCTTCGTGAACACCAATCCACATGAGTTCAGGCAGCAGATGATTGTGTGTTGCCTGTGCCATTGTCATTCGCCCGCATCAGTTGGCTGCCGATGAAGCTCCATTGCGCAGCCTCGAAGCGCGCGAAGGGCACTTTTTCAGTCTAGGTCAAATTCAACCGCACGCTCCGATGTGATCCCCGAGGTTCCGCGGCATTACTAGGCATTAGCCGCGCCTCGCTATATCTTGAATTCAAGACAGTCCGGCGCTCGGGCTGAGCTACGGACATGCGTAAATTGCCGGAGGCTGAAATGTTGGAAAGAAAGCGGTCTTACAAGGGATTCCACGTTGCCCTGTTCGTGCCGGAGGTGATTGAGCCAGGCAAGCCAGGCGGGCGAGTCCAGATCTCCACGCGCAATGAGGACATGGGCATCCGCTTTACGCCGGACTGGCCCCACCCGCCCGCAACGCTGCAGGAGGCAGAGGACTGGCTTTTCGCCTACGCCGCCGGGATCATCGATTGTGAACTGGCTGGCGGCTTCGGCATTGATCTCAGGAACGAGTAAGTCAGTTCGGCGACGAAAGATCTGCGGAAGCCGGTCGGCGCGTCTCCTGCGCCTGGCGGGGATGGCTGTGTTCGTGGAGATTCTGGCATGCCGTGCAGCGCATGGCGGTCGGGTACGCCTGCATGGCCTGCTGGCAGTCAATACAGACGCCATACTGGCCACTCCTCATCCGTGACCGGGCTGCTTCAATGTCGGCCAGTTGCATGCGATAGTGTTTCAGCATCGCGTCGCCCTGGCGCTGCACAGTCTTTTCGTCCGCCATTTCACCATCATCAAGCTGTTCACGTTGTGTTGGCGCCACGACAGGCGAATCCGCGGTTCCGGCGACGGCACGGATGCGCAACTCCTCAGCGTCCATTTGGGCCACCAACTTCGCCAATTCTTCCTTTGTCAGCCCTTCCATGACTGGCCTCCTGGATGAGCATCCTGCGGGTCGCACGTAAGCAGACCCTCCAGCGTAGCGCGCCTGGGCAATCGCACTTGGCGGGCACAGTTGCTGTATTGCCGCTCAGATGTGTTGCCACTCAGATCGAGGCTCCCGCAAGGCGCCGTAGCCATTTGCCGGCATGGCAAAAAACCACGTGTCCCTTGCGGGACCGGCACGTGTCACAGCCGTGCCGGCGCCGCAGTCACGAATGCCTAACGGTGGCTGGCAGCCAGCGCGACGATAGCGCCTGTCGTTGCCGCGATGGCGGCCACGGTACCCATGCTTTGCCATGGATGCTCATGAACGTAGCGATCAGTCGTTGTCGCCCACTCGGAGACTTTGGCGCGACCTTCTTCGCGCAACGTAACGATGCGCTCCTGCAGCGCGCGCTGCCGGGCCTTGAGTGCATGGCGCTCAAGGCTGGTCCCTACGCCGGTTTCGGCTTTGACATCATGAAGAAGTGCCTGAACGTCGGCCATCAGCGTATCGACGTCGCGGGCCAATGCGTCCTTGCGCATAGAGAAATCGGATTGGATGTCGTTCATCTTGCCCTCCTGTTAGCGAAATCATCGCGGTGCGTCGCGCAGCACGATTGGCACTGTGTCAAATATAGGATTGGGTTGACCGCCCGGCATGACAAACAGCAAGCCACGACGAAGCGGCGCGGAAGGGGGCAAGAGGACCGTGGCACTCCTGAGCGACGACGATGGTCATGCGTCACGCATGGCATGCCCATACTTGCATAGGATGCATACACGAGGCGCAAAGTGAAGGACAGGTGCCGGATACGGTACTGCCGACGCTGCCGGCCCCGTCCCGGCGGGACTGTACGCGGCGCCGCGCATGCAGGGAGCGATGGCGCGGCACTGGCGTCACGACTTTCGCGTCCCTCGCCTTATCCGCTCCAAATATTTTCCTGAAGCGACCTCGATTCGCACCGTGTCCCCTTCCTTGACGAACTGAGGAACGAGAACTTCCATGCCGTTATCCAGCGTGGCAGTCTTGAAGGTAGAGGTTTCATGCTCGTGCAGGCCCGGCGGCGTGGACATGATGGTTACCTCGACGGCAGCGGGGAATGCGATGGTGACTGGCTCGCCCTCATAAAGCTGCACCGGGATTCGCATATTGGGGCGAAGAAATTTCTGGTATGCGCCCATGGTTTCCGCAGGAAAACTGATCTGTTCGAAGGTGTCGGGATTCATGAAGAAAAAGGCGTCACCATCGGTGTACAGATATTCCATCTCCTGGTGATCAAGCGCGACCTCTTCGAGCTTGTTGCTCGGGTGCAACCGCAACTCCTTGATGTGACCAGTCTTAAGGCTCTTGAACTTGGCGAAAACTGCGCTCCCCTGTTGGCCGCCGCCGGCGTGGTACCCGGCGCTGGTAACGCTATGAAGTTCACCTTCAAGCATGATGACCATGCCCGACTTCAGTTCGGAAGCTTCGACCATTGGTGTCTCCGCCTGGGCGGCAAGATTTCGCCTTCAGCCTAGCACCGCAGCGCCCCTTCAACAAAGGGCCGGCGGCGACAGCGGTACGCTGAACGAGAAACTCGACGGCGCCGACCGCATTGGGAAGATTGCGCACCTGCGACAGCGGGATGTTGCAGCGCCGAATGCACAAGGCTGATAGGGGGCCAGACCGCCACGGGTCGCCCTGCCCCTGATCAGGGAATCGAGAAGCGCGTCACACCAGAGCAGGAATGATTGTCATACCATCAAGTTCGTAGAGCGTGCCAGCGGGCCGAGGCGGATGGTCCCGCCGGCCACAAGGAGGCCAACATGTTTCAGCATATCCTGGTACCCACCGATGGATCGGCACTCTCCGACGCTGCCGCGCGCATGGCGGTGAAACTCGCCAAGGCATTTGAGGCGAGGATCACTGGATTGCACGTCATCCCGGAATTCCATGTCCTCACGCATCGGGCTGACATGCTGGAAGATGCCCAGGAGCGCTACGCACAACTTGCCGAAATGCATGCGGAGCGATACCTGGCGGTGGTCGCACAAGCGGCAAAGGAAGGGGAGGTGGCATGCGAGACGCTCAGCGTTACCCACAACCACCCCTATGAGGCGATCATCCTGACCGGGGAGGAACGTAACTGTGACCTCATTGTCATGGCGTCGCATGGCCGAGCCGGCCTGCAGGGGCTGCTGATCGGCAGCGAAACCCAGAAGGTCCTGACGCATTGCCGGATCCCGATCTTCGTGTTTCGCTAATCAATACTGCAGACCAACCGCACGCGGCGCAGTGGCGAGCGTCAACCCGACTCGGCCCCTTGACCTGAGCCTTGGCACAAGAAAATGTTTGATGAGAACCCCGCGAGCTATCTCGCCGGAATCGAGTAGGGTGAGGGGTCACCCCCTCAGCCCTCTCACACCACCGTACGTGCGGTTCCGCATACGGCGGTTCATG
>NZ_JBXAHL010000066.1:0-22294 GCF_058795055.1 Cupriavidus sp. GW823-FHT06D04 | reverse complement strand
CTACGTAGAGCATCACGTAGCGCCGTAGGAATCCTCGTCCTTTCCGCCGTAAGGCGGCAGCCGAAGGCTGAGGACGGAGAGGATGTCAACGAGGTCGAGGTGATGTTATAGGTCAACGTGGCGAGGTCCTGCAGCAGCGTGGCGTGCGCAGAGCACGGCGCTGTTCCTCCGACAAGGCCGCGACCGTATGCAGCGGCTGCTCGAACATCCGTAAGGCATCGACTCAGTGAAGCTGGGGTCGATGCGCCACACCAAACCGTCCTGACAAATCGTCGAGACGCCTATCCATTGTCCATAGCTGTGCGCCGGGTGTGATCAAAGTGGAAGCCAGCAGTGAGACTTCAACTAGGCCGCAACCCAGCCCATACAATTTCTCGCGCTCGATGAACGCCACTACCCATGGCCCAGCCTATGATGCGCCGGCTGAGACGTCGAGCACGACAGCCAGATAGTAAAAGCCGGCAGCGGTAGGAATATACGTCGCATCGGCGACCCATAGCTGATTGGGCGCATCGGCACAGAAGTGCCGCTGCACCAGATCAGGCGCAGGTCTACCCTGTGGCGCGCGGTGCGTGGTGCAAATGAAGCGCTGCCGGCAAGCCCCGCGCAGGCCCGCCTCACGCATCAAACGCGCCACGCGCTTGCGCCCGACGTGGATGCCCCGGCGCAGCAACGTGGCATGCACACGCGGCATCCCATAGGTATCGCGCGAGCGAGCGTGAATCTCAAGGATTTGCGCGAGCAACAGCGTGTCACACACGGCATGAGCGCTCGGAGGTCGTTCCATCCATGCATGGAAGCCGCTGCGCGAGACCTTAAGCAGCCGAGCCATGGTGGACAGCGGATAGCGAGCCTGGTTCGCCTTCATGAATTCGTACCCTTGTCGGGCAGCGTGTCGGTCTCCCGGGCGAACCAGGCCGCGGCTTTTGCAAGTATCTCCCTCTCCATTTTGAGCTGCCGGTTCTCACGGCGTAGCCGTGTGAGTTCCTGGCGCTCGGCCGTCGTCAGACCGTCCTGACGAAGTCCGGCATCGCGTTCCGCTTGGGCTACCCAGTTGTAGATCGTCTGGGCCGTCGGTTCGAACTCCTTGGCCAGATCCTCGGGGCGGCGACCCGCAAGTCGTGACAATTTTATTTTCGTATACGATTCGCCGAGGCTAGAGGCGACCATTCCATCTACACTGCACGGCTGTTGAGGGAAGCCGTTAAAAATCAGCCAATGCATTCAGTTTTTCGTTTCGATGCTGACCGTCTCGTCAGCTTCCAGGTCTTGTGGAAGGACGGCGAACGCGTCCTGGGTCGGGGCTGGCGCCTCGCTGCCGATGGCCAGCGCGAGGCGGTGCTGGCCTTGTGGCTCGCGACCGAGCATCCGATGCCTGCCAATCTCGGGCGACTGGCACACGAATTCAGCCTGAAGGAGGCGCTGGACCCCGCTTGGGCCGCCCGGCCCCTGGAACTGGTGCGCGAACATGGCCGGACGGTCCTGCTCCTGGAGGATCCCGGCGGTGAGCCGCTCGATCGCCTGATGGGCACCCCCATGGAGGCTGGCCGCTTCCTGCGCCTGGCGATTGCCGTGAGTGGGGCCCTTGGCCAGTTCCACCAGCGCGGCTTCATTCACAAGGACCTCAAGCCAGCACACATCCTGGTGAACCAGGCCGATGGGGCGGTGCGACTCACCGGCTTCGGGCTGGCTTCGCGGCTGCTGCGCGAGACACAGGCGCCGACGCAACCAGACGAGATCGCCGGCACGCTGGCCTATATGGCGCCTGAGCAGACCGGCCGCATGAACCGGTCGGTCGATGCGCGCAGCGATCTCTATGCGTTGGGCGTGACGCTCTACCAGATGCTGACGGGAACGCTGCCGTTCTCCGCTGGCAACCCGATGGACTGGGTCCACTGCCACCTCGCCCGGCAGCCGATGGCGCCGGCCGAGCGGGTACCGGCGAGCCCGGTCCAGCTCTCTGCCGTGGTGATGAAGCTTCTCGCCAAGACGGCGGAGGAGCGCTACCAGACGGCCGGCGGGCTGGAGGCGGATCTGCGGCGCTGCCTGGCCGCATGGGAAAGCCGGGGGCGCATCGACACGTTCGCGCCTGGCGAGCATGACCTGCCGGACCGGCTGATGATCCCGGAGCGGCTCTACGGTCGGGATCGCGAGATTGGGGTGCTGCTCGGCGCCTTCGACCGCGTGGTGTCCGGGGGCGCGCCGGAGCTGGTGCTGGTGTCCGGCTACTCGGGTATCGGCAAGACCTCGGTCGTGCACGAGTTGCACCGTGCGCTGGTGCCGCATCGCGGCCTGTTCGCTTCAGGCAAGTTCGATCAGTATAAGCGGGACATCCCTTATGCAACGCTGGCGCAGGCGCTGCAGGGACTGGTACGCCCGCTGCTGGGCAAGAGCGAGGCGGAACTGGCACCGTGGCGCGCGGCGCTGGCCGAGGCGCTGGGCCCGAACATCGGGCTCATGGTGCCGCTCATCCCGGAACTGGCGCTCATCCTTGGCCCGCAGCCGCCAATGTCGGAAGTTCCGCCGCGCGACGAACAGCACCGCTTCCAGCTCGTGTTCCGCCGCCTCATCGGCGTCTTTGCGCAGGCTGCGCATCCGCTGGCGCTCTTCCTTGACGACCTGCAGTGGCTGGACGCGGCAACACTGGACCTGCTCGAGCATCTCGCGACCCAGCCGGAGGTACGGCATCTGCTGCTGATCGGCGCCTATCGCGATAACGAAGTCACGCCCGGGCATCCGCTGCTGGCGCGACTGACGGCCATCCGCCAGGGCGGGGCAAGCGTGGGGGAGATCATGCTGACGAGCCTGGGGCGCGACGATGTCGGCCGGCTTCTCGGCGATGCCCTGCATTGCACGCCGGAGGGCGGCGAGGCGCTCGCCAGACTGGTGCACGAGAAGACCGCGGGCAATCCATTCTTTGCGATCCAGTTCCTCACCGCCCTGGCGGAAGAGGGGCTGTTTGCATTCAATCATCGCGAGGCGCGCTGGTCGTGGGACCTTGGGCAGATCCGCGCCAAGGGTTTCACCGACAACGTGGTGGACCTGATGCTCGGCAAGCTCGGCCGCCTGCCCGCAGCGACCCAGGAAGCGCTGAAGCAGCTCGCCTGTCTTGGCAACGAAGCCGCGGTAGGCATCATGACCATGGTCCTGGGCGGCAGTGAAGGGACGCTGGATGCGGCGCTGTGGGAGGCGGTCCAGGGCGGCCTGGTGTTGCGGCGCGAGGAGACTTATCGCTTTCCGCACGACCGAGTCCACGAGGCGGCCTACGCGCTGATTGCCGAAGCCGCGCGGCCCGCGGCGCACCTTGCGATCGGGCGCAGGCTTGCCGCGCACACGTCCCAGGAAGCGCTTGCGGAGCGCGTCTTCGAGATCGTTGGCCAGCTCAATCGCGGTGCCACACTGATTACCGCACCCGAGGAGAGGTGGCGGCTGGCCGAGCTGAACCTGCTCGCCGGCCAGCGTGCCAAGGGATCGACGGCCTACGCCAGCGCATTGGCCTATCTGGCCACGGGCGCGGTGCTGTTGCCCGCGGATGCCTGGGAATGCCGGCCCGCGCTTGCCTTTGCACTGGCGTTCGAACGGGCCGCATGCGAATTCCTTACCGGTGCCTCGGGGGCGGCGGAGCCACGCCTCGCCGACCTCGCGAGCCGTGCGGTCGGCCTCCCTGAGTTGGCCGCGGTGACCCAATTGCGACTGGAGCTCTTCATGGCCCTCGGTCAGAGAGGCCGTGCGGTCGAGGTCGGTCTCGATTACCTGCGTCGGGCTGGCGTGGAATGGTCGGCGCACCCTGCGAAGGCGGAGGTAGAGCAGGAGTACGCGCGGATGTGGCGGCAGATCGGGGACCGGCCGATCGATGCGCTGATTGACTTGCCGCGCATGGCCGACCCCGATGCAGTCGGGACCATGGACGTCCTGACCGCGCTGATGCCGCCGGCCTGGTACACCGACGAGAACTTGCGTGCGCTCGTGATTGGCCGGATGGCGAACCTGAGTCTCGAACATGGCAACAGCGATGCGTCGTGCCTTGGCTATGCCTGGCTCAGCATGGTGCTGGCGCCGCAATCGGGCGACTACGCGGCGGGATACCGCTTCGGCAAGCTGGGCCTGGACCTGGTGGACCAGCGCGGGCTGGACCGGTTCAAGGCCCGCGTCTACCAGGTCGTGGGCGGCCACGTCCTGCAATGGACGCATCCGATCCGCGACGCGAGCAGCCTGGTGCGGCGCGGCTTCGATCTGTCCAACAAGCAGGGCGACCGCACCTTTGCGGCCTTCACCAGCAACAACCTCATTACGCACCTGCTGGCCAGCGGCGCGCCGCTGGCCGATATGGAACGCGAAGCCGAAGCTGCGATCGCCTTCGCGCGCGAAGCGGGGTTTGGTCTTGTTATTGACCGCATTACCCCGCAACGCCAGCTTGCCCGGACACTGCGTGGTCTGACATCGGTCTTCGGCTCGTTCAACGATAGCGGGTTCGACGAAGACCGGTTCGAGCGGCATCTGGAGCAGGATCAGGGCCTCGCACTCGTTACCTGCTGGTACTGGATCCGCAAGCTGCAGGCGCGCTTTTTTGCCGCCGACCATGCCGGCGCGATTGCGGCGGCGGAGCGCGCCCGGCCGCTGCTCTGGACCTCACCGTCATTCTTCGAGCAGGCGGAATACCACTTCTATGCAGCGCTGGCACGGGCGGCCTGCTGCGATGCGGTCGCTGCGGCAGACCGGGGCCGGCACCTTGAGGCCCTGGCTGGACACCACCGCCAGTTGCAGGCCTGGGCCGAGCATTGTCCGGGGAATTTCGAAAACCGGGCTGCATTGATCGGTGCGGAGATCGCCCGTATGGGTGGGCGCGAGGCCGACGCCATGCGCCTGTACGAACAGGCCATCCTGTCCGCGCGCGACAACGACTTTATCCACAACCAGGCACTCGCTAACGAGCTGGCGGCACGATTCTATGCGGCGCGGGATTTCGAGAAGATAGCGTGGGTGTATCTGCGGGATGCCCGTCACGGCTATCGCCGCTGGGGCGCCGAGGGCAAGGTGCGGCAGCTCGACGGGTTATATCCGGCACTCGGCGAAGAAGAGTCGGCACCTGCTTCGACCCGGACGATCGGCGCTTCTGTCGAACACCTGGATCTCGCCACGGTGATCGCCGTCTCGCAGGCGGTGTCGGGTGAAATCTTCCTGGACAAGCTGGTCGACACGCTGATGCGTACCGCAATCGAGCAGGCCGGCGCGCAACGAGGCCTGCTGATCCTGCACCAGGGCGCCGGGCAGCGCATTGCGGCCGAAGCGACCACCTGCGGCCATGCCATCACCGTGCAACTGCACGACCAGAGCGTGCCCGGCACCGCGCTGCCGCTATCGATCCTTCACCATGTTTTGCGCAGCCGCGAGACCGTCATGCTGGACAATGCCGAGGCGCAGGGGCCGTTCTCCGTCGATCCTTACATTCGGCAGCATCGCGCCCGCTCGATTCTGTGCCTGCCGCTCCTCACTCAGGCCAAGCAGATCGGCGTCCTTTACCTGGAGAACAACCTGGCTCCACGCGTCTTCGTGCCGGCCAGGGCGGCGGTGCTGAAGCTGGTGGCCTCGCAGGCGGCGACCGCGCTGGAGAACAGCCGTTTGTACCGCGATCTCGAGCAACGCGAAGCAAAGATCCAGCGTCTGGTCGAGGCCAACATTATCGGCATCTGCATCTGGCAACTCGACGGCCGGATTCTGGAGGCCAATGACGCGTTCCTGCGCATGTCGGGTTACGACCGCGAGGATCTCCGCTCGGGCCGCCTGGGATGGGCGGACCTGATGCCTGCGTCAGCGCAGGCGCCCGGTGCACCCCTGGCTGCGTTCAGCGTGACGGGGACTGTGCCGCCGTTCGAGAACGACTTGGTCCGCAAGGATGGGAGGCGTGTGCCCGTGCTGCTCGGGTCTGCGAACTTCGAGGATGGGGTGGACCAGGGGGTGTCTTTCGTACTCGACCTGACCGAGCGCAAGCGCGCCGAGCAGGCGCTGCACCAGGCGCGGGCCGAACTCGCCCACGTCGCGCGCGTGACCACGCTGAACGCGCTGACTGCCTCGATCGCCCACGAGGTGAGTCAGCCGCTGGCGGCCATTGTCGCGAACGCCAGTGCAGCGTTGCGCTGGCTCGGCCGCCAGCCCCCCGATCTTGCTGAGGTGCGGGAGGCGGTGGGGGGCATTGTCCAGAACGGGCATAGGGCCAGCGCGGTGATCGAGGGAATGCGGGGGCTGCTGAGGAAGACGGCCGCGGTAACGGTTCGACTTGACCTCAACGAGCTGGTCAAAGAGACGATCACGCTGATCAGCGGCGAGGTGTCGCGACATCAGATCCTGCTGCGGACCGAGCTCGCGCCCGGGCTACCGCTGGTGGCGGGTGATCGGGTACAGTTGCAGCAGGTGCTGCTGAACCTGGTGATGAATGGCATCGAGGCGATGACAGAAGTGGCCGACCGGCCGCGGGAACTCGTGATCCGGTCACTGTGCGCGAAACCCCAGACAGTGCGGGTCGCCGTGGAGGACGCTGGCATCGGGCTGGCTCCGCAGGTGATGGAGCGGGTGTTCGATGCCTTCTACACGACCAAGGCGCAGGGTCTCGGCATGGGCCTGGCGATTTGTCAGTCGCTGGTCGAGTCGCATGGCGGGCGACTGTGGGCGAGCGCAAATTCGCCTTGCGGGTCGGTGTTCCAGTTCGCTTTGCCGGCTAGGCAGAAGTAGACCGACACAGTCTGCCATGCGAGAGGAGGCCAAGCCCTCAGACTACCGGAGCGCCCCATGCGTGCTTGGTGCGCGCTGGCGCGCGACCACGGCCCGGAAAAGGGGCGCCAATCCGGTTGGCTGCCGTAGAACGAAGTAGCGGCGGAAGCTGAGGTCGGAAGCGAGGTGACGAGCGGGGTGGCCATGGCGCCCTCCTGGGAAGCTGGGCAAGCAGACCGTTGAGTCCGATACGATATCGGGACTCGCGGGGCCCTCAGTGACGCAATAGTTTCCCTGCATGATTTGAGTCTGACGCAGATCAATGCAGCGCTAAGCGCTGATGCGGAAGTGCGCAAATGGCGGCTCGGGGGGCTGGAGTAGGGCGCGCAAGGGCGCATTTCAGCCCGGCCGCTGGCCGTGGAATGCATCATCCAATAGCTGCCGGATTTCCCTCTGGGCCAGCGGCCGCGGGTTCGGATACTGCGCCTGCAGCGCCAGTTCGCAGGCGCGGTCGAGATCCTTCTCGCGCATGCCAATATCGCGCAGCGCCACGGCAGCACCCAAAGAAGCAGCCAGGTCGAACACCGCCTGCGGGCCGGTGGCGTCAGGGCGGCCCAACGCGGCGGCAATCGCCGCCATCGCCTGGGGTGCCGCGGGCGCGTTGTAGGCCAGCGCGTGCGGCAGCACGATCGTGTGCGTCTCGGCGTGGGGCAGGTTGTAGCTGCCGCCAAGCGTGTGGCACAGCTTATGATGCAGGCCAACAGTGGCGCTGCCCAACACGGCACCGCAGAGCCAGGCGCCATACAGCGCATCGCTCCTGGCCGCGCGCAGTTGGGCGCTGTCCCGCTCGCCACCGGCTGTCGCGATCACCGGAAGCGCACGTCCCAACGCCGCGATGCCTTCCCGGCACATCCAGTCGCTGACGGGCGTCCGATCGCCCGCGTACAGCCCTTCGGCGGCGTGGGCAATGGCGTTGATGCCGCTGGTCACGCTCATCGCCACCGGCAGGCCGAGGGTCAGGTCGGGGTCGTAGACTACCGTCCGCGGCAGCACGCGTGCATCGCGCCCGGTACGCTTCAGGCCGCCTTCGGTCAGGCCGTAGATCGGCGTCATCTCCGAGCCGGCGTAGGTCGTCGGGACGGCAAGGATGGGCAAGTCCGATTCGAGGGCAATGGCCTTGCCAAGCCCGATGGTCGAGCCGCCGCCGATCGCCACCACGGCATCGGCGCCGAGTTCCGCCGCGCAGGACCGCGCCAGCCGCGCCTGCTCCACCGGCACGTGCATGACAGCGCCATCGAAGATGCCGGCGCAGCGCGCGCCCAGCACCTCGGCGGCGCGCTCGGCCAGGTCGCGTTGTTGGGGGGTGCAGAGCACCAGCAGCTTGCGTGCGTGCAGGGTGTCGGCTTCGGCGCCGAGCGTCGCGAGCGCGCCGGCACGGAACACAATACGCTGCGGGTGGGTCTGGTAGATAAAGGGTTGCATGATGCCAGGCACCTATTCAATGACGATATGACGCGACTTGATAAGCCGGCCCCAGCGGACGGATTCTTCCCGTATCAGCTTGTTGGCCTGGGCGCTGTCGCCGGCGATGACATCGAAGCCGCCGTCGCTGAGTACCTTGCCGATGGCCGGATCGCGCAGTGTGGCGTTGACCTCGGCGGCGAGCCTGCCGAGGACGTTTAGCGGCGTGCGCGCCGGCGCGATCATCGCCACCCACGAATAGGCCTCGAAGCCCTTGTAGGACTCCGCCACTGCCGGCACGCCCGGCAGGCGCGCGTCGCGCTGGGCGGCTGTCACGGCCAGTGCGCGCAGCTTGCCGGCCTGCACGTAGGGCATCACCAGCGGCAGGCTGGCGATCATCGAATCGACATGGCCGCCCAGCAGGTCGTTGATGGCCGGGCCGCCGCCCTTGTACGGGGTATGCGTGCCGCTGGTCCCCGCGGCTTCATGGAACAGTTCGGCCACCAGCTGGTTGGAACTGCCGGCGCCGACCGACGCGTACGACACGGCATCTGGCTTCTTCGCCGCCGCGACATAGTCCTGCAGCGTCTTGTACGGCGAGCTGGCAGGAACGACCAGCACCATCGGCGAGCGGACCATGTACGAGACGCCGGTCAGGTCCTTCTGCGAGGCGTACGGCAGTTTCGGGTAGATATGCGACTCGGTGGCGAAGCCATCGAACACCATGCCGATGGTGTAGCCGTCCGCCGCGCTGCGCGCGATCTGTGCGGTGCCGATGGTGCCGCCCGCGCCGGCGCGGTTGTCGATCATCACCGGCTGCGCCAGGCGCTTGCGCAGGCCCTCCTGGATCTGCCGCGCCACCTTGTCCACGGTGCCGCCGGCGGCATAGGGCACGATCAGCGTGACCGGCTTGGCCGGCCAGGTTTCGGCGCGGGCACTGGCGGGGGACATCGACGCGGCCGTCACCGTGACCAGCGCCGCTGCCGCCAGCCGTGGCAGCGCGAAGCGCCGGATCGTCTTTGCTGCGGTAGTCTCCATTGGGGTCTGCTCCTCTCTGTGATCGGGATGCCCGGCATGCTCCACTTTTGCTTTATTTGCTAAAAGCCGACGTGCCGGGATCGGTCACTGGATGTTAGACTGGGCCACATCGTGCGGGAAGCCGGTTCGCCTGCGCAACGCCTTTGCGGAGATTGCAAAAATGGAGTTCAGCCGATTCGCGGAAAACCTGTCTATCTTCGTCGAAGTCGCCCAGTCAGGCAGCTTCTCGGCGGTAGCCCGCCAGCGCGGCCTGGTCGCCTCTTCAGTGGCGCGGCAAATCGATACGCTGGAGCGCGAACTGGGGGTGCCGCTGTTCACGCGCTCGACCCGGGCGCTGGTCCGCACCGATGCCGGCGAACTGCTGTTCGCGCGCGCCACACGCATCCTGCATGAGCTGAGCGATACGCGCGATGCCGTGACGGCGCTGGAGCAGGGCGTCAGCGGACTGATCCGGGTCGCGTGCCTGCCCGCGTTCGGCCGACGCCACGTGGTGCCGCACCTCGGCGCGCTGTACGCCCAGTATCCGCGGCTGACGGTGGAGCTGGCGCTGACCGAGCGCATCGTCGATCCCGTGGTCGAACGGTTCGATGTCGTGATCCGCGTCGGCCAGCAGGCCGACAGCTCGCTGGTTGCCCGCTGCATCTCCAGCCAGCGTTACATCATCTGCGCGACGCCTGGCTATCTGGCCCTGTATGGCCGTCCGGCGCATGCCGACGAGATCGGCAGGCACCGTCTGATCGACCGTGGCCACAGCACCAGCATGCGCGGCTGGCGTGAGCTGCTGACGCCGGCGCACGCCGCCGTGGCAACGTTTGCGCTCGAATGTGACGACTGCGATGCGCGGCGGCTGTCCGTGCTGCAGGGCCTCGGCATTGCGCTGATGCCCGACTGGTCGGTCGGGCCGGATATCGGCGCGGGCAGGCTGGTGGAGTTGGCGCTTGACGGCCTGCTGCCACAGGTGCCCGGCGGCATCTACCTGCTGCGCGCCACCCAGCATGCCAGCGCGAAAGTGAAGGCTTTCTGCACCCACCTGACCGCCAGCATGGGCAGCCCGCCGACCTGGCAACAGGCGATGGCAGGGGAAGCCGTGCTGGCGTAAGACGGCCGGGGGGCCGGCTTTCGCGATCTCCGCAAAATACTGTTCGGAAGACCACGTCAATGAGGCACACGAGTGATGACGTCCCGGTGTGCCGCAGGGCATAGTAGCGGGCTATCGTAGAGCGAAGCGATTGTGCCACCGGTCCGCCCCCGATATCTCCGGCCTGTTGGCAATGGCGGTGGCATTCAAGTGCGCGAACGCCGGCTGCCCCCGTCGTATGTCTGCCGAGAACATCGACGGCATTAACGTCGGACGCGATTGCAGGCTCAGGCGTTGTTGAGGATCAGAGATCGTGCGACCGGTGCTCACCATATGCGCGACCCCTCGCACGGCCCAAAGGCTCTGATTTCTATGCGAATTTCGTCCGCAAGTACGCTATTTGACAGTTGCTGAAAGGCAACGTCAAGGCCATGGATGCTCAGCATTCGTGAGACTACGTCGAACTGGCCAAAATCGCAGTTGCTTCGCAGAGCGTGCGCAACGCCCCACAGGAACGTTGTTTCGTATTGAAAAGCTAAAGTCGCATGAATGATGAGCGTGAAAAGGCTACGTTCGCATGAACGATGATCGCGGCTCGCACGAATGACGATCTTCAACAACACCACAGGTACGTTGTTTCGCAGTGAAATAAAAACGCAATTAACCACCAGAAAACGACCCACAACAAGCAAAGACGGCTTTCAAAGGGAGGGGCCATCGACGTGAGGTGTCACCTCTGTATAATTTCACTTTCGTGAAAGTTATTCCACATCTATGCCGAGGCCGCTTCCTGATCCAACTCCGCCATAACGCGTGACAATCCCGAAGCATTGACCAGCTTGGTGACCGGATACGAGCAACGCGGGCAGGGGAAGGGCATGCCCATTGATCAGGCTGGAAATCATTGCGGGTTTCCGTCGGCATGTTGTCCAAGCTGGAGAATGGCAAGGGCGTCAATCTGGAGCACGCGCTGCGCGTTGGACTGGGTTTGACGATGCTCGTCGTGCCCAAGACACATGCATCGTTGCTCGAACAGGCGGCGGCCCAGGAGGCCAAAGCGGGCACCAAGTCGGCAGCCTGTGCCATTAGTTATGCTTTGGGGCGCCTGCGCACATTGTTCGACGATCCGCTTTTCGTGCGCACCCCCGAGGGCATGCTGCCTACGCCCACCGCACAACAACTCGCGCAGCCGGTAGGGCGCGCCATCTCGTCGATCCGCGAGGCCCTGCGCCACACGGAACATTTCGACCCCGGCACCAGCGAACGGGTATTTCGCCTTTCCATGACCGACATCGGAGAACAGGTCTTCCTGCCCCCGTTATGCGAAAAGCTGCAGCGGGTCGCGCCGCAAACGCAACTGGAGGCCAGGCAGTTGCTGGTAGCTCAGGTGGAAGAAGCCTTGCGGCTTGGCCAGGTCTTTCGCCATCGGCACTCTGCCCGCTCTCAGGCCGGTAACACGATATGCGCTGCTGTTTCATGAGGACTACGTGTGCATGACACGCAAGCGCCCCGGGCTGCCGGCGCGCAGCCTGTCCGCGGAGCGTTTTCTCGAGCCCTCCCATATCGCGGTGGCGCCAAGTGAAAGTAGTCACCGCAATATCTACGACTCACTGCTGGCCGCCGGCCTGCAGCGGCGTATCGCGCTTCAGGTGCCGCATTTCACCGTGACGCCCCAGATCCTGCAGCGCACCGACTGGATGGTCACGCTACCGCGACGCGTGGCACAAGCGTTCAACCAGCACGGGCAGTTCACCGTTTATCCATTGCCGGTCAAGATTCCCGAAGTCGAAGTCACGGTGCACTGGCATGAAAGCTTCGACAAATAACGAGGGTAACCAGTGGCTGCGCGAACAGATCAGCGAGACCTTGAGAGAGTAGGCAGGGCAGAGGAGCGCCCCAAGTGCGCCGCGCAACGCTCAGCCCGATCCAGGCGATCATGCAGAGACGAGCCGGTCTTGCGATGAAAGGCAATGGGGCGTTTAATTTACCCGGAGGAAGTCCGGGAGGCTCCCATGGCGCGCTGCACAATTTGCGGGTTCGAGAATGCCATTGGCGCCAATTTTTGTGAGCGATGCGGCAACCGGCTGGCGCGCCTCTGTGCGCGGTGTGGCCACGAACTGAGCCCGGCGGCGCGCTTCTGCAACGCTTGCGGCGAGCCCGTCCGCGAAATACCGCAAGTCTCGTCCGCCGCCCCCGTTCATTACACTCCACCGCACCTGGCCGAGCGCATCCGGGCCGAGCAGGCGGCGCTGGAAGCCCGCGGAGTGACCGCCGGCGAACGCAAGACCATCACCGTGCTGTTTGCCGACATGGCGGGCTCGACCGCACTGATCCACGACCGGGACCCGGAAGAGGCAAACCGCCTGATTACCCCCGTCATCGAGCTGATGATGGAGGCCGTGCATTACTACGAGGGCTACGTGGCCAAGTCGTTGGGCGACGGCATCCTCGCGCTGTTTGGTGCGCCCATCGCCCATGAGGACCATACCCAGCGCGCGCTGTATGCGGCGCTGCGCATGCAGGAGGCAATGCACCGGCACAGCGACAAGCTGCGGCTGGAGCAGGGCATCTCGCTGCAGATCCGGGTGGGCGTCCACACGGGCGAGGTAGTCGTGCGCTCGATCCGCAAGGACGACCTGCACACCGACTATGACCCGGTGGGGCACACGATCCACATTGCTGCGCGGATGGAGACGATGGCCGCACCCTCGTCCATTCTCGTGAGCGAATCCGCCCACAAGCTCGCGCAGGGGTACTTCGAGTTCAAGGCGCTGGGAGACGCCCAGGTCAAAGGCATCCCCGAGCCGCTCGCGGTCTATGAAGTGCTTGGTCTCGGGGCATTGCGCACGCGCTTGCAAGTGGCAGCGCACCGCGGCCTGGCCCGCTTCGTGGGCCGCGCCGCCGAACTGGAGGCGCTGCAACTGGCGCTGGACCAGTCCACCGCCGGACACGGGCAGATCGTCGCGGTGGTGGGGGAGGCCGGGGTCGGCAAGTCGCGGCTGTTCCACGAGTTCAAGGCGCGCTCGCAGAGCGCCTGCCTAGTGCTGGAGACCTTCTCGGTGTCGCACGGCAAAGCCTTTGCTTATTTGCCACTCATCGAACTCCTGAGGAATTATTTCCAGCTCACCGCTCAGGACGACAAGCGGCGCTGCCACGAGAAGGTCGCGGGCAAGATCGTCACGCTGGAGCGCAGTCTTGAAGACGTCATGCCTTACCTGCTGTATCTGCTGGGCATCAGCGAGCTCGGCTCGGCGCTGGCGGACATGGGTGCCAGCCTCCGGCGCGAGCGCACGTTCGAGGCCATCACGCGTCTTCTGGTGCGAGAGAGCCTTAATCAGCCCGTCGAGTTGCTGTTCGAGGACCTTCAGTGGCTGGACAGCGAGACCGAAGCCTTCCTCGCTTACTTCATCGAGCGAATGGCGCAGGCCCGGATGCTGCTGCTTGTGAACTACCGCCCCGAGTATCAGTGCGCGTGGGGGCACAAGGACAATGGTACCGCATTGCGGCTCGCCCCCCTCGGTCCAGCCGAGGCGCAAGGCTTGCTCGGCGACTTGCTGGGCAATGACCCCCGCCTCGCGCCGCTCAGGCAGCTTATCCTCGAAAAAACCGAGGGCAATCCCTTTTTCTTGGAGGAGGTTGTCCAGACTCTGGCCGAGGAAAAGGCGCTGCTCGGTGAACCCGGCCATTACCGTATTGAAAAGACCCCGGCCGCGCTGCATATTCCGACCACGGTACAGGGCGTGCTCGCGGCGCGCATGGACCGGCTGCCACTCGCGCAGAAGGAACTGCTGCAGACCCTGGCCGTGATCGGCAAGGAATTCCCCTTGAGCCTGATCCGGCAGGTCACCGGGCAGTCCGAGGAGCGCCTCTATCCACTGCTGGCCGGCCTGCAGGCGGGAGAGTTTATCTACGGGCGGCCGGCATTCCCGGAAGTCGAGTATGCGTTCAAGCACGCCCTCACCCAGGAAGTCGCAGGCCACTCTCTGCTCTCGGAACAGCGCGGCGCGTTACATGAGCGCACAGGCCGGGCCATCGAGATCCTCTTCCGGCATCACTTGAGAGACCACTGCAGCGAACTGGCACATCACTACAGTCTCAGCGGCAATATCCCCAAGGCGGTGGAGTACCTGCATTGCGCCGGGCGTCAGGCCGTTGAGCGTTCGGCGCATCTTGACGCCATCCGTCACCTGAGTATGGCGCTGGAGTTGCTCAAGCGCCTGCCCGACGCGCCCGAACGCGCGCGCCAGGATCTTGCCTTGCGCGTTACCCTCGGCCCAGCCTTGATCGCTGCGAGAGGTTATGCCTCGTCGGAGGTGGAGGCCAACTATGCCCTAGCCCTGACCTTGTGCGAACACGGTGGTGAAACCCCGCAGCTGTTCCAGGTGAAGTTGGGATTGCGCACTTTCTTTTCACTTCGTGCGCAGCATCACACGGCGTATGAATTAGGGGAGGCGCTGCTCGAGTTGGCTGAGAACGCGCAAGACCCGGTGCTGCTCGAGCACGCTCATATCGCGCTGGGAGGATCGTCGCTCTTTCTGGGCAAGTTCCACCAGGCCCGGGCGCACTTGGAGCGGGGGCTTGCCCACTATGACCCTGAACGGCGTCAGGCCCATGACGCACTCTATGAGATGGACCATGGGGTCCGTGGCCTCTGCCTTCTGGGATGGGTCTTATGGCTGCAGGGCTTTCCGGCTCAGGCCAGCAAGGCTGCCCAAGAGGCGCTGGCGCTGGCCCGCAGGCTTTCTCATCCTTTCAGCCTCGCTCTCGGCCTGGCCTTTGCCGCCGAATTGCATCAGCTGCGGCATGAGACACAACTGGCCCGGGAGTGCGCCGACGCCACCATCACGCTCTCGACCGAGCAAGGATTTCCGTTCTGGCTCGCATGGGGAACCATCTTGCGGGGCTGGGCGCTGGCCGAGCAGGGGAGCAGTGAGGAGGGCATTGCCCAGATACGCGAGGGCCTGGCCGCCTACCAGGCCACGGGCGCCGAGCTGGGGCGGCCTTATTTTCTGGCCCTGCTGGCCCAAACCTACCAGAACGCCGGCCAGGCGCAGGCGGGACTGGACGTGCTGGCTGACGCGCTGGCCACGGTCGGCAACACGGGAGAACGTTTCTTTGAAGCGGAGTTGCATCGGCTCCAGGCGGAACTGCTTCTCCATCGCCCGGACGGAGCTGCTGACCCCGAAGCGGCGGCAGCGTGCTTTCATCGGTCCATCGCCATCGGCCGCCAGCAAGGCGCGAAGTCGCTCGAGCTGCGCGCGGCGCTGGGTCTGGCTCGCCTATGGCAAGACCAGGACAATGCGGAAGTTGCGCGGCAGATGCTGGCCGGCCTGCATGAGTCCTTCACGGAAGGGTTCGACACCGCTGAGTGGCAGCAGGCTAGGGCACTGCTGGATGCTGCGCGACCATCCGGCCAGCGCGACTGAGAAGCGCTGGCTCACCTCGTCAAGGGAGGTATGTGCCCTTGTCGAAATTGCCCGCCAGCAGGTTGCCGAATCCTGTGGGGCGATCTGCCAGGCCCAGCGTGCGCAAGCAGTGCCAAAGCAGGGCCTGGTTGCTGGTGATGACGGGTTTGCCGGCACGCTCGATCTCTTCGATGACGTCGCTCACCTGTATGCCGGCGCAGCTGATCAATACTGCATCGGCGTTGTCGGTATCGAATTGTCGCGCCAGGTCAGCCCAATGCGAGGCAGGAAACGAGTCCTGCTGAATCGGCGTGGAACATGGGTCTGCGATTTCGCAGACGACCTCGACACCGTGTCGGGCGAGGAACGCGATTTCCATCTCGACCACCTGGCGCGGATAGGGTGTCATCAGTGCGACACTGCCCGCGCCAACCGCATGCGAGGCGGAGAGACTCGATTGGGGTGCGGAAACGCTGAGCGTCAACTTATGGCCATCGTGATTTTCTAAAAGAACAATTGCCGGTTCAATCATCAGCCCGGGCGATTGGGGGGGCTGGGGTTGGCCCAGCCATTCTCGAACACCATCTCGTCCAGGGATTGCCGTCTGGCCCAGCCTTCCTGTTCCAGCATCGGCTTCTCATAGAAGGTGTCGACCTGGCCGAGGCACAGCACAGCCACTGGCCGGGCACCGGGCGGCAGCCGCAGCAGCCGGCCAAGCTGTTCAGGGTCGAACAAGGAAACCCAGCCCACGCCGATTCCTTCCGCGCGCACAGCAAGCCAGAGGTTCTGGATGGCGCAGGCCACCGAAGCGAGATCCATGTCCGGCATGGTGCGCCGACCGAAGATGTGCCGCTTGCGTCCATCCATCAGCGCTGCCACCAGGACTTCCCCGCAGTCCAGGATGCCCTCCACCTTGAGTCGCATGAACTCGTCCTGGCGTTCGCCCAGGGCGAGCGCGATGCGCTGGCGTTCGGCATCGACCAGCGCGTGAACCTGCGTTCTCAGGTTCCTGTCAGTGATGCGGATGAAGCGCCAGGGTTGCATGAAGCCGACGCTGGGGGCGAGATGCGCAGCGTGCAACAAGCGTTCCAGCAATGCAGGATCGAGCGGGTCCGGCCGAAAGTGGCGCATGTCGCGACAAACGCCGCATGATTGGGCAGGAGATATCGCGACGGTGATCGAGCATGCCGGCCAAGCGCCCGTGGTGATCGTCGGGCACGCGCATAACAACTGGACGCCCGCACCGTGGCGAGCGATCGGCCCTACCTGGTGCGCGCGCTGGTGTTGCTGGCGGGCCCGGCGGGAAAGGTGCCGAAGGGTGTCGACGCCGTGCCAATCCCTGCTGAAGGGCGGGCCCAGATCAAGCGTTGCGAGGATACCAGCTTACCGGATGCTTGCGCCTACACGCGGTGTTCTTCGCGCCCGGCAACGACCCTGAGCCTTGGCTGGCTGGAACACTGAACTGATGTGGTCGCTTCCGGCACCGTGTCGATCGCCAGGGCAATGCCCGCAAACGCGCGCGCATCGCCATGCTGTCATCAGCGCATCTTCCAGCGCCACGTGGCTAAGATCAAACCATTCCTGCACGAAGTGAATTCGCAGCATCAATGCAAGAACGGCCGTCCTACCAAAATTGCTAGCTTATATTTGTTCGATTTGGTACGTACTATCACTTCAACAGACAGTCATCATATTGACGCTGGCCGAGCAGGATAATTTTCGAGCAAGGACTAGAAGTATTTACGCGTTCTTTTCGCTTTGCAAACTGCAGATATAAATTTAATTAAATCAGACATAACTTAACGACCTATCGATTTTCGACTCAGCGAGGAAAAAAATCTGCTCATTAGTTAGCGTCACCGAAATTGCAGCGTAGCTAGGAAGGGAGCGGGGATGGAAATTTGGGTGAAATCAGGAAACAAGTATCGTCAATCCACGGTTATAGGGCAAGGTTCAAAGAATGCGGCGCTCCCTCTAATCATCGCCTCGATCTTCACTGCTCGCAGATCCGTGTTGAGGAACGTTCCCAGCGAGCTAGAAGACGTTCGGGCTGTCATACGCTCTCCTGAGTGGCTTGGCGTTACGGTGGAGCGAACGAACAACGCGTTAAGCACTGACGCCTCGACGCTCGGGGCGGCCGGGATGTGCGAGTGATATTTGTGCGCTAATTGAATTCATGCAACGCGAGATCAGGCAGCACTTCGATGTGGAGACAGAGGTGGAGCAGAAGATTCTGTAGACCGGTTAAATAACTTTGCTGAGGAAATTGAATGGAAGTTTATCAAAAGCACTCACATGTTTCGGCGAAGATTGATGCAGGAATTCGTTGGGACTTTGAAACTTCGCATTCGTCCGATATTTCCAGAATCTGGACTTTCCTGACCGAACGTCAGCCGAAGATATTCAACGGCCCGGTCTTGATGTCCCACGATATGTCAGGTGACGATCTTTCGCTGGAGGTACATTTGCTCCGGACGTCCTACGCAGCGTTCATGGCGTGGCGCGAACTCAATCATCCCATCAAGAGCGCGAAACTGTGTTTTCCGATTGCGGCAGTCAAGACATCGGATGATTTCTTCCTGTTGGGCACGATGGCGTCGCATACTTCGAATGCAGGGCTGAGCTATTTCCCCTCCGGAACGTTGAATGACGATGATGTACTGCAGGACGGCACCGTGGCGTTGGAGCATTCTCTGGTTCGAGAGGTCAAGGAAGAAACCGGCCTGACCCATGAAGACCTCGAGCTAGCCAATGGCTGGACCCGGGTGGAGAACGATGTGCGTTGTGCTTTTTTCAAGGAAGCCAGGCTGAAATTGTCTCGCGCGGAAGTGTCCGAAAGGATTGGGACATTTCTAAAGGATCAGGTCGATCCAGAACTGTCGAGAGTCCTGTTCGTGAAATATCCTTCGGACCTGGCCGGACTCAAGCTGCCGGCTGTTCAACGCGAGTATTTTGAAAGAGTCTTGCCTGATCGTTGAAATTACTTGTGCTAAATTTTTTGTAACGGGTCAAAACCCGCATCCGCGTCACGCTGGAGCATCCGTTTCGCATCTTCAAGCAGTTCGGCTATCTCAAGGTCCGCTACCGGGGCGATGAAGAACACGCCGCAACCGCATACTGGGCGCATCCTCGAGTTGTGTCAGACCCAGGCTGTGGTCCAGGACATCGCCAGTGGTCGACACTGGGGCTTGCCCTACGCCGCCGTACTCGCCGAGCCCACTACCGCTGCGCAGCAACCGCCGCACGCTTCACCGCCACCACCGCCCCAGGCGAAGCGCCCGGATCAGCTCAACAAGGCGCTGGCCGAACCGAGCCTCTATGACGACGTGCTCACTATCTGAATCGCAACGGCTTTTGGATCGCGATTTCAGCGTGCCCTACGAGCCAAGCAAAGCCGTCGAAAAGGTCTGGCGCGACATCTACGCCGATCAGAACGGCAACCTCGAACTTCAGGAGCTCAGAGAGACGTTGGCCGATATCGCCGAGGGCTCCTCGACCTGGAAGTACCTGCACCTGATGGCGACGCGTCGGACCTTTGGCGGCAGGCCAGCCTACTTCGGCACCGAGGGCGTCGCCTGGCTGGTCCAGTCAGCAAGTGACTGATTAGGTTGGGGTTTTAGACAGGCATCAGCCGGAAAACCGCATGGATGCTAGGGGTGGCTACCCCGGTAAATTGCGCGGAAATCAAGGGGCCCCATTGATACGCCACGTTCTCAGAATTAGTGGTCGCCAGTCGCAGAAATAGCGATCTGCAACATGAGGATCACGCCGTTGGCCTGGCAAACGCGCGCAACCAGGGCTCCAAATGAGCAATGTCAAAAGTGCCAGACTCCAACATCTGAATTATCTCGATGTGGATTTGCATCGACGGACGCTGCAAGCGCCAGCCGTTGATCCGCAAGAACACATCGGCAGCAGCGAAGGCGATCCGCTTGTTGCCATCCACAAAAGGATGGTTGATGGCGAGACTCTCGAGCAGCGCCGCCGCCTCGGCCACGATGTCCTCGTAGTAGCCCGTCTGCGGCCTGAACAGCGCGGACTCCAGAGCGCCGGGATCACGGACTCCGGGCGCGCCGCCATAGCGTTGCATCAACGCGGTGTGCATTCCGAGCACATCGGCTACGGTCAGGTAGTCACGTCCGCTCATCACCGATCACTTGGCCAGTTCGCGGTATAGGCTGTCGAATTCGTCGAGGCTGGACGCGAATGACGCCATCACATGACGGCGCGGACGTTCTTTCTGCTGGCGGTCGATGTAGTCGCGCAGAGCCTCGTCGAGCACCGCCTGAAACTGGCGTCCCTGCGCTTCGGCAATCTGACGCAACGCCGCCAGCACTTCAGGCGCGGCTTGGGAGGAGAATTTTTCGCGGGCGACAGTGGTCATAGCAGGCTCCAGCATGATAGATCTTGACATTTCATGATAGAGCAAGATGGGAAAACTTGCCACCGCTCAGACGGTAGGGGCCAACTGCTGGTCGTGGTTGATAGCGAACCGACCGCCGTAGCTTGCCCCTCCACCGATCAATAGGTTCGTCACGAGGGCATCCTGCGCTAAGGTCGCTTAGTTTCCGGTTGCCTTCACGGCCACGGCATGTGCGGGCGTTCCGGCTGGGGCGGCCCACCCGATCCGGTGCCGTTCCTGCGTGGCCTCGTGCCGTGCATCCTCCTCGCTGTGCAGGTATGCGCTGGTCGTCGAAATCGACGCGTGCCCAAAATTATCCCGCACATAACGCAAATCTACCTGCCGGTCGGTCATGTGCGAGCCGGCGGTGTGGCGCAGCCAGTGGGCCGAGGCGCTGGCCAGCACATCGGCCTGCGCTTCCCAGTCGGGCCCGCGGGCGCGCAGGCGTGCGGCCGCCAGGCCGAACACCTCCTTCAGGATCAGGTGCAGCGCCCCGCGTGACAGGCCTTTGTCAGGGTGCTCGCGGCCCTCGCGGCCGATTACCGGTAGCAACAGCGGGCGCGTCTCGCCGGGGTGCGGGGTGGGCGCCAGCCCGTGGGCGCGGCGATACCGCGCGAGTTCGGCAATCAGTTCGTCGGTAGCCGGCACCAGCCGGGTCTTGTTGCCCTTGCCGATTACCTCGAGCCACCAGCGCTCGACGCCCCGGGCATCGCGCCGGCAGAAGAAGGCGCCCATGGCCGTGCCGGTGACCTCGGCTGCGCGCAAGCCCCCCAGATAGAGCACGGTCAACAGCCAGCGGCAGCGCGCCGCATGCAGGCGCTCGCGCTCGGTGGCGGTGTCGGTCGTTCCCGGCATCGCCTCGATGGTCTCCTTGACCGCGTCCCACAGCTCGTGGCTCAGGTAGCGCGTGATGCGCGGCTGCGTCGGCGTGCGCCGGCGGCGCGCGAGCGCGAGCGGGTTGCCGGCCAGATAGCCGGCCTCGGTCAGCCAGGCGAACAGCGCGTTCAGGATCACCAGCGCCTGGCGCACGCTGCGGGGCGCCAGTGGTCCGGCAAACGGGCGCCAGTCGGGATGGCTGCGCGCGAGTTTTTTGCCGCCGGCCAGCACCCAGCGCGCGGCCGGTTGCGGGTCGGCCAGAAAACGCTCGTACGTGAGCAGGTCCTCGTGCGTGAGCGACGATAGCGGCTTGCCCAGTTGCAGCACCGCCCATAGGATCAACCGCTCGACCTCGCGCCGGTAGGCGGCCAGCGTCGCCGCGCTGTCGGCATAGCGCGCGAGCCAGGCGGTGACGGCGCCGAGGTCGTCGGCCGCGGCGATGCGGGTGGCCGTGGCCGGTGCGCGGTTGCTGCCGGCGACGCCGGACAGTGCCGGTGGCAGGCGCAGCTGCTCCAGCGGCGTGGGCAATGCGGCGACGGGGCCGGGCGTAGGCGGGGAGGGCGGCTGGGCGAGCGGTTCCAAGGTGGGGTCAGTTTCGGGAGGCGGGTCGAGCCCTTATTATAGACATAAGCGGACTTATGTCTAAAGTAATGCCGAGATAGTTAGATATTTATCGTATTACGTAGTAATATAGTGCGTCATTCCACTCACCTTTTTCCGATGCCGGCGGCCGACCTGGACCTGACCGACGCCGCGCTGCAGGCTGATTTGGCCGAGCTGCGCGGGCGTTTCCCCGAAACCCGTGCGCTGTACCGCGAGGTCTGCGGCCTGCTGTTCTTTCGCTACGGCGTCACGCCCACGGCCAACAAGCTGTACAGCCTGGTGCGCAAGGGCAGCATGGGCACGCCCGCCGAGGTGCTGCAGCAGTTCTGGCAAGAACTGCGCGGGCGCACGCGCGTGACCATCGACCATCCGGACCTGCCGGATGCCTTGAAGGACATCGCGGCCGGGGCGGTGCAGACCATCTGGCAGTCGGCCAACGAGGCCGCGACGGCGGAACTCGCCACGCTGCGCGCGGAGGCCCGGCACGCCGCGAGCGAAGCGGAAGCCGAGCGCGATGCGGCGCGCGCGGAGACGGCCGCCGCGCGCGAGGACGCGGCGGCCATTGCCGCCCAACTGGCGGAAGCCCGGCAGGCGCACGACACCGTGCACGCGGATCTGGCCACCGAGCGGCTGGCGCACGCCGCCACGCAGGCCCGGCTCGAGGCGGGGCGGACGGAACTCGAGGCGGGTCGGCGCCAGCTGGACGCCTTGCGCACCCAATTCTCG
>NZ_JBXAHL010000065.1:0-24315 GCF_058795055.1 Cupriavidus sp. GW823-FHT06D04 | reverse complement strand
CATTCACTCTGACTCTACCGCCCCCAGACTGGGTCAATCGAAATCAGGTGACACGACAACAATTCTGACGCCGGGGGTTTCGGCGTCTTGTTCGTCGCTGAGGTAGAAAGCGAACAAGTTGCCATAGATCTGGAAGAAGGCGGCTTCGGCGGTGGCGTCGCGCAGTGCGCGATAGCAATCGAGCGAAGCGCTGGTCAGTGCCGATATCGTCGACTCAAGCCGGCGGGCCGGATCGTCTGGCCCGAGCGCCTGACGCTGTGCCTTCACCGCCCGCGCGGCCGGCGCCAGCCACCATAGTGCGGGATTGAGGTCGGAGATCGCCCAGCGCTGAAGGCGAAGCGGGTGAAACTCGCGTGCAAGCGTCGCGGCGTATTCGTTGGACATTGCTTGTACCAGCGGGCGCCCGAAGAGCTCGTATGCGCGCTGATTGAACTCCGAGACCGCCTTCACGGCTTCGAATGGTCGCTCATCGGCGCGCTTGAAGCGATTCAAGCGCCCAGTCTGCTGTTCTTGCGCTACGGTGTGACGCCGACCGGCAAGCGCTACGCCCTGGTGCACGAGTGGAGGCATGGGGCGCGCCGATGCGACAATACAGCGCTAACTGAAAGTCGGCTCTATTGAAAAATGAGTGGGTTATGCGGCATGCGGATTGATTGAGGAGAAGTCGAGCTTTCCGGCGATCAGGAAGATCAGGGTGCGCATGGTGTTGAAGCTCACATAACCGCGGGCCTTGCGCTTGGCGGCTTGGAACAGGCCGTTGAGAGCCTCCAGGAAGCCATTGGTCTGGCGCGTCTGGGTCCATGCAATGATGCCGTCAAAATGCTGATATGACTCCCCGTGTCAATCGAGATTGGTTTGGTACAGTTTCAACCCGACCGGCCTGACGCTGGCCTACGTGGAAGAAATGGCCGCCGGGTACGCAAGGGCCAGCGGCACGAATGTGTGAGCAGGCTGTCGGCGAACTCAGTGCGTTGCTCCCCGCACGGCCCCCGGTGGTTGCTGCGCCTCCCATGCCGCGACCGCCCGATCCAGATTGAAGAACATCCGGTCGCGCCCGAGCGTCTCGCCGAGCGGTGAATGCTGCACCATCGCCAGTACGCCCGGGTTGAGACCCACGAGCCAGAGCGTTATGCCGTGCCTGCGCAACTCCTTTTCCGCTTCCGTCAGCATCTTGAGCGCCGTGTACTCGAGATCGATTACTGCGCGCAGGTGGAGCACGACAATCTGGGGATGAGTTTGCTCGATCAGCGTGCGGATCTTCTGGCCGACGCGCTCGGCGTTGGCAAAAAAAATGGGGCCTTCCGGCCTCAACAACAGGAGGTTGGGAAAAGCCTCGTCGTCGGGGTGCTCCGCGGACACAGGACGAAATACGTTCGTGCCAAGCTTGCGGCGCAGCACATATACCGGTGGATCGGACGTCTGGTGAGCAAGCGCGAGGAGCGATACGACAATTGCGACGAGGATGCCCAGCAGGGTGCCGAAGAGCACGACGCCGGAGACCGCAACCAGCGCCCACACGAACTCTGTGCGTCGCACAGCGACAATCGCGCGAAATTCCGATGGCTTGATCAGGCCGATCGAATAGACGATAACAACCGCTGCCAGCGTGGCGTGCGGCATCAGTCCAATGAAGGGCGCAAGCAGCAGCATCGTGCCCAGCGTGACGGCAGCCGTGACCAGTTCGGCAAGCTGGCTGCGGGCGCCCACGAGACGGTTCACGGCCGTCTGGGTCGTTCCTCCGCCCGCCGGCATGGAGCCCAGCAGCGCGCCTCCCACATTGGCAAGACCGATCGCCAGTAACTCCCTATTCGGCTGTGGCGCAGGTTCTCCGCTCTCAACGAACGCTCGCCCGGACGCGATCGTTTCAGTAAAGCTCATCAGTGCAATGCCCGCGGCAGCTGGCCCAAGCGACGCGACAAGCGAAAGGTCCGGCATAGTGACGGAAGGGAAGCCCGTCGGCACACGGCCGACAATGTCGACCCCGTGAAACTGCAGGCCGAGCAGGCTCACGCCGCCGATCCCACACGCCACCGCGATCAGCGGCGCGGGTGCCCGTGGAAAGAAGTGCTCGATTGCCACCAGAATGCCCACCGTAATCGCGCCCACAGCGACTGTCGCCGCTGACGCGTGTGGAATACCCGTGACGGTGGCCAGCACGTTGTGGAAAAACGCCCCCTTGGGAAAGTGAATGCCGAGCAGCTTCGGCAACTGATCCAGCACGATGACGACCGCGACACCGGCCTTGAATCCGGTCAGCACAGGATCGGAAATGAAGTTGGCAACGAATCCCAACCGCAGGAGCGCGGCGAGCGTGAGGATGGCCCCGACCAGTAACGTCAGCGTTGCAGAGGCTCTCAGCAGGTCTGCCGTACCTCCATCCGGGACCACCCGGGCGAGGGACGCTGCGGCGAGGATGGCGATCGTTGCGCTGGTGCTCACGCTGAGCGGCCGAGACGATCCCAGGAACGCGTAGATCACCATCGGAAGGAAGGCCGTATACAGCCCGGCCTGCACGGGCAGCCCCGCGACAGTCGCGTATGCCAATGCCTTCGGAAGCACGACCGCCGCAGCGGTCACACCGGCAATGATATCTGGCTTGATCCACTCCTTCTGATAGTCGCGGACCCACTCCAGCACCGGAATGCGAAAGCCGCCAGTGGGATGTGTTGATGAATCGTGTCCCATAGTCGCGCGGATTCCCTATTGTCATCAAATCCCCAGATCGTTCACAGGTCGCCCCAGCGATACCGGATGCGTCCGCGAATCGGGCGCCGGAGGAGACCGTGCCATTGTCGGATCCTGCCTGTTCGCCTCCGCCAACCGGCTTCGGCATCTCCACTTGCATGGCCGACTCCGCTGTGAAACCTTCTTCCTGACGGGCAGTGAGCAAGTCCAAAGCGTCACGGCGAACATTCGGGCGCCCGCATAGCTTGCGCTTTGAGCACCCCGCTTCATGTCCGTTGCGCCTGCCGCGCATCGATCTGCCCAACCATGGCGCACGCAACGATGTCGTTCTGGTCGATGACGGTCGACGCGCCCGCCTTCTTGAGCAACATCCTGCGCAGATCGTTCTCACCTGACACTACGATCTGGAGCCCGGGATTGAGCGTGTGCGCCACCAGCGTGATCTCTAGATTGCTGTTCGGATCGGTGCCCGTCACGAACAGCGCACTGGCGGTGTCCAGCCTGGCACGCTCGAGTACGTCGTCGAACGAACTCTGATCGCCCAGGATGACCATGTATCCCAGTCCGGATGCTTTTTCGGCCTGCTTTACGTCGGTATCGAGCACGAGCACGGTCGCTCCCGCGTCTCGCAGACGGGCGGCGACCAGCTGGCCGACCAGACCAAACGGGCAGATCGCGACATGGTTGCTCAGCGATTCCAGCTTGTGCTCCATGGCCCTGTTCTCCCAAAAGACCATCACGTCGTCGCCCGACAGCATCCCCGTCAGCTGGCGCAACGCGTAGCCGGCAACCACCATCGTTGCAAGTATGGCGACCAGCATGAACATCTTCTGGTCCGGGTTGAAGTCCGAGAAGTTGCCCAGGGTCGTGACAAGGTTGACCGCATCCCACAAGGCCGTGAACATCTTCGTGGGCAACGGCGCATCCGAGTAGTCGAGCAGCACAAGCCCCACCGACGATCCCAGCAGCACCAGAAACAACAGGCCGACCGCCAGGTGCGCGCGGCGCCGCCATTCCTTGATACGCAGCCCGCCAAGCCGGGGTTCTTCGATCCGGTACATCCCAATCGTTCCTCGAATCCGTTCTTCGAATCGCAGTTCGAACCATTCGGAGGAAGCACGCTCACACAACATGCTCTCCATCCGTCCCCGCTTTCCCGATTACATCATGTCACGCGGGCACGCCAGCGGAACTGGGCCTTGGTCCTGCGCGTCGACGTGTTGCACGAACAAGAAGGCGCATCTGGGCGCGCGTCATCGGCGTTTTCAGCGGGCGTTCCGCAATCCTCGTTCCCCGCCAGACGCAATGCGGCATTGCTCAGAATTTCTCGGGCACATACCTGAAATGATGGTCCGATTCGCGATACCCCCCGGCCTTCTGTCGCTGGGGCAACGACACCTTCTCCCGCGGTACAGTCTCGTAAGGAACCACGCTGAGCAGATGGCTGATGATGTTCAGGCGGGCGCGCTTCTTGCAGTCCGCCCGTGCAACATGCCACGGCGAGAACTCAGTGTCGGTCATGCTGAACATCGCGTCGCGCGCCCGCGAATAGTCGTACCAGCGGCGATAGGATTCGAGATCCATCGGCGAAAGTTTCCAGATTTTTCGCTCATCGTGAATCCGGGCTTCGAGCCTGCGCGTCTGCTCTTCGGGGCTGATTTCGAGCCAGTATTTGATGAGGATGATTCCAGAGTCGATGAAGGCGCGCTCCACGAGCGGTGTAGCCATCATGAACATCTGCACATCCGCCTCCGTGCAAAAGCCCATGACCCGCTCGACACATGCGCGGTTGTACCAACTGCGGTCGAACAGCACGATTTCGCCAGCCGCCGGCAGGTGCGGAAGATAGCGCTGCAAGTACATCTGGGTCTTTTCCCGATCCGTGGGCGCTGGCAGCGCGATCACTCGGAAAATTCGCGGACTCACGCGTTCGGTGATCGCCTTGATTACCCCGCCCTTGCCCGCGCCATCGCGTCCCTCGAACACAACGCAGATCTTGGCGCCAGTCCTTACTACCCACTCCTGCAACTTAACAAGTTCAGCATGAAGCTGGGCCAGTTCCTTCTGGTATGCCTTGCTGCCTAGTTTCTTGTTGTTGCCCGATTTGGAACCGTTGACCTTCGCCTCTTTCCGGATCTCAGACATTGCTTTGTCCCCCAAAAAACGGCCAAACCACCCTCATTTATTATTGTGACATCTTTGCGGCAATTGGTGCGAAAGGCTTGCATCGCGCCCGGCGGCGATTCAGCCAATTGCGTGCTGCCGCGACCGGACCCCTGCCTCAACAACGGCCGCTTCGCCGCGTCCTGGATAACTGGGCGGTCACAAATGAAACCTGAGGTGCGACAAACAAGGTTGAGGTGGGCCGTTTGGACAAACAAAGTTGTGATTTGCTTAGATTTGTGGGAGTCCCTGTGACAAATCCTCCTTCAACCGTACATTAGCCCGAAGGACCACGCTAAAGACCACCCGCCCATGTGAGCGACTGCTCACCTGCAGACCCAAGAGTCACTGTCAGTTTTTCAAAGAAAGTTGAGCTCACCGGACGTCGGGGCTGCAATCCGACGTATCGAGTGCGGCGTGAATTGGGTCGCGCGCCACAGCCCGCGAAGCGTTTGAATATGCAGCGATTGATGCACTGCACGGCCGACGCCTACAAGATTCCGCCATGCACGACAGATCTGGCCATATCCTACGTGGGATCGACAGCGTCAGAACCCCATCCTGCGGGTTGTCTGCTGCAAGGAGAACTTCTCCGCAAAGCACAGCACGGTCTTGGCCGGGGGCCTACAGCAGACCGTGCCTCCTTTGGCAAACGTGGCATCGGTCGGGGAAGCCGCTGCGGACAAGGAGTAGGCGCAACGCCAGGTAACTGCGTATAAGGCACGACGATGTAGGGATATATCGCCGATCCGTTATCCGGCAGAGCCCCGGATGTTGAAGTCGGCTGTGCTCCGGCGATTTTCTGCCGTGATAGTGGTGCGGTCTCCAGCTCAGTGCCGCTCCGACCGTTGCTAACCCAGCGGCCAGACTCTTGGGGTAAATCACGCCACGGGCTGCCAGTACGGGCCGCCCATAGCACGGCTTCGACGAATTCCCGATTGTCAACGGCGGTTCGTCCTCGATCTCCGCATTTGCCTGGTAGTAGTAAACGCGATGCGTTCAGCCTTTTATAATCACCGACGGCTGCATTCCACGCTGGGTTATCTCAGCCTCATGCAATACGAGCAACGCTGGCATGCGGCACAGCGTAAAAAGGCCGCATAACCAGAGAGCTAAGAGCCACACCAAACAGGAGCAACATCGGGCATCCAGAGATTGGCGCACTCAGAGTTCGGTGAGTATGATACGAGCGTCGACTTTGCCCTCGCGCAGTGCCGCAAACACGTCGTCTACCTGCGGCATTTTCGCGCTCACAATTTAGCGTTTTTAGCGTTGCGTCGGACCTTGAACCACGCTGCGTAAAGGGCCGGCATAAAGAAGATCGTAAGCAAGGTCGCAACGGTGAGGCCGCCCATGATGGCGATCGCCATCGGGGCCCAGAAGATGCTCCTCGTCAGCGGGATCATGGCTAGCACCGTAGCTGCTGCGGTCAGCGCCACCGGACGCGTCCGGTGGACGGCCGCATCGACGACCGCGCTCCAGGTGTCACGCCCTTGCGCGATCTCGGCCTGCACCTGGTCAACCAGGATCACCGAGTTGCGCATGATCATCCCGCTCAAAGCGGTGACCCCGAGAATGGCGACGAAACCAAGCGGTGCTTGGAAAATAAGCAGCCCAGCGACGACCCCGATGAGCCCAAGCGGTGCCGTCAGGAACACCATCGTCATGCGCGAAAAGCTCTGAAGCTGTAGCATCAGGATCGTGAGAATCGTGACCAGCATCACCGGAAACACCGCCATCAGCGCGCGGTTGGCCTTGTCGCTTTCCTCGACTGCGCCGCCGACGTCGATGCGGTAACCAAAGGGCAGCTTCGCCTCGATGTGCTTCAGCAGCGGCCGGATCTCCTGGGTCACCGACACGCCCTGCTCGCCGTCCTTGACGTCCGCGCGCACGGTGATCGCCATGTCGCGGTTGCGGCGCCAGAGCACCGGCTCTTCCAGTTCGTAGCGCACGCGAGCGACCTGCGAGAGCGGCACCACCGTCCCCTCGCGTGCGTAGAGATTGACGTCCTTCAGCGTGTCGAGATCGAGCCGCTCGGAAGGTACGGCGCGTGCGACGATGTCGATCAGCTCCTCGTGCTCGCGCAAGTGCGACAGTGTCACGCCGTTCAGGAAGGTCTGGGTTGTGAAGGCGACATCGGCCGGCGCAAGGCCGAGCGCGCGCGCCTTGTCTTGATCGAGATCGACTTTCAGGGTACGAACCGGGTCGTTCCAGTCTAGCTGGACATCGCGCACTTTGGGGCTCGACGCCACCACCGCTTCAACCTCACGGGCGATTTCGCGCACCTTCTGCGTCTCGGAGCCGACGACACGGAACTGCACGGGGAAGCCGACCGGCGGACCGAGTTCGAGGCGGGTGACGCGAACCCACACTTGCGGAAATTCCTCGCTAACGCTCGCCATCAGGCGCGAACGCACGCGCTCACGAGCCTGCGTGTCCTTCGTCATGACGATGAACACAGCATAGCCCGGGTTCGGCAGCTCGGGATTGAGCGCGAGATAAAAGCGTGGCTGGCCAGCACCCGTGTAGGCGGTGAAGAACCGAACGTCTCCGTCCTTCTTCAGCACCGCTTCCATCTTCTTTACCTGCTCGGTCGTCGCGGCGAACGAAGCGCCTTCCTTCAGTCGCAGTTCGACGATCAGCTCGGGCCGCGCGCTGTTGGGAAAGAACAGCTGTGGCACCAACTTGCTTCCGGCAATTGCAGCGGCAAGTGCGGCCACCGTCGCCCCGATGACCCACCAGCGCCGCTCGAGGGCGAGATCGATCCAGCCACGAAGCTTGCGGTAGAAGGCTGTGTCATATGGGTCGCGGCCAGCGTGCTGCTTGCCGAAGTCCTTCGGTAGCATGTTGACGGCCAGGTACGGCGTGATCAGCCCCGAGACGACCCACGAGAACAGCACGGCAGTGCCGACGATCCAGAAAATGCCGCCCGCGTATTCGCCGGTGGTCGACTTGGCGAACCCGATCGGCATGAAGGCGGCGGCGGTGATGAGCGCGCCAGTCAGCCGCGGCATCGCGGTCGCCGTGTACGAGTACGCGGCCGCTTTCACGCGGTCCCACCCCTCCTCCATCTTTACCACCATCATCTCGACCGCGATGATGCCGTCGTCTACCAGCAGGCCGAGGGCGATGATCAGGGACCCAAGCGAGACGCGCTCGAGATTCCAACCCATCGCAAGCATCACCAGGGCGACGACACCCAGCACGATCGGCACCGAGATCCCGACCACGATACCCGTGCGCCAGCCGAGACTGATCAGGCAGACCGCGAGCACGATGGTCAGCGCTTCCAGCAGCGAGCGCTCGAACTCCCCGATCGATTCGCTGACTACGGTCGGCTGATCGGCCACCCGTTCGAGTTCGACGCCATAAGGCAGCTCGGCCTGCACCTTGGCGACTGCCTGTTCGATCGCCTTGCCGAGCTCGACGATGTTGCCGTCGTCGGTCATTGTGATGCCGAGCATCAGCACTTGCTGCCCATTGTGGCGTACGGTATACATCGGCGGATCTTCGTATCCTCGCGTGATCGACGTGAAGTCGCCGAGCTTGAGCAGTCGGCCGCCCGCGGCAATTGGAACGTTGCTAATATCGTCCAAACTGTTGAACTGTCCGCTGACCCGCACGAGCACGCGATCGCCGTGCGTGTCGATCTGTCCGCTTGCCAATACGCTGTTCTGATTGCGGAGGCTTTCGGCGATCTGCAGCGGCGTGATCCCAAGCGCGGCCAGCCGCTCGTTCGAGAACTCGACGTAGACCTTCTTGGCCTGCTTGCCATAGATGTCGACCTTTTTCACCATCGGCACTTTCAGGAGCTGCCGCTTGATGTCTTCTGCCGCGTCAGATAGCTCCCACTGGCTGATGCCGTCGCCCTTGACGGCATAAAGTAGCCCGGTCACGTCGCCATACTCGTCGTTGAAGAGCGGGCCGATGACGCCGTCGGGAAGCTCGAGCTTGATGTCGTTGAACTTCTTGCGCGCTTGGTACCAAGCCTCGCGCTGGTCCGGGTGGGGCGTGCCGCCTTTCACGGTGATCGTCATGCCGCCGTACCCTTGGCGCGCATAGGTCACGACCTTCTCGAAGTGATCGAGCTGCTCGAACTTCTTCTCCATGCGGTTGAGTACCTCGTCCTGGATCTGTTGCGCGGTGGCGCCGGGCCAGATCACGAGCGCAGTCATCGACGGCACCGAGAAGTTCGGGTCCTCGAGCTGACCGAGCCTTGTGAAGCTGAGCGAGCCGCCGATGCCGATCACGAGGATTAGAAACAGCACGATCGCGCGGTGGTTCAGCGCCCATTCGGTGAGGTTGAACGACTTCATCGGTCAGATTGCTTGGTTTCGAAATTGCGCGGCGCGCCGGCAAGCGCGACCTTCAGGCCCGGGGCCATCTTCAGCACACCCGCGGTGACGATCAGTTCGCCTGCCGGCGGTCCGGACACGAGCACGTCGTCGTTGCGATAGCCGTGCACCGATACGCCGACCAGCTCGACAGTGCCCACCTGCTCGGACCCCGCACGACGAACCACCCAGACCGCGGGTTGTCCCTTGTTTTGAGTGATGGCCGAGGCAGGGACCACTGCTGCCGGTGCTTCGCCTACCGGGCGCTCGACCACGAGCGTGGCGGTCGCACCGAGCGGCAGCGCCCGGGGCGTCGCGGGTTTCAGGCGGGCGCGGTAGGTTCGGGTTTGCGCGGCCGCCTGCGGCGAGAGTTCCCGCAACACGACGTCGAAACGTTGCTCTGGCGCGCTAGCTAGCCACGCCTTGTAGCGGCCCGTCTTGAACGTCGCGAGACGATCTTCTGGCAAGTCAGCGACGATTTCGGGCTCGCCTTCGTTGGCGATCGAAGCGATCGACTGGCCTTCGGCGACGACCTCTCCCACTTCGAAACGCACGGCGATGACGACGCCACTATGCGACGCGCATAGCACCGTGTATTTCAACCGGTTGCGTGCGAGCTCGAGTTTCTTCCGTTCGGCTTCGGCCGTCGCCAACGTTGTCTGCGCACCAGTCTGCGCCTTCTCGTCGTCGGATACGCTCACCGAGCCGTCGGTTTTGAGCGAACTGAGCCGTTGCCGATCGGACTCGGCCAACCGGGCCTGCGACACGGCGGCGGTCACTTGCTGCCGTGCTGCTTCCTCGGCGAGCCGATAGTCGGTGTCGTCAAGCACCGCGAGCACGTCGCCCTCGCGAACCTTCTGGCCGACGTCGACCTTACGCTGGACGACCTTGCCGCCGACACGAAATGCCTCATTGACTTCGTGGCGCGACTGCACGGTGCCGACGTAACGGTCGGTCACCTGTATCTCGCCATAGCGGATCTCGGCAGTGCGGACCGCTCGAAGCGCCTCGGGGGCGGGCTTTGACCCGCAGGCAACCAGCATCGCGGCGATCGGCACAACCGAGAACAGTGCGCTGACAGGGGTTTTCACGATGGTTCCTCGTGTCGAAACACGTTTGACGGATTGCACGAAACCGCGGTGCAGACAGGCGCGGCAACGGGCTCAAACACCTCCCAACCTCCGCCAAGCGCCTTGTACAGTTGGACGCTGTCGAGCAACAATTGCGTGCTGCTGTCGTTAGCGATCGCCCGGACGGCCAACCGCGTCCGCTGAGCATCGAGCAGCGGCAGAAGGTCAATCTGGCCGCGGTTGTAGAGGGATTGCGCGCGGCCCAGTGCCGCTTCAGCCGAAGCCGCGGCGCTCTGCAGCAGCTGCGCACGTTGGCGTTCGTCGTCGAATGCAACCAGCGCGTTCTCAACGTCTTCCAGCGCGCGTACAACCGCATCTTCATAGTGAAGGACTGCTTCCTTTTGACCGCTTTCGGCGATATCGTTGATCGCTTGCGTCCGCCCCGCATTGAAGATCGGCATTGCGATGAGGCCGGCAACATTGATGAAGCGCGCTGGACCGAGGGCAACCCCGTTCAAATCGATGGACTCGCGGCCGAACACTGCACCGAGAATAAGTCGCGGAAACCATTCCGCCATTGCCTGTTGCCTTCGCGCGCTAGCAGCGTCGAGCTGCGCGCTTGCGACCCGCAGATCCGGCCTCCGCTGCAAGAGGGCGGCCGGTTGTCCCGGATGGGCGGGCGGAACGATTGCTTCGACGCCCGATGTTGTGATGCTCGCGGCATTGAACGCCTGATCGCCCACCAGCACCGCAATCTGATGGCGCGAGACGGCGGCAAGGGTCTCGAGCGGCGATATGGCCGCGCGCATTTTAGAAGCTTCAGTCTGTACGCGCTCGACGTCGAACGGAGTCGCTAGGCCGACACGTTCGCGGGCCGTGACCAGGCGCAGCGTCTCGTCCTGCGCGGCAGATATTGCGCGCACGGTGTCGAGCTGGCGCAACGCACCGACGAGCGTGAAGTAGTTCATGGCGACATCGGTCAGCACCAGCAGTCGCACGCCGCGCGCGGTATTTTCGACCGCGATGGTGTCGGCTGCAGCCGCGGCCGCACCCGCCCGCAGGCGGCCGAAGAGGTCGACTTCCCACGAGGCAGCAATTCCGACCTGCCCCGCCCGTGTATTCGCCGCTTCAGGAACGAAGTTTTTGAGGAGGGTGTCGTAATTGGTCCTGTGATCGAAGCCGTTGGCGCCAATGCTCAAGGTCGGTAGGAGCCACGAGCGGCTGATCGTTTCTCCGGCTCTCGCGGCCCGCACGCGCTCCGCCGCGATCCGGACGTCTCGGTTCTCGTGCGCCGCCCGACGGACCAGATCGGAAAGCACCGGGTCACCGTAGCTATCCCACCAAGCCGACTCGGGCTCCTCCGCAGGTGCGGACGCGGCCGCGAATCGGCCGGGAACCTCGATCGAGGGTTGCATGACCGGTGCCGAGCAACTTATCAGAGCGAGTGTCAGCGACACGACCAGCGCGGCGGCCGGGCCGCGCGCTGATGACACCTCGATAAAGCGGGGCGGCACCCTCATCGTCAGAGCAATGGTTGCAAATGACAACATAGAGTTCTTCCACGAGTGCCCCGGGGGCCACTCTAGTGAAGTACGACGATACGTGTGTCTCGTAAGCACCTTTTTCGCTTGCCGAATGCTCGATGCTCCGCTGCAAAAATCGCTGAGCGAGGCTCCGTTCAATGTGCCGACTGATCGCTCAAAAAAACGACAAACCGACTTGCCAGCTTTGAATAAAGCTAGTCGCCTTTTCCCGTTAAAACCTTGATGCAGGTCATGAGACTGACACCTTGGACCTCGGTCGGCTAAGGCGACACGACGGCCCGTCGCTCGGGAAAGGCGTGTATCGCTCATCGACCGCACGGCGTCATGGTCATGCGCCAGCCGTTCGATGCGAAGATCATCGGGCCGCGATATCAGGTTTCCCCTCAAGCTCGGAAGTGGTCGAGTTGCACCGCGATCACCACCACTGCGGCGAATGATCCGTCGGGGCTGGAGAGACGGAATGTCGGGGCGATGCTCGAGGAGCCGGATCGCAGTTGTGTCGCAGTAAGCCTCCGGTCGAATGGGCCGGTGTCGAGCTCAGCGCGTGTGTGCAACGGTCATGAACCCGGAAGTCGCAAAGGTATTGAAGCGTCTGCACTACAGGTACGCGCCGACGCTGGGCCTTACCCTATGCTGCCATCATCGCCGATACCACCGTCGCGGCTCAACAGCCACCGCAAGCGACAACACCACCGCCGCGTGCCCAACGCGCCGACTTCCTGGTGGGTGACACCGTGGCCTTTACGGACCAGCACCTGCACGAGCGCATCGGCGCCATCGTACGCATCAACCAGAAGACTGCTTCTGTGCAGTGCAATCCCGGTGAGAGTCACTGGCGTGTCTCGTTTGCTCTTCTGCGCCAGGTCGTCGACCTCTGAGATTCCATCGACATCAATACGAAAGACATGCCTAAACGCAAGATCGAGCCAGACCGCGAACAGCGAATCGAGATGGGGGTGGTCGTCGACGCTTACAGCTCAGAGGAGCGGTCTATTGCGTGGTATTACTACTTGGAGGAGCGACTCACCGTTCCATTTGAAGCTGAGGTTCGCAAGAGTATGCCAACCTCGCCGCTCAGTCCCGGCGATCGGGTTCAGGTGATCGCAATGGCGCCGGACGACCTGTGCGAGTGTGATGTCTTCGTGTGGATACCGTGGAACAAGCGCAAACTTGCCATACCACTAGCCCAACTCGTGCCGTTGGCGAGCGACGAGATGACGCGGCAGGCGATTGCCGATTGGCAGTACTGGCGGGATCGAGGCTACCACTTCTGACATCGGTCCGTAAGCCGTGATGCCATAACATCCGGCGCTCGTCCACCGCTTCGATGCCATGCCGGAGCCGTAGTCCCACGTCAACATGGGTTCTGCTGACGGATACCTAGGAACTTGCTCAAGTACGCGGCCGCATCGGTCTCGGCGCCATAGACGCCCCGGATCGCCTTCTCCAGCTGCTCCCGGTTCATCACGAGCATGAAAACAAGGTTGGGCACGTCGAAGAAATGCTTGATCCGCTCGACCAAGCGGACGGCGAAGACCGGGCGGCAGCGGTCCATCTCGCCCACATAGGCGCTGTACGTTCAGGCCGGTCACGCCACACACGAGACTGGGCGCCCATCAGCGCGGTTACGCTCAACCCCGAGCGCGAGATCGCCGTGCCCAGCAGCATCAAGCCAGGCGCTGAAATGCAGCGCTTGGCGGCATGAATGAGACGACACCTGTCTTGACGCGCGCCGGCTGCCTCTGGCGCCATTTCCAGGAGAGCTGATCCGGCGTCTAGGCGTTCGCCATCGCCCCCGAAGGCCATAGACAGTCTGACCGGACAATCGAACTTCGCTTCGTCGGGATCAATACCAAGGGGCCCGTGTACTGCCAAACGCTCAAGTGCCGCAGCACGGACGTCAGCACGACCACGCACAAAGGCATATTGCAAACAAGTCAGGTTGCGCAGCTCGATTGCTTGCTCCATGACAAGTCATGGATTACCTTCAGGTCGGGAATCTCTTCCCAAACCTTGTTTGCTGCCGCCAGGGAATCGAGCGGCAAGGCAATCGAGGCGCCCCACATGGATGCATCTTCAATCCCGTATCCACCGGCTATTGCGCCGTTGATGGCCCAGGCAGCATTTGAACTCATGAGGGTGGTGGCTGGCCAGTGCTAGGACCGAACGCCGCTTTGCGCTGAATGTAATGATGTGTTTCATGTTTTCGCTCCATTTTTTTGGGGGAAGAGAATCCTCGGCAGTTGCCGGTGACGCATTCATTCCGTAACGTGTCGCTGAGGGTGAGCGCTAACCCGCTTCACTCATGATGGTTCAGCGTGCTGCTGTTCGTGCTCTCTACGCTTGAGCAGGTCCAAGGCGACATCCACAATCATGTCCTCTTGCCCGCCCACCATGCGTCGGCGGCCAAGTTCGACGAGGATGTCCACCGCTTTCAGACCGTACTTTCCGGCGACGACCTCAGAGTGGCGCAGAAAACTGCTGTATACGCCTGCATAGCCCAAGGCAAGTGTTTCGCGATCAACGCGAACAGGGCGATCCTGCAAGGGGCGGACAATGTCATCGGCGGCATCCATCAATCCGTAGAGATCGCAGCCATGATCCCAACCAAGACGGTCTGCCGCGGCGATGAAGACTTCCAGGGGCGCATTCCCGGCTCCGGCGCCCATCCCTGCCAGGCTGGCGTCGATCCTGTCACACCCTTCCTCTACGGCGCCAATGCTGTTGGCCACCCCGAGGCTCAGATTGTGATGCGCATGCATACCGGTTTGCGTTTCCGGCTTCAACGTATCCTTGAATGCCCGGAAGCGATCCCGAACGTCGTTCATGCTGAGCGCACCACCAGAATCCACTACATAGCAACAAGTAGCCCCGTAGCTTTCCATGAGTTTCGCCTGTTGAGCGAGGCCAGCGGGAGTCTGCATATGGCTCATCATCAGAAAGCCGACCGCTTCCATGCCCAGATGCCGGGCATACTCGATATGCTGCCTTGAAATGTCGGCCTCGGTGCAGTGCGTCGCGACGCGCACGATGCGCGCACCGGCATCAAAGGCGGCCTTGAGGTCATGCACCGTGCCAATGCCGGGCAGGAGCAGCGTAGCGATCTTTGCGTGTTTGACCACGCTCGCGACGGCCTCGATCCACTCCAGGTCGGTGTGGGCGCCGAAGCCGTAGTTGAAGCTGCCGCCCTGAAGGCCGTCGCCGTGGGCGACCTCGATCGAGTCGACCTTCGCCTCGTCGAGCGCGCGGGCGATCTGCTTGGCCTGTTCTACCGAGTACTGGTGGCGGATGGCGTGGCTGCCGTCGCGTAGCGTCACGTCGGAGATGTAGATCTTCTTGGTGCTCATGTGGGTCTCCTTCAGGCGGTTACGGCGGCAAACATGCGCGCGGCCATTTTCTCGGCGGTGCGCAGCGAGGCGCTGGTCATGATGTCCAGGTTGCCGGCATAGGCGGGCAGATAATGCGCGGCGCCCTCGACCTCAAGGAAGATCGAGGTCTTCAGGCCGCTCATGCATGGGCCGACGCCAGGGATGTTGAGCGGGCGATCGGCCTCGATGCGGTCGAACTGCAGCGTCTGCTTCAGGCGGTAGCCCGGCACATAGGCCTGCACGTCGGCCACCATGCGCGCGACGGAATCGGCGATCGCCTCCTCGTCGACGAAGTCACTCAGGGTGTAGACCGTGTCGCGCATAATCAGCGGCGGCTCGGCCGGGTTCAGGATGATGATGGCCTTGCCCTTCTTCGCGCCGCCGACGACCTCGATCGCCTTGGAAGTCGTCTCGGTGAACTCGTCGATGTTGGCGCGGGTGCCGGGGCCGGCGCTCCTGCTGGAGATGCTGGCGACGATCTCGCCGTAGTGGACCCTGGCCACGCGCGAGACCGCCGCGACCATCGGGATCGTCGCCTGACCGCCGCAGGTGACCATGTTGACGTTGGGCGCATCGATTTGCGCCGCGCCATTGACGACCGGGATGCAGTAGGGGCCGATCGCCGCCGGGGTCAGATCGATGAGGCGGATGCCGGGCTTGAGGCTGCGCAGGAAGGCGTCGTTCTTTACATGGGCGCCGGCCGAGGTGGCATCGAAGACGATGTCGATGTCGGCGAAGACCGGCAGGCGGGCCAAGCCCGCCACGCCCTCGTGGGTGGTCGCCACGCCGATGCGGGCGGCGCACGCCAATCCATTGGAGGCTGGGTCGATGCCGACCATCGCGCCCATCTCGATATCCTTTCCGTGGCGCAGAATCTTGAGCATCAAGTCCGTGCCGATGTTGCCGCTCCCGACGATGGCAGCTTTCAATTTGCGGGTCATTCCGTTATCTCCTAAACCATGCGGCAGGCAACGCTGCCCAGTGCACCGATCTGTGCGTGGATATGGTCGCCGGCGACAATCGGCGCCATCGGGCCGAGAGCGCCCGAGAGAATCACCTCGCCTGCCTGGAGGCCCGCGCCGCGCGCAGCCATCGTGCGCGCCAGCCAAAACGCGGCGCGCAGCGGGTGCGCCAGACAGGCGGCGCCGCCGCCCACCGAGGCCAGTTCGCCGTTGCACGTCATCTGCATGCCCAACTCGCCCAGGTTGAGCGCTCCCAGCGTCATGGGCTGGTCGCCGAGTACGTAGAGGCCGCAGGACGCGTTGTCGGCCACGGTATCGGCGAGCGTGATCTTCCAGTCGGCGATTGCGCTGTCGACGATCTCGATGGCGGGCAGCGCATAGGCGATGCAGCGCAGGAACTCCGCCCAACTCGGCATGCCGGCGTCGAGCTCGCGGCCGACGACGAAGGCGATCTCGGCTTCGGCCTTTGGCTGCATCAACCGACGCATCGGCACTTCCTGGGCATGCTGGAATTCCATGTCTTGGAACAGCATGCCGAAGTCGGGTTGGTCAACGCCCAGTTGCAGTTGCACCGCACGCGAGGTAAGGCCGATCTTCCTGCCGACGATGCGCCCCCCTTCGGCCACGCGAATCCGCGTGTTGATTTCGGCCACCTCATAGGCGGCCTCCAGACTGGCGATGGCGAATCCCGCTGAAATCGGTGCGATCGGCGTACCGCTTCGGCGCGCTTCACGCAGCGCGGCCGCTGCGCGGTTGGCGGCGTTATCCATCACGCAGCCTCCCGGGTGACGACGCTCACGGGACGAGGCGACGCGCCGGCTTCCATTCGGTCCCGCTGCAGTTGTTCGCTCGCGACCCGGGTGGCGTGGGCCAGTCCATCGCCGCGTTCGAGCGCAAACACGAACTTGTCTGGTCGGAGGATCGCGACGCTGCCGCGCTTGTGGCCCTGGGCCTTCAGCCAGGCGAACCAGGTGGATTCGAAGTCTTCGACCTCGATGAGCCCCTCGGGTCGCGTACGCTGACGCGGGTCCTGCGGCCGCAGGCCCCAGGGGTAGACCACGACGAAGCGGGCGCCAAGGGCCTGCCAGGTCGCGAGCGCCTCGGCGCTAAGCTGGTTGCGGGGATCCACGCCGGCTCCGATCAGCGCATACTCGGCGCCGATCAGGTCGTCGAGGCGGTGCGCCCTACCGTCGGGACCGATTACCTTCGGCTGCGGCATCAGCCGTCCTTCCGGCCCGCTCAGCCCGCGCCGCGCGAGCCCGTGGTAAGTCCCTCGCCAGTAGGTGGCCGAGGGAATGAAGTTCCCCTCGCGCATGAACTTGCCCACCACTGGCAGCCGCAACGCGAGCCTGATGGCGACGTTGCGCAGCCGCGCGCCAAGGGGGCTGGTCATCGACACGATGTTCTTCACGCGCACCGCCTCGCGCGTCATTGCCGCGGCATGCGGGCGGCGTTCGGTCTCGTAGCTGTCGAGCAGGCGTTCGCCAGCGCGGCCACGCAGCACGGCATCGAGCTTCCAACCCAGGTTGTAGGCGTCGCGTACACCGGCGTTCATGCCCTGGCCGACGAACTGAGGCGTCATGTGCGCCGCATCGCCCGCCAGAAAGACGCGTCGCTCGCGCCAGCGCTCGGCCATCAGCGCGTTGAAGGTATAGACGAGGTGGCGCAGGATCTCGAACTTGTCGACCTCGATATGGCGCGATAGCAGCTGGCGCACGGTATGGATGTCTTCGAGGTATTCGCGCTTCTGGCCTGGCATCAGCATGAACTCGTAGCGGTGGTGCCCATCGGGTTGCACGCAGTTCACTGTCGGGCAGGCGGGGTCGCAGATGAAGCTGAAATAGGGCAGATGGTGCAGGCCGTCGCCGCGTACTTTCTCCTTGATGTCGACCACCACCCAGGGATCGGGAAAGCTCTTGCCCTGCATGGAGATGCCGAGCTGCGTGCGCACGAGGCTGCGGCCTCCGTCGCAACCGATCAGGTAGCGCGCGCGCACCGCAGATTCCTGCGCCGAGGGCTTCAGCTTGACTTCCGCCGCCGCTGCCGGCTTGCCGTAGTTGCAGCCCTCCGTGGTGATGTGAAAGACGGTGACGCCCTCATCGTCCTGCTCGAAGCGGGTCAGCTCCCGGCCTCGCTGCACCGTGACGTTCGGATAGCGCGCCAACGCGTCGCCAAGCGCGGTTTCGAGCCGCGGCTGATAGAGGAAGTAGGACGCGTCCCAGGCGTAAAGTCGGTTCGGGTTGCTCAACTGCAGGAACACGTTGCCGTCGGGCATGGCGAACTGCACGACCGGCGACTGCAGCATGCCTGCCGCGAGCTCCTCCGCCAGACCGAAGGACTGGAAGATGCGCATGCATTCACCATCGGTGTAGACCGCCCGCGCATTACCGTAGAACTGCGGCTCGCGCTCCAGCACCAGCACACTGTGGCCGCGCTGGCCGAGCACGTGGGCGAGCGTGAGTCCGGTCGGCCCAAGGCCGACGATGACGACGTCGTAGTGAAACTCCCCGACCCGACGGGCGGGGGGCTCCCACGATTCGGAGCGAAGCCTGTCGGCTCCCGAGTCGGAGCGATCGCCCTGCCGATCTCCGGCCTGCGTACCCAAGCGCGCACTGGGCGCGTCGTCGAACGAACGGTTTGCGGTATCCATCTTCATGATGCAACCCCTGGCGTGTATTCCTTGCGGGTGAGCGAGCCGAGCGCTCGCGCCATCTGGACCAGCTTCATGCCGAGCGTCAGGCTTTCGGGGAAATGCCCCCACAGGCTGATGCCCTGGTAGGTGCAGGCCTGCCAGCCGGCTTCGGCCTCCTCGGTGACGACGATCGGGTCCCAGCCGAACTCGACCGCGAAGCCGCAAGGGGTCGTGACGTAGAACGAGAGCTCGCGGTCGTTCGGATGCTGGCCGATGCCGTTGGCCATGGCAAAGCCCATCTCGCGCAGCCGGCGGTAGGCCGTCACCACGTCGTCGAAGCGGGCGACCTGCAGGTTGAGGTGGTGAATGCGGTTGCGCAGCGGATCCATGCGCTTGCCGCGGGTCGCGGCCAGCGCGAGGCTGTGGTGGCGCTCGTTGAGACGCAGGAAGGTGATGTCCATCACCACGCCGTTGACGCGTTCCTCGATGAAGTCGGAGATCCGGGCGTCGAAAGTGCGCTGGAGGAAGGCGAGCAGGGCCTCGGGTTCGCGCGTCGAGATCGCGAGGTGGCCCATGCCGGCCGCTGCGGTGACGAAGCCGCCGGCCTTCATCTGAAGCGGGGCGGTGCTGAGGATCGGCCGGGTGAAGAGCTCGAAGGCCATGTGTTTCGGACCCTCGAAGGACCAGTAGCGCTCGACGCCGCGCAGGCCCGCCGCTTCGCCGGACTGCTCCCGCACGATCACGCCGTCAGTGCGCAGGCGGCTCAAGACGAGTTCAAGTGCCGCTTCGTCTTCAAGCTGCCAGCCAACGGCCACCACATCTTCGGCAGGTCCGAGACGAACGATGAGCCGGCGCTGGTGTTCATCGATACGCATGGCCAGCACGCCGGCCTGAGGCGCGTCGATGTGCAGGCCGAGGCCTTCCCCGGCGAAACGCTGCCACTCATCAAGCCGGGACGACTCGACTAGCACATATCCCAGGCGGATGCGGCCGTACAGGCTGGTCGCGATTGGGGTCGAGCTCGATTTCATGCTGCGACTCCGACGACAGCCGGCGTGGCGGCAAGCTCGTCCGCCTTCAAGAAGGCGCTGACCGCCGCATTGAATTCGTCGGCCCGTTCCCACTGCACCCAGTGGCCGGTGCGGCTGAAGAGGTACAGATCACAACGGGGCATCAGCTTCTGCAGTGTCGCACCGCCGCTTGCCGGATTGACGCGATCCTCCACGCCCCAGAGCACCAGGGTCGGATTGGCTAGGGCTGGCAGGCGCGGGTCGAGAGTCAGGTCCAGCTTTGCCAGCACCGCTGGATCCCCAGGCGCACGCAGCGGCGGATTGGCGATCACCTTGGGGTCGATGCTGGCCTCGTAACGCTCGCGCAGTACCGATTCGGGGACTTGGCTGCCGTCGTACACCAGGTCTTCGGTGATGAAGCGGCTCAGCTTTTCGAAAGTGGGCCCGTCACCGGTGTAGTAAGTGAGGAGGCGCTTCAGCCCGTCGGTGGGCGGCGCCTTGGAAACGTCTACACCGCCCGGGCCCATCAGTACGACGCGATCGATCCGCTCGGGCTGATCAAGCGCCATCCGTAGCGCGCAACCGCCGCCGGCGGAATTGCCGACCACGTGCGTGCGCGCGATGCCCAGCGCATCAAGCAGGCCATGCATGGTGTCGGCCAGGTCGCCCCAGATGTCGCTCGGGTCGAGGCCTTTACTCGACTTTCCATAGCCAGGCATGTCGGGCACCAGCACGCGGAAATGCGCGGCCAGCGCCGTGATGTTCCGCGCGTAATTGGAGACGCCCGAGGCACCCGGGCCGCCGCCGTGGAGCATCAGCACCGGCGGGCCTTCACCCGTGTCGGCAAGATGGATCTGCCGGTTTCCGACTCGCAGCATGCGGGTCTCGGTGCTGTGATCGAGGGCTTGGATGACGCTCATGCGATGCTCTCCTGAGGTGGCTGAATGGCCATTGTGCAATACAACATACATGTTCTGTATTGGACATCTGTGTTCAGTATAGAGCAAGCAGGTCCACTATTGTCAAGGGTATAATCGTGCAAGAAATTCTGGAGCTGTCCTTTTATGAACGAATCTGTTCAAGGCGGAGTCGAGTCCGCCCCGCCCCCCGAACCCGCCCTCAGCGCGGCCCAGAAGCGCATTCACAGCGCGGCGATGAAGCTGTTTGCAGAGATGGATGTGACCCGGGTGAGCATCAGCGATCTGGCCGCCGCGGCCGGCGTCGCGCGCGGCACGGTCTACAAGAACCTGGGCGACACCGAGGGCTTGTTCGAGCAGGTGGCGGCGCAGCTGGTGCGCGAGATGACGATCCGGGTCACCCAAAGCCTCGCGGACACGGACGACCTCGCCTTGCGCCTGGCCTTCGGCATCCGCCATTACCTTCGACGCGCCCATGAGGAACCGCACTGGGGGCGCTTCCTGAACCGCTTCGGATTCAGTAGTGCTTCACTTCAGACGCTGTGGTCGACCGACCCTATCCATAACCTCAGTGAAGGCATCGAAGCTGGCCGCTACCGGATCACACGCGAGCAACTGCCGTCGGCCGTGGTCATGCTGGCCGGAACGGTGATCGCCGCCATGCTGCCGGTGCTCGAAGGCCACCGCACTTGGCGAGAGATCAGCGCCGATACGGCGGAATTGCTGCTTGTGGCCCTGGGAATTGCGCGCGACGAAGCAAGGGTTCTGGCGAATTTCGATTTGCCGCCGCTGCTGACACTGGACAAGTGATCCGCGTAACTGACACTCCCAACCCAGGCTTATCAGAAGCCCCCATTAGCGGGTATTGAGCTTGACTAGGGGATGGAAGCGGGGAGCTACGTTTCCAGCGCAGACGTGCGTTGCTGCTCTACATGGTTCGAAATTGGGATTTGCCCTGCGTGCGGTGCGCAGCTGGCTTGCAAGGGCCACCATCGCACGGTCTTCCGCTCGGCATTCGGGCGAATGTCGATCGACAGCCCGAGGTTCTATTCATGCCGACGATGGTAAGCGCGAAATTGACCCCACCTAGTATTTGCGGCTGAGAGTGGGCAGGCTTGCGTCCGCAACCACTATTTGCGGACGCAATCATGATGGAAGCCGAGTTTGACGCTCCGCCGCTGAGGGTGACCCGTATTCGCTCCAACGGAAAGCGAGACTATGACCGGAGGGACAAGCGCCGACTGGTCGAGGCATGTCTGCGGCCTGGGGTATCGGTAGCCGGGATGGCCCTCAAGGTCGGCATCAATACGAACCAGTTGCGCAAGTGGATTCGGCTGCACCAGTTGGCAAATGAAGCCACCGCGGCCGCGGAGTCTGCGTTGCCGGCGTTCGTGCCGGTCGTCGAGGTGAGCGACGTGATGCGCGTCACGGAATCGCCGGTGGTGCGGGGACGTCCGCCGGCCGAGGCGCCTGCTCGCACGCAACCATCGCAGCGCCCGTCACCAGCATTAGTGAGGGCGCGGCTACCCAACGGCGTGACGGTCGAACTTGAATGCGGCGGGCAGGACGTTGCGCTTGTGAAGGCGATGATCGAAGCGTTGGGAGCGCGTTGATGTTCCGATTCGGCTCCGACGTGCAGGTCTACCTTCACCGCAATGCCGTGGATTTCCGCCTCGGGATCAATGGGTTGGTTGCGCTGGTCGAGCAGTCGATGCAGCTTGATCCCTTTGCCTGCGCCGTCTATGCCTTCCATAACCGTCGGCGCAACCGCGTCAAACTGTTGCTGTGGGACCGTAACGGGTTTTGGTTGCTGCTCAAGCGCCTGGAGGAAGACCGCTACGCGTGGCCACGGCGGCAGCAGACGGTGATCGAGCTGACAACCGAGCAGTTGCACTGGCTGCTGGACGGTATCGATGTGGACGCCGTGCAGCGCCACCCGTCACGCCAATATCAGCACACGGCTTGATTTCCGTTCGGGGTGACGTATACCTATCTGCGCGGTCGCTGCACTATCGTGTCCAGCATGAACGAACACGACTTCTCGCGTTTGCCGCCGGCCGCCCAGGCCTATATCCGCGAACTCGAAGCGAAGGCTGCCACGAACGCCCAGCACATCGCCGAGCTGACCGAGCGCATCAAGCTCCTCGAAGAGCAGTTCCGACTCGCACAGTCCAAACGCTTCGCACCAAGCAGCGAAAAGCTCAAGGATCGCGTGTTCGATGAAGCCGAGCAGATGGTTGCCACGGCCCTGCCTGACGACGAGGATGACGCGTTCGCGCTTCCGGACACGGGGTTGCCGGAACCTGGTAGGCCTGCAGGCGGAAAACGTGGCCGCAAGCCGCTACCGGCGGAGTTACCGCGCCAGCGCATCGAGTACGACCTGACCGAAGACCAGAAGATCTGCCCATGCTGTCAGGGCTCGATGCACCGCATGGGCGAGGAAGTCAGCGAGCAGTTGCACATCGAAGCAAAGGTCTCAGTGCTGCAGCACGTGCGCTTCAAATACGCGTGTCGGCACTGCGATCGCAATGCAGAGCGAACGCCGGTGTTGACCGCGCCGATGCCAACGCAACCACTGCCGGGCAGCAACGCAAGCCCGGCTATGCTGGCGACGGTGACCGTCGGCAAGTACGTTGACGGCACGCCGCTGTACCGCATGGAAGATGCGCTGGGGCGGGCTGGGATTGCGGTTGGCCGTGGAACGCTGGCGAACTGGATCATCCGTCCTGCGCAATTGCACTACAGCCGTCTGTACGAGGCGCTACGCTGCACGCTGCTGTCGCAGCCGCTGATCCATGCCGATGAGACGACGGTGCAGGTGCTCAAGGAGGAAGGCAAGGCCGCGCAGAGCAAATCGTATATGTGGGTCTACCGCAGCGCGGAGGACTGCGAGCATCCGGTGGTGCTGTTCGACTACCAGCCGGGGCGCGGACAGGAGTATCCGCAAACGTTCCTCGCCGGCTACGAGGGCATGTTGATGACCGATGGCTACAGTGCCTGGCGCACCCTCGAAGGCGTCACGCACTTCGGTTGTCTTGCTCATTCCAGACGGGTGTTCGTTGATGCGCAAAAAGCGGTAAAAGAAGCCCAGCGCTCGAGTTGCAAAGGCCCTCGAGTACTTCAAGGCCCTGTATCAGGTGGAGGCGCTCGCCAAGGAGGATCTGCCCAACGGCGAAACGCGCGCCAACTACACGTACCGGCTGCGTCAGCAGCGTAGCGTACCGTTGCTGAAAGCCTTCAAGGCGTGGCTGGATGAGCAGGCGCCACAGGTACTGCCGGAAAGCCTGCTGGGCAAGGCCATTGCCTACGCACGCAACCAGTGGGAATACCTGAGTCGATATGCTATCGATGGACGAGCGCCGGTGGACAATAACGCGGTCGAGCGCGATATCCGACCATTCTGCACAGGTCGAAAGGCTTGGCTCTTTGCAGACACCGTGGCTGGCGCCAAGGCAAGCGCCATGATCTATAGCCTGATGCTTACGTGCCGCGCCTGTGACGTCGAGCCGTATGCCTACGAGACCGCGCCTGTGACGTCGAGCCGTATGCCTACGAGACCGCGCCAAACCGGGGGCTGACTAAGCGGCAAGGCGGTGGTCTTCTTCTCCGGCGATGGAGGGATACCAGCGT
>NZ_JBXAHL010000064.1:0-24526 GCF_058795055.1 Cupriavidus sp. GW823-FHT06D04 | reverse complement strand
GCTTCTTCGTCCTCCACGAGATTACCGAAATGTTCCGCATCTTCAGTTCAGGTCCATAGGATGTGGGTAAAGCTCAGAACATCAATCCGGGGGTGAGTGCATGGAATCGCGGCGCTTCGTCATGCCGCCTTGGCACGCTTGCGCGTCGGCTTGGAGGCCACCTTGTAGCCGAATCGGGCCCATGCGACGGGATCGATCGGCAACGGATTGGCACGCCCGGCTCCCAGATTGACGAACACGCCCGAGTACTTCAGCGTGCCGGTTCGGAAGAGCGTCCACAGCAGGTTGAAGGCCTTCACTGCGATCGCCTGATTGATGACCAGCGACTGCTTGCGCAACGCGTCGGCCATCGAGCAGGATGGCCCAGTGTCCTCCTTGTCGCCCTTGGGATCGACCAGTTCCGGGAATAGGTCGCCCACGTGGGGCAGGCGGCTTTCCCGCTTGCCGCGCACCTGGCCAAGAATGACCTGCCCACGGTCAGTCTCGTTGCCGCAATCCAGGTAGTAGCCGCCGGGGCCACGCTCGAGCGAGCCAAGAATGGCCTTGCGCGCGGCCCGAGAGTCCACGCAACCGATCGCCATGTCGCAGACAAAGCGATCCTGGCTGCCGATCCGTCGCGGGCTGGCTGCCCAGCGGGTGCCCATCAGAAGGTTCAACCTATTTACCAGCAAGGTCGCCTTGTGCTGGCCGACGTCGTTCGGGTAGAAGCCCTGCCGGCCGACATTGGTCTCGCTCACCGTGTCGTCATCGTAGACCGTGCACTCGATACCGCCGGGGTGGCCGAGTTCGAGCATGGCATGGTGCAGACGCGCCAGCGCAGGCAACAAGGCGCTGCCGGTACCGCCAGCGCCCACCACCACGACTTTCCACGCATTGATGCGCATCGTTTCGGGAATATGGTGTTCGAACGTCATCACACCACCTCCTGGGCCCGCGCCGCCATGTACCAGTCGCCCGGTACTCGATCGACTGGCTCGAAAATACCCTTGGCGCAGAGCCGCAGGCACAGCGACGGTGTTGCAGCGAGGCAGTTGCCCATCACGAACGCGAACTTCACGTCATGTTGGTCGTCCTCGTTGTCGGTCGATGAGAAGTACGCTGGAAAGTTGCCGTGCGAATGGCAATCCACCACCACCACCTCGCCGTCGACCAGCGCCGGCCGATCGTACTGCAAATGGCCGCGCCCGTGCGACAGGATCGTGACCGGCGCCAGCCGGAATGCGCCGGTAGGCAGATTCCAGACGATCCAGCCGCCGGTCTCGTTGGGCATGGCCGCACGCGCCATCTCGGCAAACTGCCCGATCAATTGGGCGGGCAGCTTGCCGCAGCGCAGGTCCGTCGTCTCGGCTGCGACGCCATATGGCACGGCGGTCTTTACGTCGAACTGGGCCACGCGGCGCACGAGCCGCAGCCACGGCCGCGACACTTCCAGGAACACGCCGTTGGCGGCGATGAGCAGGCGCTCGCCCGTCGTTTCCAGCGGTGCCAGGTCGCCGAAGCGCGGCACCATCACGGTCGGAAAGGATTGCTGCAGGGTTATGTCCATCGGATGCATGTTCAGTCTCAGAAATGCCCGACGATCAGCTTGCCGAGGGATTGGTTCATGGGGATGAGGGCGACTTGCGGAAAGGTTGGGAACTTCCCATCCAGCATGTCGCGCCAGAAGGCGTAGAAGCCGTCGGCATAGTCGACACGCTTGCCGCCGTGATTGGGATGGGTGAAGGCCGAGGCGAAGAACGCCTCTTCCCAGCCGGCTATGGACGCCGCGTCGATCTGCTTGGGCACGTGGGCCGTACCGATGCAGATCTTCCCGTGGTCCCAGGTGTTGAAGTAAGGCGGCTCGTACAGCATCGAGTTCGGCGTCGGGCGCTCGTCCTGGTTCAGGGCGAACACACGAAAGCCAGCAGGCGCCGCATGAAAGACCAGACCGGGATGGGGCACCACGGCGCTGCGCTGGCCCAGCTCCTCACAGTCGAAGAACACGCGGCGCTTGCCGGGCGGACTCCACCAGGTGATGGCCTCCGGGCTGATCGACAGCACGTTGGGCATGAGGAACTCGCCCTTGGGCAGGGATGCCTCGGCGACCTGACGCAAGGCGTGAATCAGCGCACGCCGGTCCAGTGGCGTGCCGGCCCCGATGACGGGTCGCCCCGTCTGAGCGTCGGTCTCGATACGATGCGCGGTGGCATAGCAAAATGCACTGAGGCCAGTCCCATATAGCAGGATGGCCCCTTGCAGGGCCACATCATGGTCGCGGGAAGCACTATGAATCTTGGCCATGTGGCCCTCCTATTCAGAAATTATGGTGAGAACGCGGTCGAGTGCCGCAATGACGTCCATCATGTCGGCCAGTTGCTTGAACTGGCGTCGGATGGCGCGTGGGGTGCTTTGCAGCGGGATCAGCGACTGATACATCGTGGCATCGCCCGCGTTGTTGAGGCACTCGAAATGGTCATCGAGGATCTCGCCAACCCAGTGCTCCCTCCACATGCAGAGCGTCGTCGCCGAGTAGGCCGGTTCCGCCCATTGCGAGTCTTTGAGTGCACGGCTGCGCGTGGTGCGGGAAAGTACCGCCTGCAGATTCAGCAGCGCCCGGCAGATGCGGCGCGGCATACCTCGCTGGCGTATCAGCAGCACCTTCAGTTGCGCGGGTTGCAGGCATTGGATTCGCACCGTCTTGTCGCGGCGCGCAAAGGCCGGCACCGCGTCGTCGGGGGCCAACACCGGCAGCACCTTGGACGGCAGGTAGCGCTCGATGTCGGGATCCTCGCCGCCGAACCGCTCGGAGAGAAACTCACGCGCTTCCTCGTCGCTCATGGTCGGATCGCACTCCCACCACCAACGGGCGAACATGTCCGCCAAATCGTCCGGCGTGCGCACGTAGAGCGAGCGGCCCGCCGCCTGGTTGACAAGATGAATGGCCGTGTACAGCAAGGCCGGATCGGCGCGGCGCATCACATCGGCACGCTCGCCGATCTCGAACACGTTCTCCTGTTCCAGCTCGATCGCCAGATACAACGGCGCATGGAGGTCGTCGTCGTGGCCGAACTGATCGACCTGCTCCCTTGCGGCAGCCTGGTCGAGCAGGGCGAACGAGAAATTCAGCCTCTTGCACTTTGGCACGCCGGCGTAGCCAGGTGAACATGGCCTGCGCGAACGCATCGCCGGCACTGGTCGCTCCCTGCACGTCCCGGGCCGCCAGCACGCCGGTCTCAAACTGCTTGCGGATCAGCTTGAGCGTGTCCGCGCTGTCGCCATACTGCAGCTTCCCGTTGGCGGGAACCTCGGCCGGCAGCGTGGGCAGCGTCAGAAAACCATGGGCAGGACGACGTCGGGCAGCGGGAGGCTGTCGCGATGGCGTCCAGCCGGATCCTGATGCAATGAAGCTCTCATCAATGGGGCGAGGATCGAACAGCATGATTCCATCTCCTCAGAATGTAAAAAAACCGCCCTTTCGGACGGTTTCTGGTTGGATGGCAGGCAAAAATCCGGACTGGACAATGCCTGCATCAAGTCACGCTTACGCATGGCAGCCCTTGGCGCCGGCGGCGCGCACGAACGTGTAGCGCATGACGGTGCCGTTGTGCACCGGGCCGTCCACCGTGGCGGTGGTCAGCTCGGGGTACTGGGCGGTGTACATGTCGCGCACCTGGTCGGGCGAGAACGCCGGGCCAGGATCCATCAGGGTCATGCCGTTGTAGGTGAATTCACGGGTCAGTTGCTGGACGGTCAGGCTCATGGTGTGCTCCTTGTCCGTTACAGCAGGTCAGCGAGGTTGGTACCGCTCAGCTCGGGCGACGGCGCCTGGGGCACGGGGCCCGCAGCCTTGCCCTCGCCTTCGTCGTTGTCGTCCATGCCGTCAGCCCTGCCCTCATCATCCGAAGACGATGCGACCGGCTGGCTGTTGGCCTTGGAGAGTGCCTTCTGCGCCTTGGTGGACTGCGCGCTGGTCGCGGCGTTCAGGATCGAAGCGGTCGCTTCGACCTGGTCGGCCAACGAGCGATGCGAGACCGACACCAAGGCGATCGCCTGGGCGAAACCTTCATCCAGTTCCACCGGCGAGGCGGTCAGGGCGAGAGGCGTGGCCAGTGCGGCGTCAGCGGCTTTGGAAACCACGGGGGCAACAACGACAGCCATCGCGTCACCTTTCATCGTGAGCGTCAGCACAACTTTGTCGCACGCGGCGACGAGCGGAACGAGTTCCTGAAACATGGGGATCCTTGAAAGATTAGTAAATGGGGGGAAGCCGACCGCCGAGTGGGCGGTCGGTGCGATCAGAAGCGCAGAACCTTGGGCAGCTTGCCCGCGTAATCGAAGCCGTCGACGTTGAGCAGCGCTTCGATCAAATCCGGCTTGGACTTGTTGAAGATTTTGGCGAAGCTGTCACCGAGCGCGGCACGCAGGCCCAGCTCGTCGGCCAGCACCTTCATCTCCGACTTGGTCAGCAACTCCAGGAAGTCCTTGGACTTCTGCAGATTCCAGTGCTGGCGCAGGTCCAGCTTGTGGTACTGGCACATCGCCACGAGGTGATGGACTTCGATCCCCTCGATGGCCGCAACGGTCATCGCGGTGGTCAACGTTGCGCGCTTCGCCGCATCCAATTCCTGCACGGTGGCCAGGTTCTTCTTGAGGTCGGTGGACGAAGCCTTCTCGTCCGTCAACTTCTCGAAGATCTTGCCCATGGTGTCGCCGCCGATGTTGCGCGAAAGCCCGGACAGTGCCACCGCCAGCAGGTAGATGTTGGCGGTCTCAGGAATGCCTGCAGCCTCGCGGCGCAACGCCTTGCGCCACAGCGCCACACGGTATGTTTTCACCTTCTCGGTCTCGCTGATGTGCGTGACAGCCTTTTCCTCGGCCGGAGCCTTGGTCGAGCCTTTGGCAGTCGTGGATACATCCGCCGTCGCGATGGCCGGCTTCTGTGCGGTCGCCTTGGCGTCGCGGTCGGCCTTGAGACGTGCTGCGATCTTCTTGCTGTTGCAAGCCGTATCGAAGCATTGGCCGCGGAAGACCTTGCCGACGCTGTCCGGCAGCGCGCTGACGGCCGCGCCATAGTGCTCGCAGGCGTGGCAAGCCTTCGCCTGCTCTTCGCCAACGCCGGTCGGACCGTCCACCACCAGTTGCACGCGCGTATGGTTGTCCCCCGCACGAACAATCCGGATCACCGGGAACTCATCCTTTAGACCGTAGGCAACCGTATCCAATTGCTTGTCGGTCTTTTGGGTGTAGCAGGCGCAGTTGGTGCAATTGCCGGTAGCAATGGCCTCGCCGAACATTTCCGTCTGCAACGATGAGTTGTGCGGGCAGGCGGCGCAGTCAGCCTTGTCGAAGATCGCCGAGGCGAGGCTGCACGCGGCGGCCTCGATGGTTTTCTTCAGTTCGGCCACCGACTTCTTCTCGCACACGATGACGGGCAGAAGCTTGTCCTGCTTGTCCTTCGCGAGCGTCGCCAGCAGTTCGGCGTGGCCGAGCTGGATGGTGCGGGTGTTGAGCGCGTCCAGAACGGGCGCGCTGCAGTTCATCAGCGCCAGGCGCTTGTCCAGCGTGGAGCGAGACCAGCCCAGGATCTTGGCGGCCTCCTCTCGGTCGCCCTTGAGTTGGCCAACGATCCGGGCGGCAGCCACGGCTTCCTCCGAGGGAGCCATGTCGGCACGCTGGACGTTCTCGATGAGGGCGAGCCGGTCGGCTTCCTCTTTGGACATCTCGCGGATGGTGACAGGGATGAGATAGTCGTCGCCGTGCGCCGCCTTCGCGGCACGCAAGCGGCGTTCACCGGCCACCAGCTCGTAGGCGTCATCGCCCAACGGACGAATAAGGATTGGCTGAATGACACCGTTCTCGCGAACGGAATCGGTGAGTTCTGCCATTTCGGCAGGATCGAAATACTTGCGCGGGTTGCGGCCAGGATGGATCTTGCCAACGACGATGGTGGGATTCAGCATGATGGGGTTCTCCGGATGGGGAATGGGAACCCGTTGCCGCACCGGGAACAGGTTCCCGATGGGATAAGAAAAGAGAAAATGGCAGCCCGGCGAAGCGGGAGGCCAACTTACTGCAAAAAACTGTGCACCGGGTGGTGCGGGGTCGATGCGTCAGGGACGCGGAAGTAGCCGTAAGGATAATCCAATCGACACGGGCGCGCCAGATGGCGGCGACCCAGCTCCACGGCGCCGGACAAAAAAGAACCCTCCAGGGAGGGCGAGTGCTGCGAGGTCTTGGGTCCGTAGCGGGGGCTGCGGGAAATCATCTTATCGCCAAACCGACGCAATCCATCCGGCGAAAGCTCACGATTTTGCTATCTCTCTTGAGGTATGCCGCACCATGCGCATAGAAGAGTTCTCTCTGCTGCGCTTGGTCGCGATCAAGGTCAGATGGCGCTAATCGACCCGTCTCAGCCGGTCGACCGCGACTCTGCCAACGGCAGCTACCCGGGCCACAACAGCCATCGCATCCTTTGCGCTGAGTTTGCTTGAGCACCGTTCAGAACTGGCGTGCCTTGCTGGGCAAACACATGTGTTATGGAGAGTGCGCTTGCGCATAACAGCGCTACCAGGTAGCCCCTTCTTCATCCCACCCCTCCAATATCGACGGTGAGGCGATCTGGGCCTCTCGGACGAGGTAAGAGAGAAGCTTTCGCGCGAATAGCCTATGACGCAGCAGGCCTGGCTCACCTAGCCCGGTTGCCGGGCCAACGCCAACATACCGGCTTTGGGGCGGATGACTTTCTGTTCCTGAGCCATGCCGGCTCCTTGCGGTTTCCACTGCTTTGGCAATCACGCACATTATTGAAATGGCGCGTTCTAGAACGCGCCATTTCAATATCAGCCACCCGGCGAAATCGCGGCAATCCTCAAGGCTAGCGGGGCGGTTGAGTCCACATGTATTGGTGGTGTTGCATCATTTGATTCATCATCATTTGCTGCATGCCCATGTATTGGTCCATCATGTACTGCCGCTGTTTCATTTGCTCCGGGGTGAGCTTCGAGTAGTATCCGCCCATCTGCCCCCAGCCCATCATGGGACCACCACCCATCATGTGGCCGCCCATCATGTGCCCGCCAGCCATCGCGGCTCCTCCGCCCATCATCCCGGGGCCCCACATGCCGTGCATCATGCCCATCGTGGCTTGCATGGTTGTCGAGTGGTCCTGAAGTAACTTTTGACGCTCCTGCGGGTCCTGTGTCTGGCGGATTTTGTCCATCTGGCCCTGCATCTTCCGCATGTTTTCCTCAATCTGCGCCGCCTGCTTGTCGAACTCGGCGACATTTGGCTGCTCTTGTTTCGCTGGAGCACTCTTGTCGGCCGACTTACCTTGCTGGCCAAGAGCAGGCGCTATAGAGAGTACAGCAGCGGATAACATCGCCACCATGAGTTCCTTTTTCATATTGCTTCTCCTGACATGTGACGACCTTTTTGGTGGAACGCTTGGTCGGCGACGCGGTCTCTAAGCCTCATCCTTGGGAAGATTAGTACTCTTCATGTTAGGACAACGAGGCCCCAGATGGAACTCGTAGCGAGCCTCCGGTCACGGAGGCTCCCGACGTACGCCGCCTGCCCGCCGGCGGGTGCGAACGGCGCGAATGCGCGCCACGTCGGACATTCGCTGAGCGATACGCCATGGACCGAAACTGGCCGTCAAGCGACCGCTTGCCGGCCATGAGGTTGTCACACTTCAGTTTGCTCCGCCATTTCGAGCGCATCGTCTACTTCGATGCCGAGGTATCGAACCGTGCTTTCCAGCTTGGTGTGTCCAAGCAGCAACTGGACGGCGCGCAGATTCTTTGTGCGCCGGTAAATCAACGAGACCTTGGTGCGTCGCATGCTGTGCGTGCCGTACGCCGTATCGTCAAGACCGATGGAGGCAACCCAGCGATGTACGATTCGCAAGTACTGTCTGGTCGAGAGATGCGGGGATGAGTGTAGCCGGCTCGGGAACAGAAAATCGGACGCTCTCAATCCATGAGCCTTGATCCAAGCCTCCAAATTCTCACGTGTCGCAGCCGTGATCTCAAACTGTACCGGTCGCTGAGTCTTCTGCTGCAACACGGTAGCCCGGATTGCGACCTGGCTACCGTGGCAGACGTCTTGCACGCGCAGTCGTGTGAAGTCGCACGCCCGCAGCTTGCTGTCAATCGCGAGGTTGAACATCGCGAGCTCTCGTATGTTCGACGTCATCTGCAGTCTCGTGCGAATGGCCCAAACCTCGCTGAGCTTCAATGGCGGCTTTTGTCCGGTGAGTTTGCCTTTGTTCCAAGGGAAGCGAATCTGGGGATGGGAGGATAGCGATTCCATGACGATCTCCTTTCTACAAAGGGAGATCAAGTCTGCACTTCTCTGGATAGTCGCTGTCCGACCCACTGCCGCCGTTCAGCTACGCGGGTTTCAGCGGCCGCTTTGAAATTGATAGCCGACAAAGTCGATAAGCAAACTGGACAGCCTGAACATTGGTAAGAGGGCTCGCTCCTGCGCCAGGCACTAACTCACTTATTTGCCACTTATCGAGAGGCCGGCGGCTGATGGACCCCGAGTTGCAGAGTCAGGCGTCAGGTTTGGAGGCGGCGGCGCGGCACACGCCACGTCCCAATCGCTTAATGCGCTCGAACCACTCAGGCCATATCAGCCGCCGTTGCGGGCTGTACCGAACCGGCGGGAGACACAATGTCCTGCAATATTGATGTGAACGCCACCTGACCGCCGGAACGGTTCGTGCCCCGAACAGCGCCCAGATTGGAGGAATGACTTTGCGTCGCAGACTCGGCATTGGCATTGCGAAGCCGAGCTATGGCGCGCTTTGCTGCAAACAACGGTAGGTATGCTTGAACGCGAGCATCGGCACTTAGTTCGGCGAAAGCGGCGAGGTATGATTCCCTGACAACCTCCGGAGGAAAACCCAAGTCCGCAGCAATTCTTGCGACCACATGGTCTTGTTCCTCTGTTCTCATCGTTCGCTCCCCACTATCTTCTTGCGCGCATGACGGCACTTTTGCCGATTCGATCGCGTGATGGTCGACTCGCTGTGGCGCCTGCAGTAGCCCTGTGTCGAGGACCGAGCGAAGCGCCGCTCGGAACGTCTCTAGACAACTTTGGAAGTAAATGTGGAAGGTTGTGAGAAGACCAGAGAGTTTTTCAGTTGACGCTTACTTGTGGCGCCCCTCAGGGCATCACAATCCGTCTGACGTTTGACAAGGGGTGCCGATCTGGCGGTTGGAACGTTGGAACTGCCGGAGAGCAAGTCGCCCACCCAACAGTCACGTATTGCGTGATCTTCGAATGCTGGCGGGCGTTACTGAATCGAAACCGTGTCGCATATGGGACGCCGAAATCCCGAACGACGGGGGCTCCGCAGAAGCCTGGATCATGCGGCGAGTCGACTACCACGGGCACCCACTGCGAGACCTGCTCCAGTGAAAACGGTATATACTCTTTTTCCATTTCATTGCCCGGAACTCACTGTGAACTCTCCGACCATCAAGACCCCCACGGATCAGGTGTTTTATTTCCCAACTAGCGCCGAAACCGATAAGAAGCAATCTGAGGCTGAAGAGAATTCCGAAGCCAAGCAGAAACTGGCGGCTGTAGCAATGGAAAACCCTGAAGGCGAGGACAAGACTGACGCGAAAGCGGAGCCTGAAGGCAAGGTAAAGCCCGCAGCCAAAGCGAAAACCGAGGCCAAGGTAAAGCCTGCAGCCAAAACGAAGCCCGAGGCCAAGGTGAAGCCCGCAGAGAAGGCAAAGCCCGATGCTAGCGCGAAGCTCGCGGCCAAAGCGAAGCTGGAGACCAAGGTAAAGCCTGCAGCCAAAGCACAGCCCGAGGCCAAGGTGAAGCCTGCAGCCAAAGCACAGCCCGAGGCCAAGGTGAAGCTCGCGACCAAAGCGAAGCCCGAAGCCAAGGTGAAGCCCGCAAGTACGAAGAAGACCGAAAAGGCCAAGAGGCAAGCGCAAAGCAAAGGCGGCGCCAACAAGGTGGAGAAGTCCAAGGCAGAGAAGTCAAAGCCGGCGGCGAAGTCGGAGAAGAAGGCAGTGCCAGGTCGGGATAAGGTCGTGCGGGACAGCTTCACGATGCCGAAATCAGACTATCTGAAGATTGTTGAAGTGAAGGAACGCTGCCTGGAAGCAGGTGTGCGTATCAAGAAGAGCGAGATCCTGCGTGCGGGCCTGTTGCTGCTGGCGAACAAATCGCCGAAGGAATTGCTGGCCGCTGTCGCGAAACTCGAAACCGTCAAGACCGGCCGGCCGCCGAAGGTGTAGCCTTCGCTGGGATCATGCCGCCTCGTATCGCGTGCCAGATGATTGGCCTGTGTGTCGGCCAGGCTTCGCGGGCGGTCGGGGCGAAAGCCCTTCCGCAGGATTCTGTTCCGGCAGTTGTCCGCCAACGTTCGTTGGTGGGCTACTTCGTCCGTGTGGGCAGTCGAAAGACCATGCGTCCGATGATAATTTTGGCCAGCGCATGGCCCGGACCTTCGATGGCGAGAAGCAATGCTTCCCCGATCATCCGGCCGCTGGCGCATGCCCGGTCACAAGCCCGGACAATGGCTTACTCACCAGTCCGTAAATAAAGCGACAAAAATTGGAACCTCGTGACGACCGTTTAGTCTCATTCAACATGAAACGAGATGGCCGTACACTCGATCGCGCGACGCAAGAGGAATTCCGCCGGCTTGCCTTGCGCCGGGTTCGCGAAGGCGAGAAACCATCGGTGGTGGTGAAGTCGCTGGGCATGAACCGAACGTCAATCTACCGTTGGCTCAAGGCGGCCTCGGGCTCGGGCAAAGGCGCGCGGGCGCTGGCATCGCGTCCAGCGACAGGCCGGCCACGCAAGCTCACGCGAGCGCAACAGGCGCAGGTCTTTCGGTGGATCAACGGGCGGGATCCTCGGCAGTACGGTCTGGACTTCGGGCTGTGGACACGACAGATTGTGGCCACGCTCATCGATGAGAAATTTGGTGTGAAGATGGGTGTCACAGCGGTGGGCAGGCTGATGGCGGGACTGGGCTTGAGCCCGCAAAAGCCATTGCAGCGGGCGTACCAACGAGATCCGCAGGCCGTCGAGCGCTGGCAGCGTGAATCATTTCCGGGTATTGCGGCTGCGGCCAAGCAAAGCGGTGCGGACATCTACTTCTGGGACGAATCAGGATTTCGAGCCGACGCGGTGCATGGCAAGACCTGGGCGGTCAAAGGCGAGACACCGGTGATTGAGCGCCCCGGGCAGCGCCAATCGATTTCCGCCGCGTCCGCGGTGAACGCCAAAGGTGCCTTCTGGTTTGCGACCTACAAAGGGGCCTTGACCGCGGAGCTATTCATCGAATTGCTCAAGAAGATGATGAAGGGCCGCAACCGCCCAGTGCATCTGATCGTTGACGGACTGCCAGCACACAAGAAGGCCAATGTGCGCGAGTACATCGAATCGACCAAGGGAAAGCTCACGATGCATGTGCTGCCGGGTTACGCGCCCGACCTGAATCCCGACGAGTTCGTGTGGAGTCATCTCAAGCGAACTGGTGTGGCGCGCAATCCGTTGCGAGCGGGCGAGAAACTGGAAATCCGCGTTGAGCAGCACCTGCACGAGGTGAAGAAGAACCGCCGGCTTGTGCGCTCATTCTTCGACGCCCCATCTGTCGCCTATATTTCGGACTGCTGAGTAATTGCCGGGCGCTGGGATGAAACGCGGCCGGCTACGGCGCGATTGATTGTCATCAATTTGTCGCAATTGTCGGGGCATCATCTCGGATCTTCTCAGATCCGGCTGGCGCACGCGCCTTGCTTGGACTGCCTCCACGTTCCATATGACCACCCCGTTCTATGCCGCAGTAGACCTTGGCTCCAATGCGTTTCGCATGATGATCGGCCAACGTGCACCGAGTCATGTCATCAAGGAGGTCGCGTCCTTCCGTGAGCCAGTCCGCCTCTCCCATGGCCTGCGCGGCTCGGAGTTGGACGACTCCTCACTTGAGCGCGGCTGGCTGGCGCTGGAGCGCTTCGGCAAACGGCTACGGGGCTTCGAGGCCAGCCGAGTACGGGCGGTGGCTACCAACACCGTGCGCGTGGCAAGCAATGCCACCGTATTCCTTGCCAAAGCAGAGCAACACCTTGGTTTCGAAATCGATGTGATCTCCGGCCACGAGGAGGCGCGCCTGGTCTATGCAGGCATCGCCCATACCATGCCGGACGCAAACGCCACACGATTGGTGATCGATATCGGCGGTGGCTCGACGGAGTTGGTCGTTGGTCAGGGCGAGCGCCTTCTGGCGGTGGACAGCGTGCCGATCGGCAGTGGTACATTCGGCAAGCGCTTCTTTCCCGATGGCGTGCTCGACGCCCACAGTATGCAGTTGGCGGAGCGAATAGCAGGCGAGGAAATTGGGAAGGTGGCCGCGCGGTTTCGAGATTATCCCTGGCAGCACGCCATCGGCTCTTCAGGCACTGCTCGTCTGCTTGCGCGGGTCCTGCGATGTAATGACCTGAACACACGTGGTCGGGGCACCATTACCTACGACGGGCTGTTGCGGCTGTCGCTGCGCTTGCTGGAGGCGGGGCATCTTCGCCGGCTGAACCTTGACGGCCTTAAGCGCCAGCGTCTGGAAGCGCTGCCAGGTGGCCTCGCCGTGATGCTGGCGGCGTTCAAGGTGCTTGGCATTGATGAGATGCAGGTATCCGAGCCAGGCCTGCGGTTCGGCGTTTTGCATGGCTTGATGCAAAGCGAGTCGGCGCGCCGGCACTGAGAAAGCGGTGCGTGGCGCCTGCCGGAATCGAGTCGGAGCCTCAAAATTCCGAGCGCTACGGTGGCGTCTTGGAGCGCGCCGCAGAAACCGCGCCAAGCAGGAGGGCAAGCGCGACCTACCTTCGGGTCTCCAATGGTGATCCCCCGCTGGCAATCATGGCCTTGAGTTTCTCAACCTTCAGTTGTGCGCTGGTGAATGCAAGTGCTTCGAGCGCTTCCCTACGGCCGGCTCGGAAGATAGTCTGTTGCAAGCCTCCCATCGTGTGATGGCGTACCAATACGAAGCCTTGATAGCCTCCAGTTGCTAGCGTCTCGATATAGGCCCGGAAGTCGTAATAGCCAACGCGATGGAAACTCTCAAAGGACGAACTGGGGCTGGTATTCGAGTCAGTCAATCGGAAACGAAATTGCGGTTAAGTCGGGAGGCTACGCGGCTGACATTGCGTCAGCCAAGTGTCGGCGGTAGGCATGTTCGACTTCCGCGTCAGCATCTGAGCGCGCCTCAAGCGGATTATTCCGGTACTTTGGACAGGCAAAGCTGCGGCTGCCGGCGGAGGACTCCAAGGTAACCAGCCCTTGGTACCGTCCCGACGGCAATTCTAGAACCGATGTTGTGATGGATACATCTCCACGCTGATATGTCGCCATCTGGGATCACTTGGGATACGGAAAAGAGCAGCGTACCAAGAGCGTCTGGCGTTTTCAAAGGGTTTTTCCAAAGACGGCATATGAGGCATGCGCGCTCTATCGTACCACAATAGTGCGCTACTAAGCATATGCACTAGAGTGCCGACGTGCCATCCCAAGTTGTCTTGCGGGCCGGACAGAAAGCACCGCTCCAACCGAGATCAGTCGTTCGCGCGGTCCATCATGTGATCCACTACGCATGTGCCGCCGATCTCATTGGAGAGATCGGCATTGGACGCATTGGACGGGCTGCCCAAGGCGTTGCCGGTGCCACCTGGCTGGGGAGTGGGACCAGACAGCATCTCCTTTCGAGCAATTGCCGATTGAGGGTAGCCGAGACGTCTACACTCAAAGCATTTCCCACGTCATCGCCAGGCTGGGCTATGCCGGCGTGGGATCCCCCCAGCCTTGAAGCCGGCCATACTGTGAGCCGTTCCTCCGAGTAAAGCCTATGTCCAAGTCCATCAAGAAGCGGTATCTGAAAGCGCTCAATCGGCAACTGAAAAAGGAAACAGCAGGTAAGTTCGAATCGGCCTTTGTTTTCTATCCGCTGGGCGCAAAGCCTAAGAATGCTACGGGCGTTACGGCCAGTGGTCACCCAGATGCGCAGGTCCTGGCCGTCATGGATGCAATTCAGGCTCGCGTGTTCGCCACGGTTGAGAATTCGAGCAAGCGTGAATAGATGGAGCGCGAACTCAAGCTGGAAGTGCTGGAAGACGATGTCGATCGTCTGATCGACTTGCCGCTTCTTGCTGCCTGCAGGGTGGAACCGCCGCACGAGGATACGCTCGTGAGCACGTATTTCGATACGGCCGACCTGGCCTTGCACCGGCACCGTGTCTCGTTGCGTGTGCGCCAGGCGGGCGAGCACTATGTCCTTACGTTAAAGACCTACGGCAAGCGGTCTGGAGGTCTTTATGAGCGGGAGGAATTCGAGGCCGCTATACCCGGGCCGGCACCAGATCTTGTTGCGCTACAAGAGAAGGTCCCGCAGGACACTGCGGTGGGTGAATTGATTCGTCAGAGCGATCTCGCCGAGCGCTTGAAGCCACTATTCGTCACGGACGTCCGACGCAAGGTTGCGTTGCTGCGCTTGCCGGAAGGCGATGAGATAGAGCTGGCGTTGGATCGAGGGGTGATCCGGGCAGGCGAAGCGACGGTACCAATTCGTGAGCTCGAGATGGAGATCCAGACTGGAGAGCCGGCCCATCTGGCTGCCTTTGCCCTGCAATTGCTCGACGAAGTTCCAATGCGTATCAGCCGTGCCAGCAAAGGCGACCGAGGCTACGCGTTGGTTTCCGACCTTTCCATAGAAGTCCTTCGTGCCGAAGCGCTCAGGCTTGACGATGACGCGTCTGTCGAAGCCGCGTTCCTGTGCATCGTACAAGACTGCCTGGCGCAAGTTGCCGGAAACGAAGGCGGTGTGGTCAACAGCACCAACCCGGAGAGCGTGCACCAGATGCGGGTCGGACTACGGCGCCTACGCTCTGCGCTGGATATATTCCAATCACTGATTTCCTGTCCATTGGCACTTCAGGAAGAAATCAAGTGGATTGCCGGCGAGTTGGGGCCATCGCGGGACTGGGAGGTACTGACTCATACCACGTTGCGCGAAGCCTTCAATGGGGCGCCGGCTGACGTTGGTACAGACGAGGTCATGTCCGCGGCGAACAACATTGCAAACGGCGCCAGGCAACGCGCCGCCAAGGCGGTGGACTCCGAGCGCTACACGCGGCTCGTGTTGGCATTCAACCACTGGTTGGGCACCTCGGCATGGCGGAATGAACTTGACGAAGTGGGGCATGCAAAACTGGCCAGGCCAGTCGGCGAATTCGCATTAAAGACCCTGCACATGCGCCACCAAAAGCTGCTGAAGCGCGGCCGACGTATGGCACAGCTTGATATTCAGCAAAGGCATCGCGCGCGGATTGCTGCCAAGAAGCTGCGCTATGCGACCGAGTTCTTCGCGTCGCTGTTTCCTGCGACAAAGCTGAAGCGCTTTCGCAACCATCTTTCAGACTTGCAGGATGACCTGGGGTGGCGCAACGACATGGCCGTTGCAGATGGCTTGTTGCGCAGCCTGGGTGTCGAGAATGAGGGATTGGCGCTCAGTACTGGTTATGCGCGCCGCTATCTGGCGGGACGCGTGGATGCCGACAATCAGGCGCTGCGTCGTCTTTGGAAGTCCTTCAAGGCGGCTCGCCTGCCAATTTTGCGAGCTGGATAACAATCCGCTCGTCCCTTCACAACCTTCTGGGCCCCTTTGGCTACGCAGTGCCGAAGGGCCGATCCGCAACGAGTTTCGGCCATTCAGTCTGTGAGTACAACTGTCGCTTCCTGGCCGATCTCGGTCCTTCGACGCCGCGCGTCGTGTTCACGGTGAAGGCCTCTGGCCGTTGTGCGACCGTCGCAAATCGACCATTACATTCACTTCTACCTCGCTGGTCTGTTTCTGCTGCGCGTGGCCTCAACCTGCGCAATCACTGCGGATTCCGGCTCGGGAACATTGCCGTAAAAGACGAGCTGCGGCGCCACTGCCTGACCGGCGATGTCCCTCCTGCCATTGGCCCGCCCCTCGTCGGTGAGTACGTTGGGATAGCTCCAGAGGCTCAGGAAGGCCTTGCGTGCCAGGCCCGCTAGCGCACGCTCTGAGGCGGTCGTACCGTCTGCGGAGGCCGCCTTCTCCCATGCCGTCTCTTGTGCCATGGATGACGTGGCCCCCGTTACTGCGCCGAGCCACCCGCCGCGGCGGCCGCGGCTGCTTCTGCTGGAGGCTTCTTCTTCCAGAACTTTGCGTAAGAGGGGCCTTCCGACTTAGGCGGATACTCCGGCTCAGTCACCTTGATAGGCGTGGGCATTGGGAAGTCGACACCGACCAGTATTGCCTCCCCTTGACCCAAGGTAGGCAGGAAGGCGGCTGCGCTACCGTCCAGATTGCCACAGGCCTTCTCGACGATGTCGCGGTCCCGCTCGTTTATCAGGCGGTGCACGATGAACATGCCCATCTGGCTCAACACATCCTCAGGGATGTCCCGCGGGCGCTGCGTCGCAAGCAAAGTCGTCAGACCGTACTTTCGACCCTCTTTCGCAATCAGGCCAAACGCGTCGAGCGATACGCGGTTGTTCTCGTCACCGATGGCCTTGCTCAAGAACTGGTGCGCTTCATCGAGAACCACCACCGTGGGCATCTCTTGGAACGCTCCATTCCGAGCCAGGCCTAGAAGATGCCGCCCGATGGCGTTGATGAGCAGTTCACGCGCGTGATGCTCGAATGGCAAGTCGGCCAAGCTGACCCTCAGCACGGAATCGTCGGACGCAAAGAACGATTGAATCTCTTCCGTCAACGGAGCGAACTGCTCCGGCGCGAAGAGACATCGGAGCGCTGGCGAACGGGTGATGCTGTAAATCTTGGACACCAGCGTGTCGCAGTAGCCCCGAATCCGCTCGTCGGGACCTCCCCATATTTGATAGTTAGGTTCGCGCGATGTGCCGCCACTCTCGTAGACACACTCTTCGTACACCTGCCTCGCCAGTGCCTTAATTACATACCTAGCACCCTGCGCCTCGACCTTGGCCTCGTTCTTGTTCACTTCATAGTTGAAGGTCTTCTTGTCCGCGTTCGCCTTCACGTAGTGATGAGGTTCCTTGTCACCGTTCAGGATGTAGTTCAGCTTCAGGCTGCGCAACGCTTCTCGCAGTTTCGGGACCTGGGCGCCAGGTGACGGCTGGAAGATGGCGAACAGGTCCGCTTCGTTGAGGTCCCAGTACGGGAAGGCAACAAACTTCCTTGTGTCTGCCCCACCCGCAGGCGCGCCGCCGAGATGAACAGAACGCACGCCTTTGGTAAACGTGTGGAACTCGCCACTGGGGTCCACGAGGAGAACCTTGCCTCCGAGCCTGGCGACTTCCTGAATGATTCGAGCGACGGTCCAGCTTTTGCCGCCCCCGGTAGCTCCCAGCACCGCGCAGTGACGCCCAAACAAGTGGGCGGGACTCACGTTGACCATTGTGCTCGGGTCATGCGGAATCGTGGCGAGCTCGACGGCTCCTGCGCTCGATACTGCCTGCCCCTCGACAATGTGCTTCACAAGAAGTGGGTGCGCAGAGAACACGTGCTGTCCGATACGGGGGTGGAATGGAATTCCGGAAATGACCTTGGCGGTCGCAAGCTCGAGGGTCGTCAAGAGCTGGACAAACCCGATGGGGTTCGCGTCTGGGGGAGCGCCCAGGGAGGGTTCGGCCTTGAGCCGCTCGTTGTCAGGCAGCTTCACCTCGGTGACGCGCCCCAACACTGCAACGCCTTCGCCCTCGATGAAGATGAACTCGCCGACTTGGCCGCCGAGCACTGCATATCCCGAATACTGCCGGGGAGCGACACTCGCAGCTTTCGGCAGATTGATGCGAGCACTGTCCGGCCCCACGAAGGTGACCGCACCAATATAGCGGCTGGCGTCAAACGGGCTTGTTGCGAGCCTGCCGGTCATCCTGCCTCCCGCATCAGTCGGATGCGCTCGTAGTGCTGCTCGAGGTCGGTTTCAGCCGCGATGTCCGGCATCAGCGGCACGGCTTGCTCAAAGGTGGCGGAAATAAGCGCCAGGCGCGCATCGCCGTGCTCAATCAAGTACCTGAGCTTTGAAAGGTACGGGTGCTTTGCATCGTTGCCATCCTGGACGCCTTTGTCCTTGCTTTCCCATGGACCAAGGCCAGGGTCACAGACCACAACCTTTAGGTGCAGATTGGAGTTTATGGCCGATAGTATTGGCTCAGCCAAGTGGTTGTCATTGAATCCAAATCCCAAAACGAGAAGACCGGTATCCGGCTGCCGCAATGCAGTTTGGAATGCCGACATCATCTCAAGATACGGTTGTTCGAATGACAACTCGTATTTCGTATTTCGAGGATAGATAAGCAGCGGTGATTCAGAGGTGGGGTCTTTCTCAATCTCTCCGGAGTTCTTGTTCTTTGTCCAATCTACAGAGCCGTGAAGTTTGTAGAGATGGAAGACATTCGGAATGAAATCGTGACTGTCTGGGCTGCTTTCCCGTTTCACGATGTCGTAGGAGAAGTAGAGCGAGTCGAAGACCTGTGGCGTTGTATGCGAAAAACCGTCAACGATGACGTAGCGTCCTTTGCGCGCGGCGTACTCGAAGCACAAGTCATAGTTGGTTGTAAAGACTTTTGTGCGCAGCTTTCGCGTGGACCGACGAACAAGCCGGCGAAGAAAGTCGGCATGAAGGCCGACTTCATCTTCCACATCCAAGAAGCGCACGCAATCGCGAACTGTCTGTTCGACGATGGCAATGAACTCCTTGACCTGCGTTTTCTCTTCCCCGTCACCAAGGAACTCTTCCGCAATCTTGCAGTGCGAGAGCAGCGCTTCGATATTTTCACCCTTGGCCGCCGGGAAATGCGTGAGCATAATGACCTTGTCGAAGCGGTCCCCGCAATTGGCCTTGCACTCCCGCCACAGGTCAGCCATCGTGGGGGCGATGCGCTTCCCCGCTTGTGGCGCCCGTGGACCAGCCTCCTCTGGAGCTTTCGGCTGCACATTCACATGCAGGGATGTACCGAGTCCTGTGAGAACGACAAGGTTGGTGCACCTGAAGCAGTCGGAAAGGTTGCGGTTGATTTCTGCAAGTGCGGGGTCAGGGATGGTGCGTCCATTGCCATCCTCTTGGGCGTCTTTAACTTCGCGCCACGCTCCCCCATTCCGGTAGGTCAATACCTGCATATCTCAGTAAGCGTTAGGAGTATTCAAGGTTTCCGCCGGGCCCTGAGGGCACAACGCGAGCTGCTGCCGATAAACGCCAGATATCCGCATGGTAAGCCACATTGGCAAGCGTGCGTAGGTTCAGGCAGCCTTGGATATTCTTGAATACGACTGCCGGCCCAATGGCGGGTTATTGCAAGCGGCGGTCACTCAGGCAAAAACGCTCAAGGTCAGCAACCAGCCTGAAGCTGTCGTTCCGAGGTCCACTATGGCTGTCCGCTCTTGGCCGGCTAGTGCCTGACGTATCGCCCGAGAGCGGCCACTGATAGCGGCATGCATGCGACGATCTTGCCGAAAAAGCGCGGCCCTGTCGCTAACGGGTATCAGCGATGTAGCCGCGTTTTTCGACGAAACTGCACTCTTGCTGATCAAGCCGCTGAAATTCCGGCAAGGCCTGCGGTGACGCAAAGTGTCAGATTTAATACGGACTGAGCCGAAGTGACGCTTTTATTGAGCTAGAAGTGGAAGCAACACTGCAACTTAGACCATTATAATTCAACTATGTTTTAGCAGATGATGATGGCACAGGCAGTGCCCCCTCGATGATCTTCAAGGCGTGCTCAAGCGCTTTGCGCGGCGGGCATTTTGGGCACTCATCCAAGGTCGTCGCCATGCTCTGCAATGCGATCTCGCGACACTGTGCTTGCATTTGAACGACGTCAACATTGTGGCAATGACTGAGAGAGGCGAGGCGCTCCAGCTCAAGCTGATCCAGCCATTTTTCCGTACCCTTCGGGTCGGTCTTTTGCATCGCCAGCGCGGGCACCTCTTGCGGAAACCATACCTGGGTGGTGAGTACGTCGTACACGGGGGAGAGCCGCGGGCGCATGACATCGTCATAGACCAAACCAAAGTTTTTTAGATGTGCATCGCCGTTGCGTAGTGCGTCGTTCATCATGACAAGTTTCAGCATGGCCACGAGATCTGTCGCCTGGTCGTCTGGATGTACGAAGAAGCGGATCATCTCAAACAGGTGTTCAATCGATCCGTTATATTTCCCACTACGAAACAAGCCCGACAGCGCACATGCATCTTCGAATCCGCGACGTGATCCGTCAGGGGCGATATCAAATCGGCTCATCGTCAGTGACGTGCGATCCGGGCTTAATTCAATCGCAGGAACGTCTAGTCCCGCTGCCGAGCATGCTTTCAAGCATGCATACTCAACCAAACTCGCGCCAACATAATGGGGCGAGTCGAATTTAACGATGGAGCCGTGCGCGGCGACAGTCCCGGGGCGAGTCTTTTCCGTCTGGAATGTCGACATCTTGGGCATGACGCCAGACACGCCAAACATCTCCGGAGATGTCTTCAGAATTTCGATCAGCCGCTGTGCCGCACCCTCAGTTCTGGCGGCATCCAGAATGTTTTGTTGAAGTGTGGCGTCTGGGTCCAGCGGGCCGCCGAAGGTAGTGCGGCCGATAGTGTGACGACCGACAAGACGGAGCAGCGACATATCGTTATCAACGTCGATATGCTTGGCGAAGCGGGTTCTAATGGCTTCCAGCACGATGCCTTCGGGCAGGGATATCTGAAAGGGTGGGGGCACCCCGTTGTAACCAAGATACTCTTCTGCTGGCGCGCTCGGCGGCATCAGTAACGAGACTGTCATTTGATCCGGGACATCCGGAAGGTAACGGAAATCAATCAGGCCTGTCTCGATGTCTTCACTGAGCAAGCCGACAGGATAGTCCGAAACGAAAACCTCGAGTTCGCTACTCATTGAGATACTTTGTGCAAGAGATTCGTCTGGAGCATTGCCTGGCGCTCCCGCTCCGCTCGCATCATTTCCCTGAGCGTGGGGCGACGCCTTACGTTGCTTTCCGGGTAGGAAACTGGGGCGGTAAAGGACGCTGATCCCACGCGCTGCCGGCTGGGTAATTTCGCCTGGAGCATTGCCTGGCGCTCCCGCTCCGCTCGCATCATTTCCCTGAGCATGGGGCGACGTGGTGGCGTGACGATCGCCGGGTCTGGTTGAGGGTTAAGGTTCACGCCGACCGCAGCCGCCATCAGGAGCAGATTCAACGTCGAGACGCTTTGGCCGCTCTCGATTGCAATGACGGTTGCCCGAGACACGCCCACTTTCTGGGCGATGTCGGATTGCTTGCTACCTTGTCGCTCGCGCGCGGAGCGCAAGGCTTCCCCGATTTTGCGGCGCATTGCGTCCGCTTTATCATGTAGCTCTCGTCGATGGTCCATTTGCCCCCCTTAACCGGGTTGGATTCAGCAAATCTGCTGTCAACAATAATTGACATTATAGTCCATGTCAACTTTTTTTGACTTCCGGAACTGAGTTTGCAATTCAAGGCAGGGGCGGCCTAGTGTTGACACCGGCAGACGTCGGGCATCCTTTGCGGTAAGCCTCCGGCCAGTACCGTCTGGACTCGACCGAGGCATCCCTGGCCCGGACTTGCTTGCCAACGTACTGGTCTCAAAGTTCTGCGATCATCAGCCCCTATATCGCCGGCGCGTTCGCTGGGAACGTGAGGGGATCGACCTTCCCGAATCGACGCTGGGTGACTGGGTCGGCGGCTGCTCGGCATTGCTCAGCCCGCTGGTGGCGGCCGTGGAGCGCTACGTGATGAGTGGCAACAAGGTGCACGGCACTCTCTCATGGAGTGTTTCTCGTCGGCGCTGGACACGGGAAAGCCATGATGGAGAAGGCGCGGGAGCAACTAGGCGTCGGTGCACCAGGAGTCTCGTGGAAATTTGAAAGTTCTCCGGATTTGGGAGTATGAGGATTTGTCCGCAATTGGCCGCCTTGGGGCAGCGCAGCCGGCAATTCGCTCGCCGGAAACCGGTCGTTGAGCCGGGGCGAACGACACCTCGGCTATTCGAATTGGATGGCGAGGTCGACCGACCGCTTCTGGCCGACTACGGCCCGACACTGAACACCATCGAGTGCTCGCGTCGGACCGGACCACATAGGGCAGAAGACGACCCTGAGCGGCCATCCGCCCCATCGCTTGCCAGTGGCCGAAAAGCGGGCGTTCACCGTCGCTCCAGTCGTACCCACGCTGAGCCCCTCGATTTGACCGCCTTGGAACGTCCTACTTGGCATGTCTCATGAACCACGCGTGCAAGTACTACGCCGCGCCTGGGATGTGGCGGCGGTGCAATTACTACAGCGAGAATAGGGACAGCCCGCCGCCGTTGCTTGGCTGTGAATGTAGAGACTCGCCATCTAGAGGCCTCAGTTCCTCGTAGCTCAGTCAGAGCCCTGATCTCGTTATTCACAATCCCGGTCCCCCATAGGCGGGCTGTATCGGGAAGTTACACATTGGATTCAGGCGTGGAATGAGCGATATGGATGATTTGGGGGTGAGCCGTAGATCCCTTATCGGGTTATCAATTAGCACTGCCCCCCCGTCACGTTGGCTTTACGTCCCCAAGAAAGAAGCCCTCGGCCGTGACCGTGGAGGGCTGGAAGTGACATTGGACGTTTTGCAGAAGCCGCCCTAATCCGATTGTCGCGACTTGGTTGCGCCATCCCCTTATGGTGGGGCAGATGCTGCATTGGTCGATTCTGCTCTCCAGCGCTATGGCGCGCGCAACATGCGCCAGCGCGCAAGCCGGCGTCACACCAGCGCCCTTCCGCCCCCTTCATCCGAATGGGCGATGTCGATATGCCGAGAACCATCGCAATATTAGGAACAGCAGCTCCTAAGTTGGTGGAACTGCAGATACCGCGATCGCCGTGACGCCACGTTCGCTATCCGGGGCGTGGTCTTTGAGGAGGCAATCATGAGATCAGAATGGCTGCCAATAGCCATACTTGCAGTGGTGCTTCCGGTAATCTTTACCGTGGATTACTTAGGCCCAAATGGTATCTATGCGATTATAGTAATTGCGGGCCTGGCCCTGTATTTCGCACCTACACTCAACGCGATGTACAGACGCCATACCAATACTGCTGCGATCTTTTTTCTCAATCTATTTCTCGGCTGGACGTTCATCGGCTGGGTTGCAGCATTAGTGTGGTCAGCCACGAAATTTTAAGGAGAATTAGTTTTCGACTTAAACCTTGACGAACTCCTGGTTATGCGAGCTGCCCTAAAAAGGGAGATTACGCGTCGTTCGGGAGATGACCGAGGCCAAGGTTACGAAGTGGGCCGAGATGATCATCGGTAAGTACAATCACGAGTTGTGCAAATGCAGTGTCTAGGTAGTTCATTGGGGTACCAATCTTGAAGTTATCTAGGACACACATCTAAGCGGGTGTGCCGGCGTCGCCCGAAAAGGACCACGGCGGCCGCCATCTCTCTTCACCTCGTCCCCCGCGCCGCCTGGAAACCGCCACCCATAACGATCACCGAACTAATGACTGCGCAGGACCCGCTAAACGGCAAACGCGCTGGTCACTTCAAGTCATACCATGCGCCTGATGCGTATTCGCCTGTGCCCCAAACGCCTACGCGAGTTATCTTTGCCTTCTTCAGCCAAAGGCTGTTCTTGTCGATCCAGCTAGTAATTGCCCTCGCTTCGCTGCCAGCCGAAAGGGTGTATTTTGTGAAGAAGTCATGGACGGCATACAGAGCGAATCCGCCTTTCTGCTTGCGCAATGACGTATCGATATAGTTGAGGTGCCGTTTTTCCTTCTGGATCATCACGAGATAGTCAGCAGCCAATGCGGCGCGCAGGTCCTGCTCCGACAGATTTGACCAAGCATTGCTCTGGTCCTTACCTTCGGAGGAGATTGATTGGGACTGGGCTGCCGTTGTCAACGGCGGGGTGGAAGTCTCAGTGTTCGATGGCTCAGGCTGAAGCAGCTTGCTTCCGAGATAGCCGACAAAGAGAAGTCCAATAAGCCCCTTAACCAAACCGATCGACTTTGGCTTAGCGGGGGTTGCTACTCCGCATCCAGGGCAAGTTTTTGCCCCCGTGCTGACCTCTTTCCCACATTCCCTGCATTTTGCGAGTGCCATAGCCCCCCATCCTCGGTCTCATCCCAATTTCTTCTGGGCCGCGGCGGCGGCCTCCACATTATGTTGACCGGTTGCCGACGTAAGGGTGGCAATGTCGGCCGAGGCGACGGGAATTATCACATGGGTGACGAAGGGTAAGAGACGACCTGCGCCCCACTTTGGTGGGGTAGGGAAAGGGTGTGATGCCATTCGCTAGCCTTTGCCGGCGAGTGTTCGCTGGCGCACGGCGGGCCAAAGGAACTTCCGCTCCCCAGCTTCAACGCGCAGTCCATTGCACGCCAGTCCAGCGAATTCCGGATTTCCAGTCAAGCAGAAGCGCCACGTAGTCCAGCTAATTCCGGCTTCCCACAACATGTGAGCAACCGGAATTCGCCGGGCTGCGACTCCCAACAAATCAATGAGTTAACAGCTAATTCTGTCGCGGCTCGGC
>NZ_JBXAHL010000063.1:0-27388 GCF_058795055.1 Cupriavidus sp. GW823-FHT06D04 | reverse complement strand
TCCATCGGGAACTGGTCGGTGCGGTCGATCTCGGCGGCGCGCGGGGCCAGTTCGGCCTGGGCCCAGTCGCGCACGGAGTTGCGCAGCATCTCGATGTCTTCGCCCAGATCGAATTTCAGGCCTGGCAGTTCGGTCATGATGGTCTCCTGTTTGGAATCGGTATGTGTGTCGGGTTCCGGATGGATGGCCGGATCCGTCAGTTCAGACGTGGCCCAGTGTCTTGACCACGCACAGCGTCATCAGCATGGTGGCCACCTGCTTGCGGCGGCCGTCCTGCTCGACATAGACATCGCCCTGCGCCACGATCAGCGTGCGCCCGGGCTTGAGGACCCGCCCCACCGCCACCAGGCGTTCGCCCTGGGCGGGAGACAGCAGGTTGATCTTGTATTCGGCGGTCAGGCCCGCCTCATCTTCGCCCACCATCGTCAGCGCGGCATAGCCGCAGGCGCTGTCTGCCAGCGCACCCACCGCGCCGCCGTGGAAGAAGCCGTGCTGCTGGGTCACGCCGTCGGACCACGGCATCGCCAGCTCGACCTCGCCGCGGTCCACCCGCCGCAGGCTCGCGCCAAAGGTGGTCATCAGCCCCTGGCGGGAAAAGCTGGTGGCAATGGCGTCGGCGCGCGCGGCGGACAGCGATCCTGGTTCAGCGGGTACGGCACTGGCGTTGGATGACGTCATGGCGGAGTTCCGGTGTGAAAACGTTGGGTCGCCGGGCAGCCACAGGCTGCGCGCGCTGTCCGGGTATTCTATTGACGTTTACGTAAACGTCAATCCCATCCGGCACGGATGCCGGTGGAAGTGGCGCTTCAGGCGGCGGTGGTCCGGGCCGGCGCATCGCCGCCTTCCGTGGCCGGCTGCGGCTTGCCGGTCTGCGCGGCCAGCAAGGCCCTGCACTGCCGCTCATGCTGGTCGATCTCGGCCAATTGTGCCTGCAAGTCTTCCATCTGCTGCTCCAGCGTGCGCCGGTGCGCCGCGAGCGAGTGCAGGAAGCGCTCCAGCTGCGGGGTGGTGTCGCGCGGTGACTCGTAGAGATCAAGGATCTCGCGGATCTCATTGAGAGTAAGCCCCAACCTCTTGCCGCGCAGCGTCAGCTTCAGCCGGGTCCGTTCACGGCCGTTGTAGACCCGCTTGCGCCCGCCCGGCCCTTCGCGCTCCGGCGACAGCAGGCCCTGGTCCTCGTAGAAACGGATGGCCCGGGGCGTGATGTCAAATTCACGCGCAAGGTCGGTGATGGTGAAGGTGGCGGAAGCCGCCGCTGGCGTCGCTGACATAGCCTGCCCAAAGAAAGTGAACGGTCGTTCGTTGTGAAGTCAAGTTTTCGCTTAAGATGGAAACGAGCCGTATGATTGACGTTTACGTTAGCGTCAACCAGGACGGCTGGCAACCGGTGCTTTCACGCCCCAGGTCTTTCGGGCCGGGCGTGGCGGCAGAACGAGAAAGCCCGCGCCCTGGCGCCAGGCTTCGACCACGAGACTCCTCATGAACGCACTCGAACACCAGCTCCAATACCCGTTCGGCGACACCATGCCCGAGCCCGGCTCCAAGCAGGAAGTCGCCCCCGGCGTCTACTGGCTGCGCATGCCGCTGCCGTTCGCGCTCGACCATATCAACCTGTGGCTGCTGCGCGACCGCCTGGACGGCCGCGACGGCTGGACCATCATCGACTGCGGCATCACCAACGACATTATCAAGGGCCACTGGGAAACCATCTTCGCCAATGAGCTGGAAGGCCTGCCGGTGGTGCGCGTGCTGGTGACGCACAGCCACCCCGACCACGTCGGCCTGGCGCACTGGCTGTGCAAGCGCTTCGGCGTACGGCTGTGGATGAGCCTGGGCGACTACATGAGCGCGCGCGTGATGGGCAGCGGCACCGGTGCCGGCTCCAGCGCGGGCGGCGACGCCGCCGCCGCGCACTTCGCGCTGCACGGCCTGACCGATGCCGACAGCCAGGAAAAGCTGCGCGCGCGCAAGACCTACTACCCGTCGCTGGTGCCGGACCTGCCGGCGCAGTACCGCCGCATGATGGAAGGCGACACGGTACGGATCGGCACCGATGCGGCGACCTCGGCCTGGCGCGTGATCACCGGCTTCGGCCATTCGCCCGAGCACGTGGCGCTGTACAACGCCGCCACCAATGTGCTGATCTCCGGCGACATGGTGCTGCCGCGCATCTCGACCAATGTCAGCGTGTTCGACATGGAGCCCGAAGGCAATTCGCTGCAGCTTTACCTGGACTCGCTCGGCAAGTATGAGCCACTGCCGCAGGACGTGCTGATCCTGCCCTCGCACGGCCGCCCCTTCCGCAACCTGCATACCCGCATCATGCAGCTGCGCGAGCACCATGCCGACCGCCTCGCCGAAACGCTCGAAGCCTGCGGCGGGAAGGCCTGCAGCGCGCACGACATCGTCAGCGTGATCTTCAAGCGCCAGTTCGACATCCACCAGATGACCTTCGCCATGGGCGAGTCGCTGGCCCACCTGCACTGCCTGTGGCACCGTGGCGAACTGGTGCGGGAGACCGGCGACGACGGCGTGATCCGCTTCCGCGCGGCCTGACTGGCTTAGCAGGGCCTTAGTTGGCGGCCGCCAGCGCCGCCAGGTAGCGCACCCCGTCGATGGCGCGGCTGCCATACCAGGACAGCATCTCGCCGTCGACCAGCAGCACCGGCTTGCCAAGCTGGCGCTCGAGCGCGTCGGCGTGGTCTTCGGTAAAGCGGTAGGGCTCGGTCGACAGCAGCACGAGGTCGAGCTCGCGCACCAGCGCGTCGCTCCAGCGGAAGGTGGGATAGCGCTCGCCGGGCGCGTTGGGGCGGCTGCAGTCGCCGCCCACGCAGGCTTGCAATGCAGCGCCGCCGTCCGGCCAGGTCTGCCAGTTGGCCAGCGCCAGCAAGCGGCTGATATAGGTGTCGCGCGACACCGTCATCCACGGGTCCTGCCAGATCGTATACAGCACGCGGCGCGCCGGCCACGGGCGCACGCAGATCGCGTCCAGCTGCACCTGCAGCGCCGTGCACAGCGCCTCGGCTTCGGCGTGGCAGCCGAAGATGCCGCCCAGCAGCTGGTACAGGCCCAGATTGTCTTCCGGCGCGCACGGATGGGTGACGATCACATTGGGCACGAACGCGCGGATCTCGTCCACGGTCTCGCGCCGGTTCTCATCGATATTGACCACCACGTGCGTGGGCGCCAGCTCGCGCAGCCGCGCCACGTTCACGTCCTTGGTGCCGCCCACCTTGGGCACCGCGCGCACGGCCGGTTCCGGGTGGATGCAGAAGCCGGTGCGCGCCACCATCTGCCGGGCCAGCCCGAGCGCGAACAGCAACTCCGTCACCGACGGCACCAGCGACGCGATCCGCACCACCCCGCTGGCGGCGGCATGCTGCTGGCCGATGGCGTCGCGCCACATGGTCAGGGCTCCTGCGGCGGGTCGGCGCGCCGCGGCTTGCGCGGCGCGCCCGCGGCCAGCGCATCGTAGAGCCAGCGCGGCATCACGTGCAGCAGCGCCGCCACCACGCCCATCGGCCACGGAATCACGCGGAAACGCCGGCCGGCTGCGATCACGCGGACGGCCTTGCGCGCGAACACGTCGGCATCGGTCAGGAACGGCATGCGGTACGGGTTGTGCGCGGTCATCGGCGTGCGGATATAGCCAGGCGCGATCGTGACCACGCGGATGCCGTGCGCGCGCTGCTCCAGCCGCAGGCTTTCCAGCAGCTTGATCACCGCCGACTTGGACGCGCTGTAGGCGCCCGCGCCCGGTAGCCCGCGCACGCCGGCGACGCTGGCAATGCCCACCAGCGTGCCGCGGCGCCCGAAGTGGCCAGGCTCGCGCGCCTGCATCGCGTGCAGGAAGGGCTGGAATGTGGTCAGCACGCCGAACCAGTTGGTATCCATCACCTGGCGGAAGGCGTCGAGGTCCTCGCGCTCGCTGGCGACGGTGCCGACCGAGACCCCGGCATTGGCGATCACCACGTCCGGGCAGCCGAAATGCCCAAGGAAGTCCTGCGCGGCGCGCGCCATGGCGTCGGCATCGCGCACATCGGCGCCGTAGACGCGCACCGCGCCCGGGTTGGGCAGCGTGGCGACAAACTCGCGCAGCGCGTCCTCGCGGCGCGCCACCAGCCCGAGGATGGCGCCCTGCGACGCGTATTCGCGCGCGAGAGCCTGGCCCAGGCCGCTGGAGGCGCCGGTCAGGAAGACTTTGAGAGGACGCATGAAGGCAGGGTTGCGGTCTGAAATAAAAAACGGCTGGTACAGGATACCAGCCGTTTGGCTTGCTACAGGTGTTGGATAACCCTCGGCTTGCGAAGGCCGCCAGCAGATTACATCTTCTTCGCCTTCACCTGGTCCACCAGGTAATCCATGGTCTGGATCGCGCCCTGCTTGTTGCCGGCAATCGACGGCGAGGTCACGAACTTGCCCTGCACCACCACGGTCGGCACGCCGTCGATCTTGTAGGCGTCGGCGATCTTGTTGGCGCGCTGCGAGTTGGTGGTCACCGTGAACGAGTTGTAGGCGTCCAGGAAGGCCTTGCGGTCCACACCGTTCTTGGCCATGAAGTCGGCGATCTCGTTGGGGTCCGTCATGCGCTTGCGGTCCACGTGGATGGCGTTGAAGACCTTGGTGTGCATGGCGTCGAGCTTGCCGATGGCTTCCAGCGCATAGAAGATCTTGGTGTGCGGCAGCAGGTCGTCACGGAACGCGACCGGCACGCGCTTGAAGACCACGTTGCTGCCCTGCTTCTTGACCCAGGCTTCCAGATCCGGCTCGAAATCGTAGCAGTGCGGGCAGCCGTACCAGAAGAACTCGGTCACCTCGATCTTGCCCGCGGCGACCGGCTGGGCCGCCTTCAGGACCTGGTATTCCTTGCCCTCGGCGGGCGCCGCCCGGGACGGGGCGGACATCAGCAGGCCGCCCACGGCGGCGAACATGGCGAACAGTGCGGCGAGTTTTTTCATCTTGGTGCGGCCTTGCGGTTTGGACGATGAGCGTATGACAGCGGCGGCGGCGTCCGGTTCAGCGGAACGCCGGCCACTTCTAGTGACAACGTGTTGCGGCGGTTACCGGCGATGACAGCCAGTGCCGCCGGCACGACCGGAATAACGCCTGACCCTGCGGTCCGGCTTACTGCTTGGTGAAGCGGATCACCGAGGCCTCGAAGCCGGACGACTGCAGCCGGTCGCGTGCCTTGTTCATGTCTTCGATGCGGTTGAACGGCCCCAGGCGCACCCGGTACATCTTGACGCCGTTGACGTCGCGTTCGGTGATCCTGGCTTCGAAGCCCTGCATCGCCAGGTTGGCCTTCTGGCGGTCGGCGTCGTCCGACGAGCGGAACGCGCCCACCTGCAGCAGGTAGCCCACCTTGTTGGCGTCGGCCTGGGCGATCTCGGCGATCGGGTCGGCCACCGGCTTCTCGGCCGGCTTGCTGGCGACGGGCTTGTCAGCCGGCTTTTCCGCGGGCTTTTCCACCGGCTTCTCGGCCGGACGGGCCACTGCCACCGGGGGTTGCTGGCCGTTCTGGCCAGAACGGCCGTTCGCCTTCGGTTCCGGCTCGGGCGGCTGGCCCACCGGCTTGGCCGGGGTCTTGCTCCACAGCGGCTTGTTGGGGTCGCTCGGGCCCTCGTCGGCGCGCTGGGCCGGCGGCGGCAGCTGGCTGGTGACATTACCCGGCTCGCTCGGGCGCGGGGCACTCTTCTGCTGGAACGGGGTCGGCGACTTGGTGATGTACAGGGCGACCACCACGGCGATGGCCAGCCCGACGATCAGCCCGAGCACCAGGCCCAGGAACGTACCGCCGCGTTGCTGGTTGCGGCGGACATGGCGCGACTCGCGCTTGCGTTGCTGTTGCATGAAGTCCTCTTCGGTGATGCCGGGATTATAGGGCCAGCGCCGCCAACGGCAGCACTGGCATCGTCCCCGGGGCCGGACGGCCCCGTGCGTCCCGCGCGGGGGACGCCGGACGTCTGCTTACATGCGGCGCGGAGCGGACACGCCGATCACCGCCAGGCCGTTGCGCAGCACCTGGCGCGTGGCGGCCAGCAGCGCCAGCCGGGCGCGCTTGACGGCCTCGTCGTCCACCAGCACGCGGTCGGCGTTGTAGAAGGCGTGGAAGTCGCCGGCCAGGTCGCGCAGGTAGAAGGCGACCGCATGCGGCGCCAGCTCGGCGGCGGCGGCCGACAGCATGTCCGGGAACTCGGCCAGGCGCTGTCCCAGCGCCTGCGCCTGGGCGCTGGCTTCGGGGCCGGTCACGGCGGACAGGTCGGCGCCGGCCAGCTCGGCCAGGCGGGCTTCCCAGTCCGCGCCGCCCCACGACTCGAAGATCGAGCAGATGCGGGCATGGGCGTACTGCACGTAGTACACCGGGTTCTCGTCGCTCTGCTTGAGCGCGAGGTCGACGTCGAACACGAACTCGGTATCGGCCTTGCGCGACAGCAGGAAGAAGCGCACCGCGTCGCGGCCACGGGTGAAGTGCGCGGGCCAGTCGGCCACGCCTTGCTCCAGGCAGCCGCGGATGGTCTCGCAGGTGTCGTCCTGGCCGTTGGACCATTCGATCAGGTCGCGCACGGTGACATAGGAGCCGGCGCGCTTGGAGATCTTGACCTCCTCGCCGTTCTTCATCACGGTGACCATCTTGTGCAGCACGTAGTCGGGGTAGCCCTGCGGGATGCCCATGTCCAGGCCCTGCAGGCCGGCGCGCACGCGCGCGATGGTGCCGTGGTGGTCGCTGCCCTGCACGTTGATGACCTTGGTGAAGCCACGCTCCCACTTGGTGGTGTGGTAGGCCACGTCCGGCACGAAGTACGTATAGGTGCCGTCGCTCTTCTTCATCACGCGGTCCTTGTCGTCGCCGTCGTCGGTGGTGCGCAGCCACAGCGCGCCCTCGCTCTCGTAGGTCTTGCCCTTGCCGATCAGCGACTGCACCGCGGCTTCGACGCGGCCGTCGCTATACAGCGACGACTCCAGGTAGTAGCGGTCGAACTTGACGCCGAAGGCCTGCAGGTCGATGTCCTGCTCATTGCGCAGGTAGGTGACGGCAAACTTGCGGATCGAGTCGATGTCCTCGACGTTGCCTGACGCGGTCACGGGCTCGCCGTCCGAGGCGCTGACAGTCTTGCCGGCCAGGAAATCGGCGGCGATGTCGGCGATGTAGTCGCCGTTGTAGGCGGCCTCAGGCCAGCTGGCGTCGCCCGGCTTGAGGCCGCGCGCGCGCGCCTGCACCGACAGCGCCAGGGTCTGGATCTGCACGCCGGCGTCGTTGTAGTAGAACTCGCGGTGCACGTGGAAGCCCTGCCACGACAGCAGGTTGGCCAGCGCATCGCCCAGCGCCGCCTGGCGCCCGTGGCCAACGTGAAGCGGGCCGGTCGGGTTGGCCGAGACGAACTCCACCAGCACCTGGCCGTGCACGCCGCGCTCGCGCGCGCCGTAGCGGTCGCCCTCGGCCAGCACCGCGCGCAGCACGTCGGCCTTGGCGGCCGGGGTCAGGCGCAGGTTGATGAAGCCGGGGCCGGCAATCTCCATGGCCTGGACCAGGCCCTGCGCGCGCGCGTCGGCCTGCACCGCATCGACGATGCGCTGGGCCAGCTCGCGCGGATTGCTCTTGAGCGCGCGCGCGACCTGCATGGCGATGTTGCAGGCAAGGTCTCCGTGGGCGGCCACCTTGGGCCGCTCGAAGGTGACGGCGGGCAGGGTGGCATCGGCCGGGGCGAGCGCGCGCACCGCATCAGTGAACGCGGCGGCAAGATTAGAGGTCTGAACAGGCAGCATGGATGTCGGAAGCCCTGTGGGCAAGGTATTCAGGCGCAGCCCCTGGGGCAGCGCCGGCGCCCGGAATACGGCAAGTGACGGCAAAGCAACGCCGCGCCGCGTGACAGGCATGGGAATCGGGAACGCCGAATTTTATCAGGTGCTATGCTGACATCATGCGCGAGGATGGCCCCGGGCCACAATCCGGGGCCAAAATCAGCGAGACTTCCCGCCCCCGGGAACGCCCCCGCCTCTCCGTGAAAGGAAAACACATCATGCTGATCACCTTCAAATCCCACGCCGCGCAGGACCTGATCATGATGAAGGATCTGGCGATGACGCTGCTTGGCATCATCGGCAAGCGCCTCGGGGAACGAGGGGTGATCACCGTTGAAGAGCTTCCAACCGCGATCCACAAGCTGGAAGCCGCGGTCGCCGATGCCAAGACCCATCCCGCCAGCTCGGCCGTCGAAGCGGACACCGGCAAGGACGAAGACGAGGAAGAACCGCTGCACCTGGGCCAGCGCGCCTACCCGTTCCTGGACATGCTGCGTGCCTCCCAGCGTGAGGGCGCCAACGTGATGTGGGGGGTGTGACGGGAACAGACACCCGGTTGCGTGCGGCACGGATCGCCGCGCGCAAAAAAAAGCCCGGCACCGCAGTGGGCTGCCGGGCTTCCGGACGAGAATTCCGGAAAGGGGAATCCCTTGCAGGACCCGCACGGCGTGCCAGGCGGATCCCGGTATCGGTGTGGTGGCTGGGGGCGGGCCTAATCCTCCTCTGAATGGCGCCGGCCATTGGCCAGCAGCAGCCCGATCAGCGCCCCCACGGCCGCCGCGATCGCCACCGCCTTCAGCGGCGACTCGGCCACGCGGTGCTGGGCGTGTTCCACCGCACCATCCATGCGCTCGCGGGCGCGCATCATGCCGTCGGTGGTCTGGGCGCGCAGCCGATGCGCCATGTCGGTGGCCCGCTCGCGCAGGCGCTGCCCGGCGCGCATGCTCTCGGCAGAGCCCTCGCGCGCCAGTACTTCGATGGTGTGCTCCAGCTGGGCGATCAGCGCCTTGACTTCTGCGGATACCGGCGCTGCCGCATCGCGCGTGTCGCGCGCGGCATGCCTGATATGGCGGATGGCACTGTCGGCACTGTCGGACAGGTGGTTCAGTTCCTTCCTGACTTTCGGGTTCTGCGTCAGCATACGGTCTCCTCAGGTTCGGTCGGCGGTGGGGAAAAACGGCTCGCGGCCGGTGTCATCGCCCCCTGCGGACCAGGCCCATCACCGCGGCGACCAGCGCCACGACCAGGAAGATGAAGAACAGGATCTTGGCGATTTCCACGGCGCCGGCGGCAATCCCGCCGAAGCCGAAGATCGCGGCGATCAGGGCGATGACGAAAAATACGAGTGCATATTGCAGCATGGCTAGGCTCCCGAAGCGATCGGACCGCGCCAGGCGCACTGGCTGGGCCCATGTGAGGGCTTGCGCCAAGGGGTGCAAGCTCATAGCCTCATCGTAGAAAGCCAGCCCGCGCACCAATACTGACAGCGAGCCGATTCCGTTGTCAGCCGAGTCCTACAAGCTCTCGGACAACGCCCGCGCGGGCCCGGCTTCAAGGTTGACCCATGGCGATCGATGTGATTCCATGGGCGCTCCCTGGCGCTGCGGCGGGCGAGCGGCGCGCCTTCACTAAACAGGAATTGCCCATGTTCAAGCAGTCTTTTCTCCCCCACACGCTGCTGCTGGCGGGCGGCATCCTGCTGACGCTGGCGGTGCTGGTGGCGTCGGAAACCGGCAATATCCGCCTGCGCGAAAGCTATACCGACGTGATCCGCTCCCAGCGCGTGCAGACCGAGCTGGCGGCGCTCAACGGCGAGCTGGTCAATGCCGAGGCCGGCCAGCGCGGCTTCCTGCTGACCGGCAAGGAAAGCTACCTGGAGCCGTACTACAAGGCCCTGCCGCGCATCGCCGAGCTGATGGCGCAGATCCGCGCCGGCTATGCCCACGATCCCGAAGGCCTGAAGCAGTTCGCCGATACCTCCAAGCTGGTCAACAGCAAGCTCAACGAGATGGCGCTGACGCTGGTGTATGGCAAGCGCGACCTGGAAGTGGCACTGGACCTGATCCGCACCGACTACGGCAAAGAGACCATGGACAACGCGCGCCGCGGCCTGGACCAGCTGCAGGCGCGCGAGGCCGGCGCGGTCTCGCACCGGCTGGAAGGTGCCGAGAACGACGTGCAGCTGTCGCGCTACGGCATCGGCCTGCTCACGGCCATCAACATCATCCTGATGATGGCGGTGGGCGTGGGCCACGCCAAGCGGCTGTCGATGGCCGAGGCGGTGCGCATCCAACTGGAAGAGGAAAGCGTGCGGCTGGACCGCAAGGTGCGCGCCCGCACGCGGCAGCTGTCTGCGCTGGCCGCCCACTTGCAGCGCGTGACCGAGGACGAGAAGACACGCCTGGCGCGCGAGCTGCACGATGAACTGGGCGCCATCCTGACCGCGATCAAGCTGGACCTGCACTGGGTGCGCCGCAAGGTGCAGGAGGACCATCCGGTGGCGGCGGAGCGCCTGACGCGCGTGATGCTGCACGTGGACCAGGGCATCCAGATCAAGCGCCGCCTGATCGAAGACCTGCGCCCCACGGTGCTGCTGAACCTGGGCCTGCGCGCGGCGGTCTGCCAGCTGGTCGAGGAAGTGGGGGGCCGCAATGACTGGGAGACCCATGTCAGCGTGCCGGAAGACCTGCCGCCGCTGCGCGACGAGGCCGCGATCGCGCTGTACCGGATCGTGCAGGAATCGCTGACCAACGCCAGCAAGTACTCTGAAGCCAAACACATCGATGTCAGCCTGGCCTGCCAGGGCAACCTGCTGACGCTGACCGTGCGCGACGACGGCAAGGGACTGCCGGCGGACTTCGACGCCGGCAGCACCGCCGGCCACCACGGGCTGCTGGGCATGGAGCAGCGCGTCACCGCGCTGGGCGGCAGCATGCAGATCGATTCCTCGGCACAGGCGGGCGTGCGCATCCGCATCGAGGTGCCGCTGACGGACGCGGTGCTGGCGCCGGCAGAGGAGCCGGAAAACCAGGAGCCGGCGCGCGCCTGACGCGCACCGGCGGACAGGGAATGATGAGGGAACGAGGTGCTGGCCCGGCTCAGGGCGCCGTTGCCGCGTGCTCCTCGATCACGCGGAACACCTGCTCGAGCTCGAGCGACTTGTCGAAGAAGTAGTCCGCACCGGCCTCGGCGCACTGGCGGCGATACATGCTGACCTGGGCGTGGTTGGTGTAGACGATGCGCACCGCGCCGGTGCCGTTGCGCTGCATCGCGCGCAGCACATTGATGCCGTTGCCCTGGCGCAACTGCAGATCGACGATGACCACATCGTACTTGCCGGCGGCGAGCAGCCGCAGCGCCATGGCTTCGGTATCGGCCCAGTCCACGTTCTCGATGAACGGGAAATCCTTCAGGTATTCGAGCAGCATGCCTCGCAGGACCGCCGAGTCTTCAATCAGCAGTATGCTCAGCGCCCGGTAGGAAGTGTTCGAAGCCTGCTCCGACATGTTATGTATTGCTGGTTCTCGTCCGGTGCCGCCCATCTCGGGCTGTTATTCGACCAGGCCGTTCTTGATGGCGTAATAGGTCAGGTCAGCGTTGGTCTTCATGCCCATTTTCTCGAGAATGCGGGAACGATAGGTACTGACGGTCTTGACGCTGAGAAACAGTTCGTCGGCAATCACCGACACCGACTGCCCCCGCGACAGCTTGCAGAAGATCTGGAACTCGCGCTCCGACAGCATCTGGTGCACCGGCTGTTCGGTCGGCTTGTCGAGCCCGCCGATCAGCAGGTCGGCCACGGTGGCACTCACGTAGCGGCGGCCCTGGGCCACCGTGCGGATGGCCTTGACCAGGTCGTCCGGGGCGCTTTCCTTGGTCAGGTAGCCAGAAGCGCCGGCACGGATCAGGTTGATCGCGTACTGGTCTTCCGGGTACGTAGACAGGATCAGGACCGGCAATTCGGGCTTGCGCTGACGGATCAGCTTGAGCACGTCGATGCCGTTGCGATCGGGCATCGAGATATCCAGGACCAGCACATCGAACTCGGCATCGCGCAACTGCGCCATGACCTGGTCGCCGCTTCCGGCCTCGCCTGTCACCTGGATGTCGGGCTCTTCGGAAAGGAACTGGCGCAGCCCGGCACGCACAATCTCGTGATCGTCAGCGATCAGGACGCGGATCATGTGGGCTCCACTGGGTTGAACAGACCGGCACATTGCCCGGTGCAGTCGGGTGCAGGCGGAACCGCTTGCGTTGATGTCATTGTAGTGCCGGGCGCGGGCGCGGGCTGTCAGTGTCAGGCTGACATTGGGCGGGGCCAGCCCCCACAAGGCACACTGATCGCGCACAAAAGCAAAGCGGGACGGATGTGATCCGTCCCGCTTTGCTGCGGCGCGTCAGTACTGAAACTTCCTGGAGGGCCCTGGCACCGCCGGCACCGGCACGAGGCTAGTCGCCAATGGCCAGTGACTGTGGACTAGCGCAGCACGTTACTGCGCCTTGGCACCCGCGTCAGCACCGGCGCTGACGCCCAGGCTCGTGTCGGTCTTGGCCTTCTTGGTCGACTTGGTGGCGTGCTTGCCATGCTTGGCCTTGGTGCCGGCGTCTGCCGCGGCGTCGCCGGTGGCGTCGGCAGCGGTGCCGACACTCTTGTCGACCGCCGCGCCGGCGGTCGACAGGCCCTTGTCAGCCGCCGAGCCTGCTGCCGACATGCCCTTGCTGGTCGCCGCGCCCGCGGTCGACAGACCCTTTTCGGCCGCGCCTGCGGCACCCGTGGCGGCGCTGCCGGCAGTGTTCAGGCCGCCCTGCGCTGCAGCGGCGGGAGAGGGTGTGGTCACCGATGCGCCGACGTCGGCCTTCGTGCCAACGGAAACGCCGGTGCCTTGGGCCATGGCCAGCGAGGAAGCGGCGGCGATCGACAGAGCGGACAGGGAGAGCAGCAGTTTCTTCATGGACAGACTCCTTTCAGGATGCCCCGCGGCGAAACATTCGCCGCGGTGATCACGCTGGTGATTGCGTGTATCGAGCCCTCAGTCTAGGGAGCCGGACTGCGCCGGTCTGTGAGGAGTTGAAAGGCTCTGTAAGGAGTTGTGAGGCGCCTGGCACATCGCCCCGGCACGGCTTTGCAGGCCGCCTGCAGCGGTTTTCCCTGTTGCATCAACGGGCTGGCGGCGGGGCCATGCCGCCGCCCCTGCCGCCCTGCCGTCGCACCCGGTTACAGGTTGGGGGCCAGCGCTCGCTCCAGCGTGGCGCGGTCCTCGTGGCGGCGCGCCGCCATGTCGTCGAGCTGGTCCTGTCCAATCTTGCCGATGGTGAAGTAGGTCGACTGCGGATGCGCCAGGTAGAAGCCGCTCACCGATGCGGCCGGCGTCATCGCCAGCGACTCGGTGATGCCCATGCCGATCTCGGGCGCGTCCAGGAACTCGAACATCGGGCCCTTGACGGTGTGCTCCGGGCACGCCGGATAGCCAGGCGCCGGGCGGATGCCGCGGTACGACTCGGCGATCAGCTGCTCGTTGGTGAGCTGCTCGCCCGCGTCATAGCCCCACAAGTCCTTGCGCACGCGTTCGTGCAGGCACTCGGCAAAGCCTTCGGCGAAGCGGTCGGCCAGGGCCTTGAGCATGATTGCGCTGTAGTCGTCGTGGTCGGCTTCGAACTGCGCTTCCTTCTTCTCCACGCCCAGGCCCGCGGTCACGGCGAACAGGCCGACGTAATCGGCAATGCCGCTGTCCTTCGGTGCCACGAAGTCCGCCAGGCAACGGTTGGGGCGGCGCACGCCATCCACCACCGGACGCTCGCTCTGCTGGCGCAGGTTGTGCCAGGTCAGCGCGACCTTGCTGCGGGTCTCGTCGGTGTAGATCTCGATATCGTCATCGTTGACGGTATTGGCCGGCAGCAGCGCGATCACGCCGTTGGCGGTCAGCCAGCGGCCCTGGATCAGGCGCGACAGCATCGCCTTGCCGTCCGAGAACACCTTGCGCGCCGACTCGCCGACGATCTCGTCGTTGAGGATGTCGGGGAATTTGCCGGCCAGGTCCCAGGTCTGGAAGAACGGGCCCCAGTCGATGTAGTTGGCCAGTTCCGCCAGGTCGTAGTTGCGGAACACGCGCCGGCCGATGAACTTGGGCTTGGGCGGCACGTAGCTGCTCCAGTCGATCGGGGTCTTGTTGGCGCGCGCCTGCGCCAGCGTCACCATGGGCGTAGCCTTCTTGTTGGCGTGCTGGGTGCGGATGCGGTCGTAGTCCGTCTTCAGATCGTCCAGGTACTTGGCCGCACCTTCATCCGACAGCAGGCTCGACGCCACGCTCACCGAGCGCGAGGCGTCCGGCACGTACACCACCGGGCCTTCGTAGTTGGGCGCGATCTTGACCGCGGTATGCACGCGCGAGGTGGTGGCGCCGCCGATCAGCAGCGGGATCTTCTTCACGCGGAAGTAGTCGTCGCGCTGCATCTCCGAGGCGACGTAGGCCATCTCTTCAAGCGACGGCGTGATCAGGCCCGACAGCCCGACGATGTCCGCGCCCTCGACCTTGGCCTTGGCCAGGATCTCGTTGCACGGGACCATCACGCCCATGTTGACCACTTCAAAGTTATTGCACTGGAGCACCACCGACACGATGTTCTTGCCGATGTCGTGCACGTCGCCCTTCACGGTGGCGATCACGATCTTGCCGCGCGCCTTGACGTCCCCGCCGGCTTCGGCCAGCAGGCGCTTTTCTTCCTCGATGTAGGGCAGCAGGTGTGCCACCGCCTGCTTCATCACGCGCGCGCTCTTGACCACCTGCGGCAGGAACATCTTGCCGGCGCCGAACAGGTCGCCCACGATGTTCATGCCGTCCATTAGCGGGCCTTCGATCACCTCGATCGGGCGGCCGCCGCGCGCCTCGACCTGCTGGCGGACCTCTTCGGTGTCTTCGACGATGAAGGTGGTGATGCCATGCACCAGGGCGTGCGCCAGGCGCTCGCCCACCGGCACCGGCTGCTCGGGCGTGCCGCGCCAGGCCAGGTTTTCTTCCTTCTTCGCCCCGCCACCCTTGAAGCGGTCCGCGATCTCCAGCAGGCGGTCGGTGGAATCTTCGCGGCGGTTCAGGACCACGTCTTCCACGCGCTCGCGCAGCTCGGGGTCAAGCTGGTCATACACGCCGAGCTGGCCGGCATTGACGATGCCCATGTCCATGCCCGCACCGATGGCGTGGTACAGGAACACGGTGTGGATCGCCTCGCGCACCGTGTCATTGCCGCGGAACGAGAACGAGACGTTGGAGACGCCGCCGCTGACCTTGGCATACGGCAGGTTCTGCTTGATCCAGCGCGTGGCCTCGATGAAGTCCACCGCGTAGTTGTTGTGCTCCTCGATGCCGGTCGCGACCGCGAAGATATTCGGGTCGAAGATGATGTCTTCCGGCGGAAAGCCGACTTCATTGACCAGGATGTCGTAGCTGCGCTTGCAGATCTCGGTCTTGCGCTGGAAGGTGTCGGCCTGGCCCTTCTCATCGAAGGCCATCACCACCGAGGCGGCGCCATAGCGGCGGATCAGCGCGGCGTGGTGGCGGAACTGTTCCTCGCCCTCCTTGAGCGAGATCGAGTTGACCACTGGCTTGCCCTGCACGCACTGCAGGCCGGCCTCGATCACTTCCCACTTCGACGAGTCGATCATGATCGGCACGCGCGCAATGTCCGGCTCGGAGGCGATCAGGTTCAGGAAGCGAACCATGGCGGCCTTCGAGTCCAGCATGGCCTCGTCCATGTTGATATCGATGATCTGCGCGCCGTTCTCGACCTGCTGGCGGGCCACCGCCAGCGCCTCGTCGAACTGGCCGTTCAGGATCATGCGCGCGAAGGCCTTGGAGCCGGTCACGTTGGTGCGCTCGCCGACGTTGACGAACAGCGTGTCGTCGTCAATGGTGAAAGGCTCGAGGCCGGACAGGCGCATCGGGCGCGGGGGCAGTTGGTTGTCGCTCATGTTGTCGGGCTCCGGGCTCAGGCGGCGTCGCGGTACTGGCCGGGCCAGGTGCGGGGGGTCTTGTTGGCCACGCGCTGGGCGATCGCGGCAATATGCTCGGGGGTGGTGCCGCAGCAGCCGCCCACCAGGTTCACCAGCCCGGAGGTGGCGAACTCTTCCACCAGCGACGAGGTGACCTCGGGCGTTTCGTCGAAGCCCGTGTCGCTCATCGGGTTCGGCAAACCCGCGTTCGGGTAGCACGACACCGCCGCGTCGCAAACCTTGGCCAGCTCGGCGATATAGGGGCGCATCAGCGTTGCGCCCAGCGCGCAGTTCAACCCGAAGGTGATCGGGCGGGCGTGGCGCAGGCTGTTCCAGAACGCTTCCACGGTCTGGCCCGACAGGATCCGGCCCGAGGCATCGGTCACCGTGCCGGAGATCATCACCGGCAGGCGTTCGCCGGTGTCCTCGAACAGCTGGTCGATGGCGAACAGCGCCGCCTTGGCATTGAGCGTGTCGAAGATGGTCTCGACCAGGAACACATCGGCGCCGCCTTCCAGCAGGCCCTTGCCCTGTTCGTAGTAGGAATCGCGCAGCTCTTCGAAGCTCACGTTGCGCGCGCCCGGGTCGTTCACGTCGGGCGAGATGCTGGCGGTCTTGGGCGTCGGGCCGAAGGCGCCGGCGACAAAGCGCGGCTTGTCCGGCGTGCTGTACTTGTCGCAGGCGGCACGCGCCAGGCGCGCGGCCTCGACGTTCATCTCGTACGCCAGGTCCGCCATCTTGTAGTCTTCCTGCGCCACGCGCGTGGCACCGAAGGTGTTGGTCTCGATCAGGTCGGCGCCGGCGGCCAGGTACTGCTCATGGATCTCGCTGATGACCTGCGGGCGCGTCAGCAGCAGCAGTTCGTTGTTGCCCTTGACGTCCACCTTGTGTTCCGCGAAGCGCGCGCCGCGGTAGTCCGCCTCGGTCAGCTTGTAGCGCTGGATCATGGTGCCCATGGCGCCATCCAGGATCAGGATGCGTTCTTGCAGCAGCCGGGGCAACTCGGCAGCCCGGGTGTAGGGGCGCGGCGCGGCCGCGGTGGATTCAGGGGCACTCATGGCGGGGACTCTGGAAAGGCGGGCCTGCGGCGTATCCATGGCTGGATCGGCGCCGGGCCGCTGCTGTGGCCGATGCTGGCCAAAGAGGGACGATTTTATCAGGTGTATCAAGGCCTTGCGGCTGTCCGCGGTGGCCCGCGGTTGCCTGTCCGGCCCGGTGGCGCCTACACTGAGAGACGTAACCGTCACCGCCCCGGGGCGCTTCGCGCTGCCCCCTTCCTTGACCGACATGCAACATCTCTCCCCCGCCGACGCCCAGGACCTGCTGGCGCAATCGCCCGAGACGCTCTTTATCGACTGCCGCAGCGAGATGGAATACCTGTTCGTCGGCCATCCTAAGGGCGCGCACAACGTCCCCTGGAACGACGGCCCGGACTGGGAGGTCAACCCGCATTTCGTGCAGATGGTGAAGAAGCTGGCGGGCCAGGCGTCGGCGCGCCCGGTGCTGCTGATCTGCCGCAGCGGCAACCGCTCGTCGGCGGCGGCGCGGGCACTGGAGGGCGCGGGCTTCTCCAATGTCCAGTTCGTGCTGCACGGCTTCGAGGGCGACCTCGATGCGCAGCGCCACCGCAACACGGTCAACGGCTGGCGCCATGACGGGCTGCCGTGGGAACAGTACTGAGCGCGGCCCGCAGCGCCCGCCACCAACAAAAACGCCCGCCGAAGCGGGCGTGATCGTTCCAGGCAAAGCCGCTCAGTGCATCACCAGCGGGTGCATCATCACATTGTCGAACTTGCCGAGAAAATCGTCGACTTCCTCCACGGATGGCTCGCTTTCAATCAGGCGTTTGACGTCGGCGCGGAAGCTCTCGGCCAGATGGCCGCCGAGGAAGATTTCGCGCTTCAGGTTCTTGTCGACGATTTCATAGCCACCAAACTCAAGCGGCGCCTGATCGACATCCGCACCAAATTCCACGATGCAGTAGTTGTCGCTGTTGTAGATCATTTGCATGGCACACCTCCTGGGCGTCATGGATGGGCGGCATGCCCTTGTGGTTCTTGCCTCAGTTGATGCCTTGAGGGGGCGCCGCGGCTTTACCTCCAAACTTGGGGTGACCGGCGGGAAATCAAGTTATTGGTGCGGGTCACCTCATTGCCACGATTTTCTGCCTTACATAGATTGGGCATCGGCCAATGCAACAAGTTTCTTGAGCCTTCCACATCAGTGTGTTGCTTGTCACGGAACGTCGCACTGCCCCCCGCATGCGGCATTCCCAAGAAAGGCGTCCAGCGCGGCATGGAAGCGCTCGGGCTGCTCCACGTGCACCAGGTGCGCCGCTTGCGGCACTACCTCGAGCCTGGCACCGGGGATGGCCGCGGCGATGCTCTGTGCCATCGCCACGGTTGCGCCCTGGTCCTGCTCGCCCGCTACTACCAGCGTAGGACAATGAATGCGGGAAAGCGCGCCGGCGAGGTCAAAAGCCATAATCGCCTCGGCCACACCCACATATCCACGTACCGGCGTGCCCACCAGCCTGTCGCGAATGCGCGACACCTGGTCGCGATGCGCCTCATGGAAGGCCGGCGTCAGCCAGCGCCCGAGGGTGGCATCGGCCATGCCGGCCATGCCATGGGCCTCGGCCTGGCCGATGCGGTTGTGCCACATCGGGTGCGCCTCCATTGGGGTCTGGCTGTTGGTGGCCACCAGCGCCAGCGACAACAGCCGCTCGGGATGGCGCAGCCCCATGGTCTGCCCGATCATGCCGCCCACGGAAATCCCGCAGAAATGCGCCTGGGGGATCTGCAGCGCGTCCATCACCGCGACCACGTCGTCGGCCAGCCGCGTCATGGTGTAGGGCCCGAGCGGGGCGTCGCTGGCGCCGTGGCCGCGCATGTCAGGGCGCACCACGCGATAGCGGCCCGCCAGGTGCTGCGCGGTGGCGTCCCACAGCGTGTGGTCGGCAGCCAGGGCGTGAGCCAGGATCACCCAGGGCCCGTCCGCCCCGTCCACGCGCACGTGCAGGTCAGCGCCTTCGGCGTGGATGCGGTGGGTTTCGACTGGTGGCATGGCAACGGTCATGGCTGGGCTCCTTTCGGTTAGATGATGCGTCGGGAGGCGCGCGCCGCGGTCCTACTGCCCTTCCTTGCCGCGGTACACCAGGTCGATCTGGGTGCCGTCGGGCTCGGTCTGGCGCAGGCGCACCGGCATCCAGCCCAGCGACTGCGCCAGCCACAGCTCGACGCGGCGCCGGTCATTGGCACGGCGCTGCAGCCGTACAAAGTGCTTTGCGCGTATCACGCCGCGGCCGGTGTCGATCTCGTCTTCTCCAACATACTGCACTTGCATGGGTTCCACATCCCGCGTGTCGGCCACAAGGAACGTTTCCGTCACTCCCGGGGTGACATATCGCTGGGGATTGCCGCGCACCAGCCCCACCAGCTGCAGGAATACGCTGAAGCGGTCCTGCGCGCCGGGCGGGAACTGGGCCTGCGAGCCCGAGGCCAGCACTGCGGTGCCGGCCGCGGCATCGAAACGCGAGGACTCGGTCTTGTTGCGGCGGCGTTCTTCGTAGCGTTCCGGCAACAGTCCCTGCACGGCCATCGCGCCGCCGCTCTGGAAGGCAAAGCGGAACCACAACACGCGGGTTTCGACCGCCAGCCGGTAGCGGCTGCCGTCCTGCTCCCAGCGGATCAGGCCGTCGGGGTTCTGCACGCCGTTGACGAAGCTGGCGTAGTGCATCGTCGCCGACGGCGGCGGGTCGTAGCGCACGCCATCGACGCCGCCCTGCGGGCCGCCGGATGGCGCGGCGGCAGGGGTGGCAGGCTTGGCCGCGCTGCCTTCGCCGCCGCTGCCCGAAGCCATTTCGGTCGCGCCCTGCGGGCTGGTGGCGAGCGCGGGAGCGGGGGCTTCCTGCGGCTCGGCTTCCGGGGCCTGCTCGGCCGGCCTGGGCTGCGGGCGCGGGCGCGGCATCGGCCGCGGCGCGGGCGGGGCTGGCGGCCTGGGCGGCGGCAGCAGCACCGCTTCCAGCGTGGGCGTGCTGCTGACATCCATCGGGATCAGCGGCCCCGGCATGCGCACAAAGCCCACCACGGCCAGCACGTGGACCAGCAGCACCAGGGCGATCACGATGATCCAGCGCCGCCGGCGCCAGACGCGGGGATCCGCGCCGGGCCGGGCGTGGAGACTAGGATTGGCCGGTTTCTCCGGCCGGGGTGGCTGCACCAAGGTAGCCAAGTTCCGATGAGAGCTGTTGGGCGATGTCACGGATGCGACGATCCATCGTACCGCCCCATTCTGCATCGAATATGCTTTGCGCGCCCAGTACGATCAGCCCCATGGCCAGGTGGCCGTTGGCGTCGAACACCGGCATCGAGAACGCATTGATGCCCGGCAGCACGCCGCCGAGCGTGCGCGCGGCGCCATGCGCGCGCACCTCGGCGCAGATCGCGTCGTAGTCGGCCAGTGAGCGCGGCATGTCGGGCACGCCGTCATTGCCGCGCGCGCCCAGCTCGCGCTCGATCAGCGGCAGGGTCTGCTTGCGCGGCAGGTAGGCGCCGTACAGGCGGCCGGTGGCTGAGTTCAGCATCGGCATCACATCGCCCAGGCGCAGGCTGACGGTGACGGGATGGCTGGATTCCTCCCAGTGCACCACGGTGGGACCGTGGTTGCCCCACACGGCAATGCCGGCGGTCAGGTCCAGTTCATCGCGCAGCTGCGACAGGATCGGGCGCGCCTTCTTGACCGGATCGAGACGGTTCAGCCCGGCCAGACCCAGCTGCAGCGCGAACGGGCCCAGGTCATAGCGCCCGCTGACGGGGTCCTGCGCCACGGCGCCCAGCCGCATGAAGCTGACCAGGTAGCGATGGGCCTTGGCCGGGTTCATGCCGGCGGCGGCGGCCAGGTCGCGCAGCATCATCGCGCGCGGCGACACCGCCAGCGCCTGCAGCAGCCTGAAGCCCACCTCGATGGACTGGATGCCGGAACGCAGCTTGGTGTCTTCTTCTTCGATCTCTGACATGCGGCGGATGGTTGGCTATCCCCGGGGGCTGGGGAAATTCGTAGGTAAATTTACTATAGCGAAATCGATTTACCAATTTTTAAGCCATCGGTAGACTTTCCTCGCAACAGACCTGGCCGGCGGCATGCCCCTCGTGCAAGCCCGCCCGAACCGGGCCCCTTTTTAACACGGAGACAACCGATGCGCCCCCTTGGCTACTTTCGCCCCGCCCTCGCCGCATTGACGGCCGCTACCCTGTTTGCCGCCCTGTTCACCGCCAGCGCCCCCGCACACGCCGACGACTGGCCGTCGCAGCCGATCCGCTGGGTCGTGCCCTATCCCGCCGGCGGCGGCACCGACGTGGTGGCGCGCACCGTGGCCCAGGCCATCACCCCGGGGCTGGGCAAGCAAGTCGTGATCGACAACCGCCCCGGTGCGGCCACCATCGTCGGCGCCGATGCCGTGGCGCATGCCAAGCCCGATGGCTACACCGTGCTGACCGCCGACACCGCCACGCTGGCCGCCAATCCGTCGCTGTACAAGAAGCTGCCGTACAACCCGGACAAGGACTTCGTCTACATCGGCCAGCTTGCGCGCTTCCCGCTGGTGCTGGTGGCCAATCCCAACTTCCCGGCGCACACGCTCAAGGAAGTGGTCGAGTACGCGCAGAAGAACCCGGGCAAGGTCAATTTCGCCTCGCCGGGCGCGGGCAGCCCGCACCACCTGGCGATGGAACTGTTCATGGACCAGACCCGGGTCAAGATGACGCACGTGCCCTATAAGGGCGCGGCGCCGGCGGTGCAGGACCTGCTCGCGGGCCAGGTCGACCTGATGTTCCTGGACCTGGCCTCGGGCCAGCAGAATGTGCAGGCCGGCAAGCTGCGCGCGCTCGGCGTGGCCACGCCCAAGCGCCTTGCCGTGCTGCCCAGCGTGCCGACCGTGGCCGAGGGCGGCGTGGCCGGCTTCGAGGCTTACGCCTGGCAAGGCATGGTGGCGCCGGCCGGTACGCCCAAGGCCGTGGTCACGCGCCTGAACGCCGAGCTGGTCAAGGCGCTGAAGACGCCCGAGGTGCAGAAGAAGCTGGAAGGCGTGGGCGTGGAGGCGGTCTACAGCACGCCCGAGGAATTCGCCAGCTACGCGCGCGCCGAGGGCGAGCGCTGGGGCAAGCTGATCAAGGCCAAGGGCATCACCGTCGACTGACTGGCGCGCGGGCGGGCCACGGTAGACTAGTGGCCATTGCGCCTGCCCCGCGGGCGCCCCCGATCCCTACCGTACTGCATCCATGAAACTCGCAACCCTGAAGGACGGTTCGCGCGACGGCCAGCTGGTGGTCGTGTCGCGCGACCTGAAGACCGCCCACTACGCCACCGACATCGCCGGCAAGCTGCAGACCGTGCTGGACGACTGGCCGTTTTACGCGCCGCAGCTGCAGGACCTGTACGACGCGCTCAACGCCGGCCGCGCGCGCCACCCCTTCCCATTCGCCCCCAAGGACTGCATGGCGCCGCTGCCGCGCGCCTACCAGTGGGCCGACGGCTCGGCCTATGTCAACCACGTCGAGCTGGTGCGCAAGGCGCGCGGCGCCGAGATGCCGCCCGAGTTCTGGACCGACCCGCTGATGTACCAGGGCGGCTCTGACGACTTCGTCGGTCCGCAGGACGATATCGTCTGCGCCAGCGAAGCCTTCGGCATCGACTTCGAGGCCGAGGTGGCCGTGATTACCGGCGACGTGAGGATGGGCGCCACGCCCGAGCAGGCCGGCGAAGCCATCCGCCTGGTGATGCTGGCCAACGATGTCTCGCTGCGCAACCTGATCCCGGCCGAGCTGGGCAAGGGCTTCGGCTTCTTCCAGAGCAAGCCGGCCACGGCATTCTCGCCGGTGGCGGTGACGCCCGACGAACTCGGCGAGGCCTGGCGCGAGCGCAAGGTGCACCTGCCGATGACCGTGCACTGGAACAGCAAGAAGGTGGGCCAGCCCGACTGCGGCACCGACATGGTGTTCGACTTCGGCCAGCTGATCGCCCATATCTGCAAGACCCGCAACGTGCGCGCCGGCAGCATCGTGGGCTCGGGCACGATCTCCAATGTCGACCGCACGAAGGGCTACTGCTGCATCGCCGAGAAGCGCATGCTGGAAACCATCGATGAGGGCAAGCCCGTGACCGAGTTCATGAAGTTCGGCGACGCGGTCAAGATCGAGATGTTCGACGCACAGGGCCATTCGGTATTCGGCGCGATCGACCAGCTGGTGGCACCGGCCTGACGCACGTTGGGGCCGCGGGGTGCGGCGGCGAGCCGGATATGCATATAATTAACCGACCGATCGGTTGGCAAATCAACGATGCATGCGGCGCGCCGCTAACCCCCGTACTTCTCAGGCCCCCAATGACTACCCCCACCGCTGACTCCACACCCCTCTCCCCCCGCTACGAGCGCTATCGCGCACTGACGCTGCGCCGCCACGGCCCCATCCTCGAAATCATCATGGGCGCGGCCCAGTCGGCCAACCAGAAGCTGGCCACGGCCGACGCCAACATGCACCGCGAGCTGGCCGAGATCTGGCGCGACGTCTCCGCCGACCCCGAGGTGCGCGTGGCGCTGATCCGCGGCGAGGGCAAGGGCTTCTCGGCCGGCGGCGACCTGGCCCTGGTCGAGGACATGGCCAACGATTTCGAGACCCGTACCCGCGTCTGGCATGAGGCGCGCGACCTGGTCTACAACGTCATCAATTGCGACAAGCCGGTGGTCTCCGCCATGCACGGCCCCGCCGTCGGCGCCGGGCTGGTGGCCGGCCTGCTGGCCGATATTTCGATCGCGGCAAGGACCGCGCGCATCGTCGACGGCCATACCCGGCTGGGCGTGGCCGCGGGCGACCATGCCGCCATCGTGTGGCCGCTGCTGTGCGGAATGGCCAAGGCCAAGTACTATCTGATGCTGTGCGAGTCGGTCAGCGGCGAGGAAGCCGAGCGGATCGGCCTGGTCTCGCTGGCGGTGGAAGAGGACGAACTGGTGGCGCGCGCGTTCGAGGTGGCCAACCGGCTGGCGGCCGGGTCGCAGACCGCGATCCGCTGGACCAAGTATGCCCTCAACAACTGGCTGCGCATGGCCGGCCCCGCCTTCGATACCTCGCTGGCGCTTGAATTTATGGGCTTTGCCGGCCCCGACGTGCACGAAGGCGTGGCGAGCCTGCGCCAGAAGCGGCCGCCACAGTTCAGGTAACGACGACGCAGCCGCCGGCCCGACGGGCCCTCCTGGCCAATCCCGGGGCTGCGCCGCACACGGAGCGCTCGACCATGTTCGGACAGATTCCCGATTTCACCAACGGCTTTGACTTCATGCGCCGGCTGTGGGGCAGCGGCAGCGGCATGCCCGCCGGCCTGATGCCCGGCCTGCAGGCGATGACGCCGCCGATGGACCTCGACGACCTCGACAAGCGCATTGCCGACCTGAAGGCCGTGGAGAGCTGGCTGCAGTTGAACACCAACCTGCTGCGCACCACCATCCAGGGCCTGGAAGTGCAGCGCGCCACGCTGGTGGCGCTGCAGACCTTCGGCAACGCGCTGTCGCCCGACGCCATGCAGTCCGCGATGGAAAACGTCGCACGCGCGGCCAACACGCCCAGTGCCGCGGCGCCGGAGCGCGCCGCCGGCGCGGATGCCGGCAGCGGTGCGCAACCTGAGCCGCCTGCCGCCGAGCAGCCGCAGGCTGCGGCAAGCGACACCGATTCCGCCTTGCCCCCCAACGCCGCGCTGTGGTGGGACCTGCTGCAACAGCAGTTCAACCAGATCGCCAGCAGCGCCGCCGCGGCCAGCATCGCCCCGTTCGGCATGGGCGGCTTCGGCGCCGCGGCCGGCCCCGAAGCCGCAGCGCAAGCGGCTGCGGCAAAGCCGAAGACGGCCGCGCCTGGCAAGGCCGCCTCCGCCGGCACGGGCAAGCCTGCCGCCAGGAAGGCGCCTGTAAAGAAGGCGCCTGCCAAGAAGGCAGCCAAGGCAAAGCCGGCCAAGGACGCGGGCAACGGCGATGACAATGGCAAGAACGGCGGCGGCGGCGGCGGCCACGGCCCCAACGGCAGCAGCGCAGCCTGACAGCCAAAAACTCCCAACAATTCGCCACGCCAACGCAATGCACCGCGAGTCCTTCCCGGCCCCCCACCCCGCGCTGCAATCCGGACCCAACCCCGCCGCCACCGCGCTGATCATGATGGGCGGCGGCGCGCGCGCCGCCTACCAGGCGGGCGTGCTGAGCGGGCTGGCACGCATTGCCGCGCGGCACGGCAAGGGCCATGGCGCGATGCCCTTCGGCATCATCGCCGGGACCTCGGCAGGCGCGATCAACGGCGCCGGGCTGGCGATCCAGGCGGGGGACTTCCAGGCCGCCACACAGAGCCTGGCGGCGCTGTGGCACAGCATCCATGCCGACGACGTCTACCGCACCGACGTGCTGCGCGTGGGAATTTCGGGCGCGCGCTGGCTGTCGACGCTGGCGCTGGGCTGGGCCACGCAGCGGCGCGCGCCCCGTGCCCTGTTCGACAACACCCCGCTGGGCAGCATGCTGGGCGAGCTGTTCGAGCCCGAGCGCGTGCAGGCCAGCCTGGACAGCGGTGCGCTGCATGCCTTCGCGGTCACCGCGCTGTCCTACAGCACCGGGCGCCACGTGACCTTCTACCAGTCGCACCACCGCATCCATCCGTGGCACCGCAGCCAGCGCATTGCGATCCCGGCGCAGATCACGGTGGACCACCTGCTGGCATCGGCGTCGATTCCGTTCCTGTTCCCGGCGATGCCGCTGGAGCTGGACGGCCACCATGAGTGGTTCGGCGACGGCACCATGCGGCAGATGTCGCCGCTGTCGCCGGCGATCCACCTGGGCGCGTCGCGCGTGCTGGCGATCGGCGCGGCCTCGCGCCAGCGCTCGGGCTGGTACGACACCATGCCGGCCGGCGGCTACCCGTCGCTGGCGCAGGTGGGCGGGCAGGCGCTGGCCAGCATCTTCCTGGACGGACTCAACGCCGACCTGGAGCGGCTGCTGCATATCAACCGCTTGCTGGCGCGCATGCCGGAGCTGGCCGGCGACCGCGAGGGCTGGCGCCCGGTGCAGGTGATGACGATCGCCCCCAGCGAGCCGATCGAAGCCATTGCCGCCGAGCACCAGAAGCAGCTGCCGCGCACGGTGCGCGCCCTGCTGGCGCCACTGGGCGGCACCGAGGCGCGCGGCGCCGCCTTTGCCAGCTACCTGCTGTTCGAACCCGCCTTCACCCAGGCCCTGATGGCGCTGGGCGAGCGCGACGCCGAGGCCCAGGCGGACGAGCTGGCGGCGTTCCTGTTCGGCATCGTCCCGGGCACGCCACCGGCCGCGCTGCCGGCGGGCGAGCGCGCGCTTTCGCCCTGAGCACCCGCCAGCACATGGCGTGCGGCCAGGCGCCGCGGCTGGCACATTGACGTGTCATCGTTGCGCTGATCGCCCGCAATATGCTGCCGGCTGCGCCAAATCGCGTCAAAAAGCGTTGCATTTGCCCCGATCCGAACTAAAAAAGGAGAAGAGAATAATTCGCATCTGGTAGAATCTGCCCGTAATTTCAAAGGCTTACCATGCTCTACCCCGAACTGTTCAAATCGTTGGAAGCCGTCCGCTGGCACATGGACAAGGACATCCCCTGGGATACCTTTGACGCCAGCATGCTGACGGACGACCAGGCCAAGACCATTCGCATGAACGCGATCACGGAATGGTCCGCCCTGCCCGCGACCGAGATGTTCCTGCGCGACAATCGCCACGATTCTGATTTTTCGGCGTTCATGAGCATCTGGTTCTTTGAGGAACAGAAGCACTCGCTGGTGCTGATGGAGTACCTGCGCCGCTTCCGCCCGGACCTGGTGCCGACCGAGGAAGAACTGCACGCGGTGCGCTTCGAGTTCGACCCGGCCCCGCCGCTGGAAACCCTGATGCTGCATTTCTGCGGCGAGATCCGCCTGAACCACTGGTACCGCCGCGCCGCCGAATGGCACACGGAACCGGTGATCAAGCATATCTACCGCACCCTGTCGCAGGATGAAGCCCGCCATGGCGGCGCCTACCTGCGCTACATGAAGAAGTACCTGGCACAGTTCGGCGACAGCGCGCGCGCCGCCTTTGCCAAGATCGGCGTGCTGATGGCCTCGGCCCGCCGCACCGAGAAGCCGCTGCACCCGACCAACCTGCACGTCAACAAGGCGCTGTTCCCCAACGACACGGTGCAGTCGCGCCTGCCGGACCCGGACTGGCTCGAGCACTGGCTGGACGAGCAGATCCGCTTTGACGAAGGCTGGGAGAAGAAGGTCATCGAACGGATCCTGCACAATATGTCGCTGCTGTTCGAACGCACCTTCGAAACGGTGCAGGACCTGAACCGTTACCGCAAGGAACTGAACGCCAGCCTGCAAGGCACGGGCGGGGCCCAGCCGGCGCAAGCCTGAGCGGCCAGTCCGACAGCACGAAAAAAAGCCCCGCCGAAGCGGTAATGCCGTTCAGTTAAGGTCCTTTCTGAGGAACCGAACGGTGTAGCGCTTAGGCAGGGCTTTGACCACGCGGGGGCACTTACGCCCCCGTCGTTTTTGGACGATCGCCAACTG
>NZ_JBXAHL010000062.1:0-27509 GCF_058795055.1 Cupriavidus sp. GW823-FHT06D04 | reverse complement strand
TCACGTAGCGCCGTAGGAATCCTCGTCCTTTCCGCCGTAAGGCGGCAGCCGAAGGCTGAGGACGAGGAGGATGTCAACCCGGTGTGAGCGGCCGGATAGCGCTTAATGCAACCGGCCCCGCGCCACCAGCATCGTCAACGGCCGCGCCAGCAGCGTGCTGGCCAGCGCCATCAGCAACAGCCCGGAAAACGCCGCAGTGCTGATGATGCGCGCGTCCAGCAGCACGGTTAGCACCACCACCTCGACCAGGCCCTTGGTCTGCAGCAGCGTGCCCAGTGCCAGCGATTCGCGCCAGCCCATGCCGGCGCGGCGCGCGGGCAGCGCCACGCCGGCCATCTTGCCGGCGATCGCGATGGCCAGCGACAGCGCCGCGATCCACAGCGTCATCGGGTTGTTCAGCGAGATCTCGGTGCGCAGCCCGGCGGCCAGGAAGAAGAAGGGCAGCAGCACCACCACCGTGACCGGTTCAAGCTGCTGGCGCACACGCTGCGCTTCGCGTGCGGGCCATACCAGCCCGGCGACGAAGCCGCCCATCACATGGTGCAGCCCGGCCAGTTCGCCTAGGAATGCCGAGGCCAGCACCAGGAACAGCGCCGTCGCTAGCAGCAGCTCGGTCTCCGGCGCGCGGCGGCGCAGCAGCCATGCCAGGGCGGGGCGCACCGCCAGGAACATGAACGCCAGGTAGGCACCGGCGCGTGCCGCCACGGTGAGGGCGCTGGCGCCGTCCTGGCCGCCATGCTGCAGCAGCACCAGGGTCAGGAACAGCCACACCCAGGCATCGTTGACGGCCGCGCAGCGCAAGGCCAGCTGGCCCAGGCGGGTGCCGGTCAGGCGCATTTCGCGCAGCAGCGCACCCAGCACCGGCAGCGCCGTGACGGCGGTGCAGATGCCCATGGCGCAGGCAAACCAGTAGGGGCTGGCCAGTTCCCCGGCGACCGGCCAGCCGGCCGTGGTCATATACCAGCCGGCAGCGGCCCCCAGCGCGAACGGCGCGGCAATGCTGCCCAGCGAGATCTGCAGGGTCGCGCGCCAGTGCGCGGGCACGCTGTCTTCGCGCAGGTGCAGGCCGGTCAGGAAGCAGAACAGCGTCACCGCCAGCCACTGCAGGCCGGACAGCATCGGCAGGCGGTCGGGCCCGAACAGCGCGGTCCAGCCCTGCGGCGCCAGCTGCCCGAACACCGATGGCCCCAGCACGATGCCGGCCAGCACCTGCACGCCGACCAGCGGAAACACCGAGCGCAGGCCGGCACCACGCCACAGCAGATAGGGCAGCGCGACCACCAGCATCGCCTGCAGGAAGAAGATGCTGACGCCGTTCATCGGACCACGCTGGCGACGACGCGCTTCATCCGAACATCCCGCCGTTGACCGAGATCACCTGGCGCGTGATATAGCCGGCGTCGGGCGACATCAGGAAGGCCACGGTCGCGGCCACTTCGTCGGGCGTGCCGAGCCGCCGCGCCGGGATCATGCGCAGCGCCTCGTCGCGCACGTGCTGCTCGACCATGTCGGTGTCGATCAGGCCGGGCGCCACGCAGTTGACCGTGATGGCGCGTTTGGCAAGTTCGATCGCCAGCGCCTTGGTGGCGCCGATGATGCCGGCCTTGGCCGCGCTGTAGTTGGTCTGGCCGCGGTTGCCCACCAGGCCCGAGACCGACGACAGCGTGACGATGCGCCCGGGCTGGCGCCGCTGCACCATCGGCATCACCACCGGGTTGAGCACGTTGTAGAAGGCGTCGAGGTTGGTATGCACCACCTCGTCCCATTCGGCGCCGCTCATGGCCGGGAAGGCCGCGTCGCGCGCCAGGCCGGCGTTGCATACCACGCCGTAGTAGCAGTCATGCGCGGCGATATCGGCCAGCAGCGCGGCGGCGGCTTCCTCGCGCCGTGCCACGTCGAAGCACAACACGCGGGCTTTGCGGCCGCAGGCGCGCACCGCGTCGGCGACGGAGTCGGCTTCGTCGCGGCGCGAGCGGCAATGCACCACCACGTCGTAGCCGTCGCGGGCCAGCCGCAGGGCGATGGCGCGACCGATGCCGCGCGACGAGCCCGTAACGAGCACGGTCGGATTGGTCATACCTGGTGTCCTTGAAAAAAGTCCTCTGCGGGCGCGGGCGCGAATGCGGAACGCATGCGGATGCGGCGCATCATACGCGGCAGAATTCTTCCAGCACCGCCAGCCGGCGGCGCGGCTCGGCCACGAAGGGGTTGCTGCGGTCCCACGCGTAGCCGGCCAGGATCGACGAGATCATGTCGCGGATCTCGGAGTTGGCATTGGGATGGAAGATCAGCTGCTGGAAGCGGCCTTCGTACCAGGCTTCGACAAACACGCGGAAGCAGTCCACGCCGGCCTTGAGCGGCTGGGCGAAGTCCTTGTCCCAGTCCACGGTGTCGCCGGCAAGCTGGCGCACCAGGCATTGCGCCGCCAGGCTGGCCGACTTGAAGGCGATGGTCACGCCGGACGAGAACACCGGGTCCAGGAACTCCCCGGCATTGCCGAGCAGCGCATAGCCGTTGCCCCACAACGACTTCACATTGGCCGAGTAGCCGGCGATCTGGCGCGCCGGGGTGTCCCACTGCGCGTTGCCGAGCAGCTTCGCCAGGCCGGGCTCCTCGGCCACCAGCGCCCGCAGCCGTTCGGTCTCGGTTCCGGTGTAGCGGTCCAGGAATGCTTTCTCGGCAACCACGCCCTGCGAGCAGCGGCCGTCCGAGAACGGGATGGTCCAGTACCAGACGTCCGGGTGTTGGGGATGCACGCTGATCAGGATCTTGTTGCGGTCGAAGGCGCCCGGCGCGATGCGGTCTTCCACGTGGGTGAAGAGCGCGCTGCGCACCGGGAAGCCCGACGGCGATTCCAGCTGCAGCAGGCGCGGCAGGATGCGGCCAAAGCCGGAGGCATCAAGCAGGAACTTTGCGCGCACCAGGTACCGGCTGCCGTCCGGCGCACGCACGGTCACCTCCGGCTGCGTGCCGCTGACGTCGACGTCCTCGACCAGGTGCGAGAAGCGCACCTCGGCACCCTGGCGCGCCGCTTCGCGGATCAGCACGTCGTCAAAGCGTGCGCGCTGCACCTGGTAGGTGGTGCCCCAGCCGGGCGAGAATTTCTCGCGGAAGTCGAAGGCGGTCTGCTGGTCGCCGCGCGAGAAGGCGGCGCCGTTCTTGTACTGGAAGCCCGCTTCCACCACCGCGCGCAGCATGCCTGCCTCTTCGATGTAGGCCATGCTCTGCGGCAGCAGGCTTTCGCCGATGGAAAAGCGCGGGAACGTCTCCTTCTCGATCACCAGCACCGGAATCCCATGCTTGCGCAGCAAGCCGGCCGCGACCGAGCCCGCGGGCCCTGCGCCGATGATGACGACATCCGTGGTTTCCGTTTTCATAAGGTTCGATTCTTCTCTTCTATTGCATGGGGAAGGCGGCGAGGGTCGGGAAAAGCGTCATCCTCACGCGGCAAACGCAAGAATATGACTGCAAATTGGCTCCCGTTGGCCGGCCTGCAACATATTGAAACCAATTCTCCCGGGCTGGATTATCGATGGGCCGCACAGAAAGCTACAGGGGGCCAGCAAGCTACGCCAACTCGCGGCAAAATGTGGAACTGTGGTCACAGCCTGCCATTTCCGCCTGTGCCCTTTGCTTCTACCACCCCGACGCCATCCCACCCCATCCGAAGGAGCCACCATGCCTGCCACAACCATGCCCTACAGCCGCCTCGGCGCCAGCAACCTGCGTGTTTCGGCACTTTGCCTGGGCACCATGATGTTCGGCGACCAGACCGATGAGGCCGAAGCCGCCCGCATCGTCGCCAGCGCGCGCGACCACGGCGTGAACTTCATCGACACCGCCGACGTATACACCAAGGGCGCGTCGGAGCAGATGGTCGGGCGCCTGCTGACTGCCAACCGCCACGACTGGGTGCTTGCCACCAAGCTGGGCAACGCGATGCAGGCGGCGCCCAACCACGGGCACTATTCGCGGGTCTGGATCCTGCGCGCGGTGGAGGACAGCCTGCACCGGCTGGCGACGGACTACATCGACATTCTCTACCTGCACCGCGACTATCCCGGCACGAACCTGGAAGAGGCGGTGCGGGCAATGGGCGACCTGGTGCGCAGCGGCAAGATCCGCTACTGGGCGGTGTCGAACTTCCGCGGCTGGCGCATCGCGGAAATCGCACGCCTGTGCGGCGAGCTGGGCGTGCCGCGCCCGGTGGCGTGCCAGCCCTACTACAACCTGCTGAACCGGATGCCGGAGGTGGAGATCCTGCCGGCATGCGAGCACTACGGGCTGGGCGTGGTGCCCTACAGCCCGGTGGCGCGCGGCGTGCTGACCGGCAAGTACGCGCCCGGGCAGGCACCGGGCGAGGGGACGCGCGCCGGCCGTGCCGACCGCCGCATGATGGAAACCGAGTTCCGCGAAGAATCGCTGGTGATTGCACAGCAGCTCAAGGCTCATGCCGAAGGGCGCGGGCTGACGCCGGGCCAATTCGCCACGGCGTGGGTGCTGGCCAACCCGATCATCTCGTCGGTCATTGCCGGTCCGCGCACGCTGGCGCAGTTCGAGGACTATCTGGGCGCGCCCGGTGCGGTCATCACGCCCGCGGAAGAATCGATGGTCGACGCGCTGGTGTCGCCGGGCCATGCCTCGACGCACGGCTACAACGACCCGGGCTACCCGTTCGGGGGACGACCCGTGGCACGCGCGCAGGCAGCCTGATGACCGTTTCGGGCAGGGGGCGCAATGTGGCGCAGGCGCTGCCTGGAGTGATGCCTGTATGCAACGGCACGATGCGCGTGCGCGCGCTTGCTGCAGGCTGCCTTTACTCCTACTAATATCAAGACAGGCGGCGCGCGGCGTGCGCGCGCCGCGAGAACATTGCGCTTCGAGCCGGTGCATGACAGCCGTTGCGCGCTGCATCGGCCCAACAGGGAAGCCCAAACGTGTCGCGTCGTGGCTGGATCTTCGCTGGCTTGGCGGTCGCCCTTGGTGGGGGCGCCTATGTCGTGTACAGCTTTGTCGCAAGCGAAGTGCGCAACTCGCACTTGCAGGCGCGGCTGATTGGCAGCCTGGGGCAGCGGCTGACATTCGAGATCCAGCCGGGTGCCAGCGACAGCATCCGTTTCCCGCATTCCGGCCCCTACGACGCCCGCATGGGCTACGGCCGCATGCCGCTGTTCGCGCAGCGGCTGGAGCAGCGCGGCTACGTGCCCGCCGAGCAGGCGCGCATGTCGCCCGACATGGTGCGGCTGATCGACGAAGGCCTGTTCACGCCCTACCGCGAGAAGAACCAGGCGGGCCTGCTGCTGCGCGACTGCAACGGGCTGACGCTGGCGTTCGAGCGTTATCCGCAGCGCCAGTACCCGGACTTCGGCGCGGTGCCGCCGCTGCTGATAAGCGCCTTGCTGTATGTCGAGAATCAGGGCCTGCTGAATCCGGAATACCCCAATATGAACCCGGCGCTGGACTGGCGCCGGCTGTCGCGCGCGGTGCTTGACCAGGTGATCCGGCTGGCCGACAAGTCGCATGACGCGCCCGGCGGCAGCACGCTGGCCACGCAGATCGAGAAATACCGGCACTCGCCCGAAGGCCGCACCGCGTCGATCCAGGAGAAATTCCGCCAGATGGCGTCGGCGTCGCTGCGCGCCTACCTGGACGGGCCCGACACCCAGCGTGCACGCGAGCGCATCGTGGTGGACTACCTGAACACCGTGCCGCTGTCGGCGCGCGAGGGCTTTGGCGAGATCAACGGCATCGGCGATGCGCTGTGGGTCTGGTACGGAGAGGATTTCGGCGAGGTCAACCGGCTGCTCAAGGACATGGACGTGCGCGCCCCTGAACCGCGCCAGGCGCAGGCCTTCAAGCGCGCGCTGTCGCTGATCATCTCGCAGCGCCGCCCGTCCTACCACCTGCGCCGCGACGATACCAACCTGGATGCGCTGACTGGCAGCTACCTGCGCCTGCTGGCGGCCAACAACATCATCACGCCCGAGCTGCGCGACGCGGCGCTGGCGCAGCCGCTGGACAAGGCCACGCCGCCGCAGCGCCCGCCGCAGGAGCCGTTTGTCACGCGCAAGGCCGTCAACCGCGTGCGCTCGGATATCACCCGGCTGACCGGGGTGGAGGGCCGCTACGACATGGACCGGCTCGACCTGACCGTGGACAGCACCATCAACCGCGAAGCGCAGCGCATCATCACCGAGACGCTGCAGCGCGTGAACAACAAGGCTGATGCGCGTGCCATGGGCCTGTACGGCCACAACCTGCTGCGCGACAACGACGACCCGTCGAAGCTGATGACCAGCTTCACGTTGTACGAGCGCGTGGGCAACGCCAGCGTGGTGCGCGTGCAGGCCGACAATATCGACCAGCCCTTCGATATCAACAGCGGCGCGCGCCTGAACCTGGGCTCCACGGCCAAGCTGCGCACGCTGGTGACCTACCTGGAGATCATCAGCGAACTGAACGCGCGCTACGCCGGCATGAGTCGCGACCAGCTGGCCGCCGTGCGTCTGGCGCGCCAGGATGCGCTTAGCCGCTGGGCGGTGGACTACCTGATGAAGGCGCGCAAGCCGGACGAGCGCGAGCTGATGCCGATGCTGGAGGCGGCGATGGAGCGCAAGTACTCCGGCAGTGCCGGCGAAGGCTTCTACACCGGCGGCGGCCTGCAGAGCTTCACCAATTTCGAGCGCTGGGAGGGTGAGCGCATCATGACCGTGCGCATGGGCTTCCAGCACTCGGTCAACCTGGTGTTCATCCGCATGATGCGCGACATCGTGCGCTATGAGATGTTCCATGCCAAGCCTGACATGGGCGACCTGTTCGAGGACCGCAACGCGCCCGGCCGGCGCGAGTACCTGGAACGCTTCGCCGACCAGGAAGGCAGCGCCTACATGACCGGTTTCTACCAGCGCTACCGCGGCAAGGATTCGGCGCAGCGCCTGGACACGCTGCTGGGCCGCGTGCGTATGACCATACCGCACCTGAATGCGGTGCGCATGTCGGTGACGTTGCTGAGTGCGCGGCCGACCCTGGATGAGGAAAGCTATGTGCGCATCATGCGCGCGCGCCTGGGCGACAAGCAGCTGGCCAAGGAAGACCTGCCGGCGCTGTACCGCAAGTACGGCAAGGACAAGTTCAACCTGAACGACCGTGGCTACCTGTCGCGGGTGCACCCGCTGGAGCTGTGGATGGTGGAGTACCTGGACCAGCACCCCAACGCCACGCTGTCGGAGATCCTGCGCGCCAGCACCGCCGAGCGCCAGGAAGTGTACAAGTGGCTGTTCAAGACGCACAGCAAGGCGGGCCAGGACAACCGCATCCGCACGCTGCTGGAGCAGGACGCCTTCGCGCACATTGCCCGGCGCTGGCAGCGGCTGGGCTATCCGTTCGATTCGCTGACGCCGTCCTATGCCAGCGCCATCGGCGCCTCGGGCGACCGCCCCGCCGCGCTGGCGGAACTGGCGGGCATCCTGATGTCAGGCGGGATGGCCACGCAGAACGCCGCGGTGTACAGCCTCGCCTTTGCCGATGGCACGCCCTATGCCACGCGCTACGTGCTGCAGCCGGCGCCGGGCAAGCGCCTGCTGCCGGAAGAAGTGACCGCGGTGGTGCGGCGCTCGATGATCGATGTGGTGGAAGGCGGCACCGCCAGGTCGATCCGGGGTGCCTTCACCATGCCGGGCCGCGATGGCACCACGCTGACGGTGGCGGGCAAGACCGGCACCGGCGATCAGCGGTTCCAGGTCTACGGGCCGGGCGGGCGGCTGATTTCATCGCGCTCGGTCAACCGCTCGGCGACCTTCGTGTTTACGCTCGGCGACCGCTTCTTCGGCACCGTGGTGGTCAATGCCAGGGAACCCTACGCGGCGCGCTACAGCTATACAAGCGCGCTGGCGGTCAGGGTGCTGCGCGCCATCGCGCCGCAGATCTCGGCGATGGCGCCAGGCGGCGACCGCGCACTGCTGCGTTGCCGCGATACGTCCCCAGGGCTGCGCGCCCCGCGCACGCCGACACTGACCGAGGCGGTGCCCGGCGCGCCGCTGGCCCAGGCACAGGTTGTGCCCAGGGTGTCGCCCGCGCCGGCCAATCCTGCCAGCCCGGTGCGCGCACCGGACACGCCGGCGCTGGCCGATGCGCAGGACGCCGCTGGCGTGCGCCGCGCCAGTCAGCCCTTGCGCCGGACCATGCCGTAGATCACCAGCAGCACGATCGCGCCAATCACTGACGCGATCCAGCCGGCCGGCTGGCCCGGCTGGTACCAGCCCAGGGCGCGGCCGACGTAGCCGGCAGCCAGTGAGCCCAGCACGCCCAGGACGATGGTCATGATCCAGCCCATCTTGTCGTCGCCGGGTTTGACCGCCCTGGCGATCAGGCCGACGATAAGGCCAACGAACACGGTGCCAATGAATGCCATCATGATGCGCTCTCCCGGCAGTGGTCTGAGTCCATGCCGGCCGCATGGGGCGGCCGGCTGCGCTTCATGATACACGCAGCACTCGGGTGCGTATGACGCTCAAGTGACAAGCGGCGGCGCTGCTGTCAGGCCTGCGCCAGCCGGAACTGGCCGACCGCGTGATGCAGCGCATCCGCCTGGTCTTCCAGCGAGGCCGCGGCGGCCGCGGCTTCTTCCACCAGCGCGGCGTTCTGCTGCGCCATCTGGTCCATCTGCGACACCGCCTGGTTGACCTGCTCGATGCCGCCGGTCTGCTCCTCGGTGGCCGCGCGCATCTCGGCCATCAGGTCGGTCACGCGCTTGACCGCGCCGACGATCTCGTCCATCGCCTTGCCCGCGCTTTCCACGAGCACCGCGCCGTCGTCGACGCGCTGCGCTGAGTTGCCGATCAGCGCCTTGATCTCCTTGGCGGCGGTGGCGCTGCGCTGCGCCAGCGTGCGCACCTCGCCGGCCACCACCGCGAAGCCGCGGCCCTGGTCGCCGGCACGCGCCGCTTCCACGGCCGCATTGAGCGCGAGGATGTTGGTCTGGAAGGCAATGCCCTCGATCACGCCGATGATGTCAACCACCTTGCCCGAGGCGTTCTTGATCTCGCCCATGGTGTCCACCACCTGGCTGACGATGGTGCCGCCGCGCACCGCAATGTCCGACGCGCCTTCGGCCAGGTGGCTGGCCTGGCGCGCGTTCTCGGCGCTCTGGCGCACGGTGCTGGTGAGCTGCTCCATGCTGGCGGCGGTTTCCTGCAGCGACGTGGCCTGTTCTTCGCTGCGGCGCGACAGGTCGGCGTTGCCCGCGGCGATCTGCTTGGCCGCGCCCGCGATCGAATCGGCCGAGCCGCGGATGCTGCCGATCGCGCCGGTCAGGCGCGCCTGCATGCGCTGCATCGCATAGAGGACGCTGTGCTCGTCGCCGGGGCGCACCTCGACCTGGCTGCCGAGGTCGCCTTCGGCAATGCGGCCGGCGATGTGCGCCGTGATGGCGGGCTCGCCGCCCAACTGGCGCTGCAGGCTGGCCGCCACGCGCACCATCACCAGCGACATCAGCAAGCCAACTCCCAGCAGGATGCCAAACGCCTTCATCAGCTCGGCGCGGAACGCCGCCTCGATGTCGTCCAGGTACAGGCCCGCGATGAAGTTCCAGTCCCACGGGCGGAAGTTGGCCACGTAGCTCAGCTTGGGCTGCGGCGCCTCGGCGCCGGGCTTGGGCCACAGGTATTCGATAAAGCCCTTGCCAGGCCCTTTGCCGATCTCGGCGATTTCGCGGAAGAGGTAGACGCCGTTGGGGTCCTTGGTGCCTTCCATGGCCTTGCCGTTCATCTCCGGCTTGAACGGGTGCATCAGCACCACGGTGTCCGAGCGCATCAGCGTGAAATAGCCATCGCTGCCGAAGCGCATCGCGCGCACGCGCTCGATGGCCTGATTCCTGGCCTCGTCCTGCGTCAGCTTGCCGGCCTTGGCCAGGGCCTCGTACTCGGCCACCACCGAGAACGCGGTGTCGGTGACGTGGGCCAGGTCCAGGCGCCGCTCTTCCATGCGTAACGTGCGGATCTGCCAGGCGTTCCACAGCGTGATGCCGAGCAGGCAGACCCAGCTCAGCACCAGCGGCAATAACAGCTTCTTCTTCAGGCTCAGGTTGTGCAGCATTGCTTCCACTCCTCCATTTTCCGCGCTCGGCGCGTTTCTCATCGGCGGCACGCCGGCGGCGCCATGCATCGGTGGCGCCTGTCGCATGCGTGCGGGTCATCGCCTTAACGGCGGGGGAGGCAGCTAACTTGATTGGGGTAAATTCACCCCTTCGGGGTGATATGGTTAATTGGTTGCATCGTGCCGACATGCTTGTACTTTGTACATCTCTTCCAGCGATTCAGATCGCCGACGACAAGTGATCCCGTCCCGCTGCTTTACGTTGTAATGCGCTGTAACCCAACGCCCTCCCCGGATCGTTTGCGATTTCAAATGCGAACGATTATCCTTCTCTCTTCCGCACAGTCATTGTGCAGACAATGGCACACCTGAGCGCTATGTGATGCGCACAAGGGGCGCTCCAGCTATCCGTACACAGGGCAAGACCGGGCCGCGACTGGGCTGCGCCCGCCGACCAACCGCAATGACCGAAACCCAGCCGGCCTCCGGCCAGCAGCGCCGTGCCTTCTGGCTCAAGCATCTCCACCAGTGGCACTGGATCAGTTCCGCGATCTGCCTGATCGGGATGCTGCTGTTTGCCGTCACCGGCTTCACGCTCAACCACGCCGCACAGATCGAGGCCAGGCCCGCGGTCGAGACCCGCCACGCCACCATGCCCACGCGCGTGCTCGACCAGGTGCGAGCCGAAGCGCCGGCGGGCGATGCCCAGGCGCGTGAAAAGAAGGCGCCGGTGCCGGCGGTGCTGGCCGACTGGCTGGCGCAGGCGCTGGACATCGACGCCAGCGGGCGCGAGGCCGAATGGTCCGCCGACGAGATCTACGTGGCGCTGCCGCGCCCGGGCGGCGACGCCTGGGTCAGCCTGGAACTCGACAGCGGCGAAGCCCAGTACGAGAAAACCACGCGCGGCGCCATCTCTTACCTGAACGACCTGCACAAGGGCCGCAACACCGGCGCTGCGTGGAGCCTGTTCCTGGATGTGTTCGCGCTGGCGTGCCTGGTCTTCAGCGTAACCGGCCTGTTCCTGCTCAAGCTGCATGCGGCCGGGCGCGTGGGGACCTGGCCGCTGGTGGGGCTGGGACTGGTGGTGCCGGTGCTGCTGGCGATCCTGCTTATCCATTGAATCAACCGTTCCAACCGTTCCAACCGTTTTCCTTCCTGCATCTCACTGACGAGGTTTCTCCGATATGCGCCGACTGCTCTCCGTCACCCTGACCGGCATGGCCGCGGTTCCCCTGGCCGGCCCCGCGCTGGCCGCGGATCTCAGCGTCAAGGTCGACATCCCGCGCCTGACCGTGGCCGAGTACCACCGCCCCTACGTGGCGATGTGGGTCGAGCGCGCCGACCAGAGCCCGGTGCAGACCCTGGCGGTCTGGTACGACGGCAAGCTCAAGGACGGCGAAGGCACCAAGTGGCTCAAGGACATGCGCCAGTGGTGGCGCAAGGCCGGCCGCGACCTGCACATGCCGGCCGACGGCGTCTCCGGCGCCACGCGCGCGCCGGGCGAGCACAGCGTGAGCTTCAGCGACGGCAAGGCGCCGCTGGGCAAGCTGCCCGCGGGCAACTACCAGCTGGTGGTGGAAGCCGCGCGTGAAGTGGGCGGGCGCGAGCTGCTGCGCGTGCCGTTCACGTGGCCGCCGCAAGCCGCACAGACCGCCCGCGCCAAGGGCGAACACGAACTCGGCGGAGTGACCGTCGAACTGAAGCCGTAATCCTTCCGGAGCCAGACGATGAAACCTTCCCTTATTTCCGCCGCGTCTTCCCGCATGGCCACCCGCGTGGCCGTGCTCGCCCTGGCTGCCCTGGCCCCGCTGGCCGCGCACGCGCACCGCCAGTGGCTGCTGCCGTCGGCCACGGTGCTGTCCGGCAGCGATCCGTGGGTGACCGTGGATGCCGCAGTCTCCAACGACCTGTTCTACTTCGAGCACGTGCCGATGCGGCTCGACAACCTGCAGGTGACCGCGCCCGACGGCAGCGCCGTCAAGGCCGAGAACGCGGCCACCGGCAAGTACCGCAGCACCTTCGACCTGCACCTGACTCAGCCCGGCACGTACCGCGTGGCGGTGGTCAACAACGGCCTGTTCGCCAGCTACAAGGTCGACGGCCAGGCCAAGCGCTGGCGTGGCACCGCCGAGAACTTCGCCAGGGAAGTCCCGGCCAATGCGCAGGACCTGCAGGTCACCCAGGCCGAAGGCCGCATCGAATCCTTCGTCACCGCCGGCAAGCCCAGCGACAAGGGTCTGCGCACCGTCGGCCGCGGCCTGGAACTGGCGCCGATCACGCACCCGAACGACCTGGTCGCGGGCGACACCGCCAGCTTCCGCCTGCTGCTCGACGGCAAGCCCGCCAGCAACCTGAAGGTCTCGGTGGTGCCGGGCGGCATCCGTTACCGCGACCAGCTGCAGGAGTTCAGCGCCACCACCGACGCCGACGGCAAGTTCAGCGTCAAGTGGCCGGCCGCTGGCATGTACTGGATGGAAGCGGAGGTGAAGGACGACAAGACCACCTTCAAGCAGGCCAGGTCGCGCCGCGCCGTCTATGCGGTGACGGTGGAAGTGCTGCCGCAATAAGCCGGATGCCGGGTTTGAACCGCGTCCTGGTCCCCGTTGCGCTGACCGCGCCGCCGCAGCCGCCCGCCGCCGACACGCGGCTGCAGCGCTGGGGCGGCGTGACCATGGGCACGACCTGGTCGGTGGCGGCGCTGCTGCCGCCCGCGGCGGATGCTCACGGCATCGCCGCCGGCATCCAGGCCGTGCTCGATGGCGTGATCACGCAGATGAGCAACTGGGAAGCGGATTCCGACCTGAGTCGCTTCAACCGCGCGGCGCCGGGCAACTGGCACGCGCTGCCGGATGATTGCTTCGCGGTGCTGCAATGCGCGCTGCAGGTGGCGCGCGACAGCGGCGGCGCCTATGATCCGAGCGCCGGCCCGCTGGTGGACCTGTGGGGCTTCGGCCCCGCCCCGGCGCGCAGCGCGCCACCGTCGCCAGACGCGGTGCAGGCCACGCGCAGCCGCTGCGGCTGGGCCCGCATCGAAGTCGATGCGGCGGGCCGGCGCGCCCGGCAGCCAGGCGGCCTGTCGCTGGACTTCTGCGCCATCGCCAAGGGCTTTGCCGTCGACGCGGTAGCGCGCTACCTGTGTGAACAGGGCCTGGACCACCACCTGACTGAGATCGGCGGCGAACTGCGCGGCCATGGCGTCAAGCCCGACGTCATGCCGTGGTGGGTCGCGCTGGAATCACCACCCGGCCTGGACAGCGATGCCGCGGGGCAGACGCGGGTGGCGCTGCACGGCCTGTCCGTCGCCACCTCCGGCGACTATCGCCGCTATTTCGACAGTGACGGTCGCCGCTACGCCCATACCATCGATCCGCGCACCGGCTATCCGGCCAGCCACGCGCTGGCCTCGGTCACGGTCATCCATGGGCAGTGCATGCTGGCCGATGCGCTGTCCACCGCGCTGACCGTGCTGGGCCCGGAGGCCGGCATGGCGCACGCGCGCCGCCACGGCATTGCTGCGCGTTTCCTGGTGCGCACGCCGGACGGCTTCGACGAACATCTGTCGCCGGCCTTTGCCGCGATGCTGGCATGAGCGCGAAGGCCATGCCGTCCGCCGTCGCTGGCGCAAGCTGGCTTGCCGTTGCCGGCGGCGTCGCGCTGTCCGTGCTGGGGCCGTCGCGCATGGCCATGGCGGCCGGCGTGGTGGCAGCCTATGCGGGCTTCTGCAGCGCGGCGCTTGCACACCATCGCCAGCGGCGCGCGCGCGTGGCGACACTGGGTGGCACGGAAGCGGGTGCGACGCTGGTTGCCTATGCCTCGCAGACCGGGTTTGCCGAACAGCTGGCGCTGCAGACCGCCACCGCGCTGCAGGGCGCGGGCGTGCCGGTGCAACTGCTGTCGCTGGCCGATGTCGATGCGCGGCGCCTGCAGACATGCCGCCAGGCGCTGTTCCTGGTCAGCACCACCGGCGAGGGCGACGCCCCCGACAGTGCGTCCGGCTTTGCGCGCCGCTTGCTGGCTGGCGCGGATGGCCTGCAGTCCTTGCGCTACGGCATCCTCGCGCTCGGCGACAGCAGCTACGCGCGCTTCTGCGCCTTCGGCCACGCGCTCGACGGCTGGCTGCAGCGCCACCGTGCGCAGCCGCTGTTTGACCTAGTCGAAGTCGACAACGGCGACGCCGGCGCCCTGCGCCACTGGCAGAACCACCTGTCGGCCCTGAGCGGCGGCGCCGAGATTGCCGACTGGGAACGCCCGCGCTATGACAGCTGGCGGCTCGTGCAACGCCACCATCTGAACCCCGGCAGCCAGGGCGCGCCGGCGTTCCACCTGTCGCTGGCGCCGCAGGGCGATGCGGCAATGGACTGGCAAGCCGGCGACATCGCCGAGATCGGCCCGTGCCACGCGCCGGCCGAGGTTGAACGGCTGCTGGCGCGGCTTGGCCTGGACGGCGCCACGCCCGTGCGCTGCGATGGCCGCGACACCACCCTGGTCGAGGCCGTGGCCACGCGCATGCCATTGCCCGAACCGCACTTCGCGGTGATGCAGGGCCTGCCGCCGCAGCAACTGGTGGACACGCTGCCGCCGCTGCCGCACCGCGAGTATTCGATCGCCTCGCTGCCGCAGGACGGGCACCTCGAACTGCTGGTGCGGCAGACCCGCTACGGCGACGGCCGCCTCGGCCTGGCCTCCGGCTGGCTGACCGAGCACGCGGCCGTGGGCGCCCGCATCGCGCTGCGCGTCCGTACCAACCGCAGCTTCCACCCGCCGGCCGATGACCGGCCCCTGATCGTGGTCGGCAATGGCACCGGGCTGGCCGGCCTGCGCGCCCAGCTCAAGGCCCGCGCCGCGGCCGGGCAGCGCCGCAACTGGCTGCTGTTCGGCGAGCGCTCGGCGCAGCATGACGCGTTCTTTGCCGGGGAACTGGCCGCATGGCAGGCCGACGGCACGCTGCGGCGCGTGGACCATGCCTGGTCGCGCGACGGCGGCGCGCCGCGCTACGTGCAGGACGCCCTGCGCGCACAGGGCGAGACGGTACGCCAATGGGTGGCGGACGGCGCGGCCGTCTACGTCTGCGGCAGCCTGCAGGGCATGGCCGGCGGCGTCCATGACGCACTGGCGGGGATCCTCGGCGAAGACGCGCTGCGCCGGCTTGCCGACGACGGCCGCTACCGGCGCGACGTCTACTGAGCGAACCCGCAGCGACACGCGCCGTGCGGAGATCGGCCGTATGGCTCGCGCGCTGGGCGGGGATGCACTATCTTCCGTGTGAACTGCAAGACATCTGCAGCCAATCACAACACCGAGGAGACCTGATGTTACGCACCCCCCGCCGCCTGATCGCTGCGCTGGCCCTGCTCGCCACTACCATCCCGGCCGCCATGGCCGAAGTCCCCGCCCGCAACAACCTGCTTGCCGTGCCCGGCCTGGAGAAGCCCGCCAGCGTGCTGGTCGACCGCTGGGGCGTGCCGCATATCTATGCCGGCACGCTCTACGACGCCTTCTTCGTCCAGGGCTTCATGGCCGCGCGCGACCGCCTGTGGCAGATCGACCTGTGGCGCAAGCGCGGACTTGGCGAGATGGCCAGGGATTTCGGCCCGGCCTATGCCGACGGCGACCGCATGGCGCGCGCGGTGCTGTTCCGCGGCGACATGTACCGCGAATGGCTGGCGTATGGCTCCGACGCCAAGCGCGTGGCCGAGGCCTTCGTGGCCGGGGTGAACGCCTATGTGGCGCTGACCGAGCAGAGGCCCGAGCTGCTGCCGCCCGAATTCCGCAAGCTCAACTACAAGCCTGCGCGCTGGCAGGCCGAAGACATCGTGCGCATCCGCCACCACGGCCTGACGCTCAACTTCACCGGCGAAGTCGAACGCGCCCAGCTCTATTGCCAGGCCAAACAGGACGCCCCGCGTGCCGACTGGCTGCGCCGCGAACTCGACCCGCAGATCGAGCCCAGGCTCAGTCCCGGCATCGACCCCTGCACGGTTCCCGCCGCCGAACTGCGCCGCGCCTACGAACTGGCCACCGCCGCAGCGCGCTTCCCGAAAGAGGCGTGGGGCAATGCGCAGGCCGCCAGCATCCCGCTCGACCAGCTCTACGCACTGGTGGACCCCAACAGCGACACCGGCCGCAGCCTCGGGTCGAACAACTGGGTCATCGGCGGCAAGCGCACCACCACCGGCCGCCCGATCCTGGCCAACGACCCGCACCGCTCGCACGGCGCGCCCAGCCTGCGCTATATCAGCCACCTGAACGCGCCGGGAATGTCGGTGATCGGCGCGGGCGAGCCGTTCCTGCCCGGCATCTCGATCGGGCACAACGGCACCATCGCCTTCGGCCTGACGCGCTTCTACATGGACCAGGAGGACCTGTACGGCTACGAGCTCAATCCGGCCAACCCGCATGAGTACAAGTACAAGGGCCGCTGGGAACCGATGGAGACCATCACCGAAGAGATCGTGGTCAAGGGCGAGTCCACCCCGCGCAAAGTCACCATCGACTTCACGCGCCACGGCCCGGTGCTGGTCGCCGATGCCGGCCGCGCACAGGCCTGGGCGCTGCGCGCCGCGTGGCTCGACTACGGCATGGCGCCGTACTTCGGCTCGATGGACTATATGCGCGCGCGCAACTGGGACCAATTCCGCGCCGCCATGAACCGCTGGGGCGCGCCCGGCGAAAACCAGGTCTATGCCGACACCAGCGGCAACATCGGCTGGATCCCGGGAGGGCTGACCGTCAAGCGGCCCAACTGGGACGGCCTCACGCCGGTGGCGGGCGATGGCCGCTACGAGTGGGCCGGCTACCGCAACATGGACGAGCTGCCGTGGGCCTTCAATCCCGCGCCAGGCTATATCGTCACCGCCAACGAGAACAACATCCCGCCCGAGCACCCCGCCGCGAAACTTGGCGTGGGCTACGAATGGAGCGACAGCTCGCGCGCGCGCCGGCTCAAGGCTCTGGTGGGAGCCAATGCGCGCAGCTCGGTGCAGGACTCGATGGCGTGGCAGAACGACACCGTGTCGCTGCCGGCGCAGCGCGCGGTCGCGATGCTGCAGGATGTGAGCAGCGATGACCCGCAACTGGCCCGCGGCCTGGACCTGCTGCGCAACTGGGACGGCAACGAGCGCGCGGACAGCGCCGCCGCGGCACTGTTCGAGGTCTGGTTTAGCAAGCACCTGCGCCAGGCCGTGGTGCGCGCCGCGCTGCCGCCAGAAGCCGCGCGGCTGGTGGGCGCGGGCGATGCCGCGCGCGTGCTGGCGGTGCGGGAGCAGCCCGGGCCGCGGATGCCGGTGGAGCGGCGCAATGCGGTGATGCTGGAATCGCTGAAAGCCGCCATGGCCGAACTCGAAGCCAAGCTCGGCCCCGATCCGCGCGCATGGCAATGGGGCAAGCTCCACACCGCCGTGTTCACGCATCCGATGGACCCGATCCTGAGCGACGCGGAACGCCAGCAGTTCAACGTCAACGCCGGCCCGATCGGCGGCTCGGCCTTCACGCCGATGAACACCAGCTACCGCAACACGGACTTCCGCCTGACCGCCGGCGCGTCGTTCCGCATGGTGCTGGACGTGGGCAACTGGGATGCCTCGCGCGTGGTCAACACGCCGGGGCAGTCAGGGAATCCGGCCAGCCCGCATTACCGGGACCTGGCGCCGTTGTGGGCGAAGGGGGAGTATTTCCCGCTGGTGTATACGCGCAAGGCGGTGGAGAAGGCTAGCCGGGAACGGTTGGAGTTGGTGCCGCAGTGAGGGTGGGGAACTCATGCGTCTGAAGTAGCCATGAAGCCTGGCAGCGCACCCCTCTCCCGCAAGCGGGCGAGGGGTGCAAGCCGGCGGGAACCGAGAGGCGGCAGCGGACGCGGCGCTTGCCGCTTTCTCTTACTTCAACATCTTCAACAACGCCTCCGCCACCGCATCAGACGATGCCGGATTCTGCCCCGTCACCAGTCGCCCTGCGACCACGACATAGCTGGCCCAGTCCTCGCCACGCGTGAACCGCCCGCCGTTGGCCTTGAGCATGTCCTCCACCAGGAAGGGCACCACCTTGGTCAGCTGCACGGCTTCTTCCTCACTGTTGGTGAAGCCGGTCACCTCCTTGCCCTTGACCAGCGGTTCCCCGTCCGCGCTCTTGGTATGGCGGAACACCGCCGGTGCGTGGCATACCGCTCCCACCGGCTTGCCGGCGCGGTCGAACTGCTCGATCAGCGCGACCGAGCGCTTGTCTTCGGCCAGATCCCACAGCGGGCCGTGGCCGCCCGGATAGAAGATGGCGTCGAAGTCTTCCGCCTTCACCTGGTCCAGCGTCAGCGTGCTGGCCAGCGCAGCCTTGGCGGCCGGGTCACTTTGGAAGCGCCGGGTGGCATCGGTCTGGGCGCCGGGATCGTCGCTTTTCGGGTCGATCGGCGGTTGGCCGCCCTTGGGCGAGGCCAGCGTGATGTCGGCGCCGGCGTCCTTGAAGACGTAGTAGGGCGCGGCGAATTCCTCCAGCCAGAAGCCGGTCTTGTGGCCGGTATTGCCCAACTGGTCGTGGGAGGTCAGCACCATCAGGATGTTCATTGTTCCGCTCCATGTCGGTTCACAAGCAGCCGGGCTGAAATGCCGCGGCACTGGCAACATCCTAGGCAGCGGACTATGATTCGAAAACTTCTATTATTCGATCTCTGCTATCCAAAAAATGAATATCGGCAGCAAGGACCTTAACCTGCTGTACGTGTTCCACGTGCTGTATCAGGAGGGCAATGCCTCGCGCGCGGCCGCGCGTATGGCGCTGAGCCAGCCGGCGCTGAGCCACAAGCTCAACCGCCTGCGCGACGAGCTGGGCGATCCGCTGTTCGTGCGTGCGCCGCGTGGCCTGACGCCTACGCCGCGCGCGCATGCGCTGGCGCCGCAGGTGCAGCGGCTGGTCGGGGACCTCGACGCGTTCTATGACGCCTGTGCCGGCCACGATTACCTGGCGCGCAGCGAGCACCTGCATATCTACACCACCGACTACATGGAGCAGCTGCTGCTGCCCGCCCTGCTGCCGCGGCTGCGCAGCCAGGCGCCGGGCGTGGTGCTGGTCACGCACAACACGCGCGGCGAGCTGCCGCGCGAGGAACTGGAGAAGGGCACCTGCGACCTGGCGATCGCGGGCTTCTATGAGAACCTGCCTGATACCTTCCATCAGCAGCGGCTATGCAGCGAGGACTTCGTGGTGCTGGCCTCGCGCGCCAATCCGCGCATCGCCGACGGCCTCGATCTCGACGCCTTCCTGGCGTGCGAGCACCTGCTGACCACGCTGACCGGCGACCTCAACGGCGTGGTCGACCGCGCGCTGGCCCGGCAGGGGCACAAGCGCACAGTAGTGGCGGGGTTGTCGAGCTTCCTTGCCCCGAGCCGGCTGGTGCGCGGCACGGAACTGCTGCTGACCTGCCTGCGCTCGGTCGCGGAAGAGGCGGTGGCGCGCGATCGTGAACTGGTGCTGCTGCCGGTGCCGTTCGCACTGCCCCAGGTCGACATGATGCAGATCTGGCACGCGCGCACCGATGCTGACCGGCTGCGGCGCTGGCTGCGCCAGCAGATCCAGGAGGTGGCTAGCGGCATCAGCGCGGCCGAGCCGGCCGCGCGCAAGCCCCGCGTCAGGCGCGGTTGACCACCGGCAGCAGCGCGCCTTGCACGGCGCGAGCCGCATCCGAGGCCAGGAACAGGATCACATCGGCCAGCGCGTCCAGGCTGACCCAGCGCGTGGCATCGGCATCCGGCATGGCCTGGCGGTTCTCCGGCGTATCCAGCACGCTGGGCAGCACCGCGTTGACGCGGATGCCCTGGTCGCGCAGCTCTGCCGACATCGATTCAGTCACGCGCGCCAGCGCGTCCTTCGAGGCGCAATAGGCGCTCATCTGCGCCAGCCCGCGCGCCGCCGAGTTGGCGCCCACGTTGACGATGGCGCCGCCGCCGGCGGCCAGCATGTGTGGCACCACCGCGCGCGCCATGTTCAGCACCGTGCCCACGTTCATGTCGAACAGGTGGTTCCAGGCGTCGGCGCTGGTTTCATGCACGCTTGGGCCCATGGCGAAGCCGCCGGCCAGGTTGCACACCACGTCGATGCGCCCGCCGGCCTGAACCGCTTGCGCGACGGCCTCGCTCAGTTGGGCGGCATCAAGCAGGTCCGCCTGCAGCGCCAGGTGGCCCGTGCCCGCTTCGGGCAGCGGCGCCACATGCCGGTCCAGCAGCACCACGCGCGCGCCTGCCTGCGCAAAGGCCTGCGCCACGGCGCGGCCCAGGTTGCCGTGTGCGCCGGTGATCAATACGTTCTTGTCGTTGAAGTTCATTGCGTGCTCCTGCGCCGTCGTGGCGCGCATGGTCGGGGTCAGCATCGCCCGGGGCCGGCTTTTGCCATCGTGGGCCGGGGCGAAAAACGCAAGCCAGTCTACGCACCGCTCCCCAACATTTGCTTGCGAAATTGCCTCGGGCTAACCCTTGAACGGCACAGGAAGTTGCGCGCCGGGTCGGCGTCATTGCCGATTGCGCCGTGGCTTGCGCACTGGTGCGGTGTCCGCGGGGGCGGCCGCCGCTTCCGCTGCCGCGGTCTGTTCAAGGAAGGCCACCAGCAGCCGCGCCGCCGGTGACAGCAGTTCCAGGTCGCGGAAGCAGATGGCAAAGCGCCGCCGCGCCCAGTCGTTGCGCAGCGGGATCACGCGCAGGCCGAAGGTGGGCGCGATCGGCGCGGCGATCTCGGCCGGGATGATGGTGATGCCCAGGTTGGCCCGCACACAGCGCAGCGCAGCGTCGAAGGTCGAGACCACCGCGCGGTAGGCAATGCCGCGCCCGAGGATGGCCGCATAGCGCGTCAGCATGGTCTGCACCGCGGTCTGGGCGGGCATGCCGATATGGTCGCAGTCCAGCGTGTCCTCGAAGCGGCAGTCGGCGGCCTGCGCCAGCGGATGCGAGGCATGTACCACTGCCGCGAGCTGGTCGGTGCGGTAGGGCCGGGTCTGGAAGCCTTCCAGGTCGGCCGCGTCCCAGCAGATCCCCAGCGGCGCCGAGCCCTCGCGCAGCGCGCGCACCACGTCGCTGCTCAGGCTTTCCTCGATGGTCACGCGCACGTCGCGGTTGACCGGTTGCTGCAGGAAGGCGGCAATATCGTCCGGCAGCGATTCGGCCATCGACGACACCGTGGCCAGCAGCCGCACCTGCCCGCGGATGCCGGCGCCGTAGTCGGCCATGTCCCGCGCGACGCGGTCCGCCGCCGCCAGCATGGCGCGCGCATGCGCCAGCACCATCTCGCCCGCGGGCGTCGGGATCACGCCGCGGCGGCGGCGTTCCAGCAGGGTTGCGCCCACGGTCTCCTCCAGTTGCGCCAGCCGCTTGCTGATGGCGGATGCCACGATGTGCTTCTGCTCGCCCGCGCGCGCCATGTTGCGGGTTTCGCAGACGGCGATGAACAGGCGCAGGGTGGTGAGGTCGAGGTCTCGCATGGCTGTGAGGGAATGCGGGTTTCCGGAATGGAATGGTAAGCCCTCTTTGGTTGCCGGAATCATGCATCCGGGAATTCCTGGATGTCGCTGTGCGGCGCCAGGCAGACATTCCGGTTCGGAATGTTATCGTGCATAAATCACCGCTTCAGCTCTTTGGCAGAAACTCATAGAGTTCTTCCGTCGCCCCCACCGCGGGGCGCAAACCGGAAGCCCCTGAATCATGTCTGTTCCCTTTCCCCGCCACGCCGTTATCCGCGAAGTCGGATTGCGCGATGGCCTGCAGAGCATCCGCACCATCCTGCCCACGGCCAGCAAGGAAGCGTGGATTCGCGGCGCCTACGCGGCCGGCCTGCGTGAGCTGGAAGTCGGCTCGTTCGTGCCCGCGCACCTGCTGCCGCAACTGGCCGATACCGCGCAGCTGGTCGCGTTCGCGCGCACGCTGCCGGGCCTGTTCGTCTCAGTGCTGGTGCCCAACCTGCGCGGCGCGCAGGATGCGCTGGCCAGCGGTGCGGACCTGATGCTCGTGCCGCTGTCGGCCAGCCATGCGCACAGCCTGGCCAACCTGCGCAAGACGCCGGACGAGGTGGTGGCGGAAGTCGCCCGCATCCGCGCCGCGCGCGATGCCAGCGGCGCGAAGACGCTGATAGAGGGCGGTGTCGGCACCGCGTTCGGCTGCACGCTGCAGGGCCATGTCGATCCCGATGAAGTGCTGCGCCTGATGCAGGCGCTGCTCGATGCCGGCGCCGACCGCGTCAGCCTGGCCGATACCGTCGGCTATGCCGACCCGCGCATGGTGCGCGAGCTGTTTGCGCGCGCCGTCGATATCGCCGGCGATCGCTTCTGGTGCGGCCATTTCCACGATACCCGCGGGCTTGGCCTGGCCAACGTCCACGCGGCGCTGGAAACCGGCGTGAGCCGCTTTGACGCTTGCCTGGCCGGCATCGGCGGCTGCCCGCACGCGCCCGGCGCCAGCGGCAATGTCACGACCGAAGACCTGGCCTACATGCTCGGCAGCATGGGCATCGACACCGGCATCGATATCGGCCGCCTGCTGGCGCTGCGTGAAGACGTGGCTGGCTGGCTCAAGGACGAAACCCTGCACGGCACGCTGTGGCGCGCCGGCCTGCCCAAGACCTTCCCGGCCCAGCACGCTGGCGCCGCTGCCTGAGACGCAAGATGACCCAAGACAACAGAAACTCCCTGCCGCTGGCCGGCATCCGCGTGGTCGAATTCACGCATATGGTGATGGGCCCCACCTGCGGCATGATCCTGGCCGACCTGGGCGCCGAAGTGATCAAGGTAGAGCCGCCCGGCGGCGACAAGACGCGCAACCTGCCGGGCCTGGGCATCGGCTTCTTCCGCGCCTTCAACCGCAACAAGAAGAGCGTGGTGCTGGACATCACCACCGAGGAAGGGCGCGCCGCCGCGGCCGAGCTGGCGGGCCAGAGCGACGTGCTGCTGGAGAACTTCCGGCCCGGCCTGATGCAGAAGCTGGGGCTGGACTACGCCACGCTGTCGCGCGACTACCCGCACCTGATCTACGTCTCGCACAAGGGCTTCCTGCCCGGCCCGTACGAGAACCGGCTGGCGCTGGACGAGGTGGTGCAGATGATGGGCGGCCTGTCCTACATGACCGGCCCAAGCGGGCGTCCGCTGCGCGCGGGCACCTCGGTCAACGACATCATGGGCGGCATGTTCGGCGCCATCGGCGTGCTGGCCGCGCTGCGCGAGCGCGACCGCACCGGGCGCGGCCAGGAGATCCAGAGCGCGCTGTTCGAGAACTGCGTGTTCCTCGCCTCGCAGCATATGCAGCAGTTTGCAATGACCGGCGAGGCGCCGCCGCCGATGCCGTCGCGCGTGTCGGCGTGGAGCGTGTATGACGTCTTCACGCTGGCCGGCGACGAGCAGCTGTTTATCGGCGCCGTCAGCGACAAGCAGTTCGTGACGTTGTGCCAGGTGCTGGAGCACCCGGAGCTTCTCGACAAGCCCGAGTACGTCAGCAATGCCTCGCGCGTGGCGGTGCGTCCGCAACTGCTCGATGAGCTGGGCGCAATCCTGCGCCACCACCGCAGCGCAGAACTGGCGCCCAAGCTCGAAGCCGCCGGCATCCCGTATGCGCCGATCGTGCGCCCGGACCAGTTGCTCGACGATCCGCACCTGCTTGCCAGCGGCGGGCTGGTGCCGATGCAGGCCGACGATGGCTCGACCACGCCCACGGTGCTGCTGCCGCTGCTGATGGGCGGGCGCCGCCCGGGCGTGCGGCGGCCGCTGCCTAGGGCCGGCGAGCACAACGAAGAGATCCTGTCGCAGCTCGGCCAGGGCCGCAACGGCTGAGCGGTACCACGACGGGCATGCCGCGGCACAGCGGCAGCCCGCAAAGATCCTACGATAACGATACGGAGACAACCCCATGCACCCCCGTCGCATCCTTCTCAAGTCAGGGCTGGCGCTGGCCGCCACCATGGCCGCCGCGCTGGCCGCGCCCGGCATCGGCGCGCTCGCGCAGGGCAGCACCGGCAAGCCGGTGCGCCTGATCCTGCCGATCAGCGCCGGCTCCGGCGTGGACACCATCGCGCGCGCGGCCGGTCCGGCCCTGGGCAAGGCCTTTGGCCAGCCGGTGGTGATCGAGAACCTGCCCGGCGCCGGCGGCATCACCGGGGCCGCGGCCGTGGTCAAGGCGCAGCCGGACGGCAGCACGCTCGGGCTGGTCTCGAACAACCATGTCATCAACCCGAGCGTGTTCCGCACGATGCCGTTCGATGCCATCAAGGACATCACCCCGATCAGCGTGATCGGCACCACGCCGCTGGTGCTTGTCGTGAATCCCAAGGTGCCGGCAAGGAACGTGAAGGAACTGGTGGCGCTGCTCAAGGCCAAGCCCGACGGCTACAACTACGGGTCGTCCGGCAATGGCACCATCATCCACCTGGCCGGGGAGATGTTTCTGGACGAGGCCGGCGTGAGTGCGCGCCATGTGCCGTACAAGGGCACCGGGCCGATGATGAACGACCTGATCGCCGGACAGGTGGAGCTGGGCGTGGTCGCGCTCAACGCAGTGGCGCCGCACCTGAAGGCCGGCACGCTGCGTGCGATCGGCGTGTGCGGCGACAAGCGCTCGGCCGCCGCGCCGGACATCCCCACCATCGCCGAACAAGGCTTGCCCCGCTACAACGTCGCCGGCTGGTTTGCCGTGGTCGGCCCCGCCGGCATGCCCCCGGCAGAGGTCAAGCGCGTGCATGACGCATTTGCCAGGGCCTTCACCTCGCCCGAAGTGCTGGAAGCCATGAAGAAGCAGGCCACCGTGATCGAGCCCGGCACACCCGAGGCAGCCGCCAGTTTCTTCCGCAGCGAGGCCACGCGCTACGCCGCCCTGGTGAAGAAGGCCAACGTCAAGGTCGAATAGCGACGGCTGGGCTGAACCATCGGGCACGGCCTGCAGGCCGCGCGGCGAACGCCTAGAATGCAGCATCGCCCCCGTGACGATGCCCTGCAGGAGGACGCGCCATGACCGACAAGCCAGTCAGGATCCCCGGCCCCGACCACCCGATCACCATCACGCCGACTGCCGGCAGGGTGGTGGTCAGGGTGGCGGGCATTGCCATTGCAGACAGCGACGCGGCGCTGACCCTGCAAGAGGCGACCTACCCACCGGTGCAGTACATCCCGCGCGAGCATGTCGACATGACGCAGCTGGAGCGTACAGCGCACACGACGTACTGCCCATACAAGGGCGATTGCAGCTATTTCTCCATCCCCGCCGGCGGCGAGCGCGCGCGCAATGCGGTGTGGAGCTACGAGACGCCTTACCCCGCGGTGGCGGCGATCGCCTCGCACCTGGCCTTCTACCCCGACCGCGTCGACAGCATCGAGATCCTCGGCGCCTGAGCGCGCGCGCCGCCTGGCATGGCGGCAATAGCCATCTGCGGATTCGGCACGCCCCATGTGCTGGACATAGTCAGCGCCCTAGGGGCCGAGTGCCGCGTCGATCATGGCCACGGCCAGCCCGACCAGTAGCGCAACCGCCGACGCGATGAACCATCGCACGGTCTTGCGGTACTCATCCACTGCATCGTCCTCGATGCGCAGCGCGCGATAGAGCGCCACGATCTGCAGCGACACCGCGGCCAGCAGCGATACCGCGGCGAACAGCGCGCGCAGGTTCCAGTGGCCGGGACTCTCGAAGCCCCAGAATCGCCAGAACGCCAGCGAGAAGCCGAGCAGCACTGTGATCGCGGTAATGATGCCCTGGCGGTAGCCGTTGGGCACCAGTTGCGGCGCGGGCTTGGGCGCAGCCGCTGGCTCGGGGGCATTCATCTGGCGCCTCCATGATAGTTTTGCGCGGCCGCAGTCCGAGCCGACAGCCCTGCCGCTACGCCGCGGGCTCAGCTTCGGTTCTCCGGCAACTGCACCACGGCCAACGTGGCATCGGCAGTACCGATGACCCTGCTGACATGCCCTTTGCCCGTGGTGTCTTCCAGCAGCAGGGCACTGCCCGCCGACAGCGGCCGCAGCTCGCCATCGCTGGCTTCGAACTCCATTGCCCCCGCCAACACGAAGATCCACATGCGCAGCGGCGACGGGTGCAGTGCTCCCACCCAGCCGGCCGGCACCAGCAGGAAGCCCTGGCGCGCGGCCTCGTCCAGCGGCGACACCCAGAAGGCGCGCGCGGGCGGTGCGAACAGGCGCTCGGTGATGGCAACGGAAAGGGGGCCAAAGTGGGATTCGCCGTCGGCATCCGCGAAAAGCCGTTCGAAGGCCAGCGGTGGACGGGCGGTTGTGACGGGTTCGGCAGTGACAGCCATGGCGGACCTCCCTGCGGCGCGTTGCGCGCGGCATTGTTATGCAGCCAGTCTAGGCTGCCGGGCGCGGAGTGCAATGCCGGTCACGGGGCGCGCGCTGGTGCCCCGCACCGTGCGTCAACCCTTGCTGAAGATGCTGTAGAAGTCCGGCGTGCCGCTGTCGGGCACGCTCAGGTCGAGCGAACCCTCGATGTGTTCCAGGTGTTCCGCCATCAACGCGCTGGCGCGCGCGGCGTCGCGCTGCTCGATGGCGTCGATCAGCTGGCGGTGCTCATGCTCGGCGCAGGCCGGCGCGCCGGGGCGGTCGTACAGCGTGATGATGAGGCAGGTCAGCGACACCATCTCGCGGATCAGCTTTTCGAGGATGGCATTGCCGGCCATCTCGGCCAGCAGGATATGGAATTCTCCTGACAGGCGGATCATCGCGGCGCGGTCGCCGCGTGCGCGCGCGTTGTCTTCTTCCATCGCGTGGCGGCGCAGGCTGCGGACCTTGGCCGGCGTGGCACGCTGGGCCAGTTCGGCTGCCAGCGCGGGCTCGACCACGCGGCGTGCCTGGAACACCTCGCGCGCCTCGTCCACCGTGGGGCTGGAGACAAAGGCGCCGCGGTTGGGTACCAGCGTGACCAGCTTCTCATGCGCCAGGCGCGCGAAGACCTGGCGGATACGCGCCCGGCTGGCGCCGGTCACTTCGCACAGCCGTTCCTCCACCAGCTTGGTGCCGGCCAGCAGGCGGTGCTCCATGATCGCGGTCAGCAGGCTCAGGTAGATCGCCTCGGTGGCGGAAGCCTCGCTGGTGGTGGCCTCCGGGCCGGCACTTTCCTCCGGCGCGGCATTGGCGGTGGCCTTGGGTGCCGTTTTCAGTGTTGCCTTGGACGCGGGCCGGCGCGGCGTTTTTGCTGCGGTGCCGGGCGCCGCCTTCTTCGATGTGGTTGCCATATCAGGGGACGGACATTCAGCCTGTCGCCGGAAATGGCGACGAAAGACGGCTATATCGTACACAAATATGGCGACACGGGCGGCATTTGTCAGGCCGGGGCAACTTCCTCGCGCATCGTGCCCGCGGCTGCGAACGGGTGCACCTGCGCCCAATGCCGGGCGATGTCGACACGGCGGCAGATCCACACCTTGTCGTGTCCCTGCACATAGTCGAGGAAGCGCTGCAGCGCGCG
>NZ_JBXAHL010000061.1:0-27855 GCF_058795055.1 Cupriavidus sp. GW823-FHT06D04 | reverse complement strand
AGCCGTGCTCAATGACCAGCTCCGGTCGTACGTTGAACGGTGGTATCCCTCCATCGCCGGAGAAGAAGACCGCCGCCTTGCCGCTTAGCCAGCCCCCGGTTTGGCGCGGTCTCCTATGCTGATTTGCGCGTAGGGTTGCCGATTCCTCAGGCGCTTTACCAGACCTGTCGCGAGGCCAGACGCGACATGGCCATCTTCTTGCTGGTGGATGTCAGTGGGTCTACCGACGGTTGGATATCCACCAACAAGCGCATTGTGGACGTGGCACGCGAGGCGCTGCTTCTGGTCTCCATCGCTTTGCAGGGACTGGCTGAACCGTACGCCATTGCGGCCTTTTCCGGACAAGGCCCCCATGGCGTGGTCGTGCGTCAGGTCAAGGCATTTGACGAGACCTTTAGCGGCAGTGTGGCGCGCAAGATTGCTGGACTGGAACCAGAGCACTACACCCGGGCTGGCGCTGCACTCCGGTATTCGACGGCAATGATGATGCGCCAATCGGTCCGACACAGGCTGCTACTACTTTTGTCCGATGGAAAACCTAATGACATTGATGACTATGAGGGCCGCTACGGGGTCGAGGACATGCGCCTGGCTGTCGTCGAAGCCAGGCTCCAGGGCATCAATCCCTTCTGTCTGACAGTTGACCGACAGGCGGCGAACTATCTGGCGGAAATACTCGGTCCAAGACAGTACGCGCTCTTGCCTCGACCTGAGCTATTGCCAGCGGCACTGGTGAATTGGATGAGGATGCTTTTGCTACGCTAGCTTTGGCCGCCCCCCACCGAGTTGGGTCAAAATTCCAGCGAACAGGCCGTGATACGCATGGATAATGCCGAGTTTATTTAACTGATCAAGCCGGCGCTAATGGGATGGACGCCCCCTCTCCCCGGCCAAGGCGCTTACGTGCCAAAGTGGTGGCGGTAGCAACCCCCAACCAGGAGCATCCATCATGAGGGTCACGACGATCGGCATCGACTTGGCGAAAAATGTCTTCCAGGTTCACGGCGTGGATGGACACGGCAAGGCGACATTGAAGAAGCAAAGGCTTGCGGGGAAACCGTAAGATTCTGCACAGCCTTCACTCCGAGAGAGTCCGGCATGTTTCCTGCATCGCGAGAGCCATTGCCACGTTGCCCATGAGCATTTGGCGTGCGGCGCCAACGCGGGTGCCAGCCAGCAGAAAAACAGCGTTTGGCTGCATGAACGAGGCGACATCTACCTTGACGCGCGCCGGTTTTTTGAGGGCAAGCTCAGCAACGTGCTTCGCGCGACACCCTCCATCGTCCGGCGCGTTGTGCATTAACGCACCACGACCTTGCGTCGATCGCCGTTGTGGTCCCCAAACTAAGCGAACAAAATTCGGCTACGGAAGACGTATGCGTTCGGGGAATCAATGGACCTCTGGTACCAAATGCGGAGTTGACTGTGCGTATCTTGGAGACAAAGTGAAAACTATTGAGAAGGTCTACAGCACCGCTCAAGCTGCCATCGATGGAGTCGTGCAAAGTGGGCAAACCGTCGCTATCGGCGGATTCGGTTTGTGCGGAATTCCCGAAATTCTGATTTCCGCACTGCGTGAGACTGGCATCCATAATCTGACCTGCATCAGTAACAACGCAGGCATCGACGATGTCGGCCTAGGCATGCTGTTGCGAACCCGACAAATCAAGAAAATGATCTCGTCATATGTGGGCGAGAACAAGGAGTTCGAGCGCCAATACTTGGCCGGGGAGCTCGAGTTGGAATTCACACCGCAAGGCACGCTCGCTGAACGCCTACGGGCGGCGGGAGCGGGCATTCCCGCATTCTTCACCCGTACCGGCGTCGGCACGATCGTCTCCGAGAACAAGGAAGAGAGGGTTTTTGGGGGCAAGTGCTACATCATGGAAACAGCCTTGCACGCGGACGTCTCGCTGGTCAAGGCGGCCGTCGCCGACCGCGCCGGGAATTTGATCTTCTCTCGAACGGCGCGGAACTTTAATCCGGATGTCGCGATGGCCGGAAAGGTCACCATTGCCGAAGTAGAGAAGATCGTGGAAATCGGAGAAATCGATCCCGACGATGTTCATCTGCCTGGAATCTTCGTTCACCGAATTGTGCTGAACGCCAATCCCGACAAGCGCATCGAACGCCCGAGCTTTCGTGTGCGCGCAAACTAAAGGCAGAAAATCATGGGCTGGACACACGAACAGATGGCAGCGCGTGCTGCCGCGGAATTGCACAATGGCGAGTATGTGAATCTCGGCATTGGTCTGCCGACGAAAGTTGTGGATTTCGTACCGGAAAACATGCAGATTTGGCTCCAATCCGAAAATGGTCTGATCGGAATTGGACCGCCGCCGTATGAGGACGAGATCGACCCAGATCTGATTGATGCAGCGAAGCAAACCATCACGATGGTTCCAGGCGCATCGGTCTGCGCGTCTTCAATGTCGTTTGCCATGATCCGTGGCGGACATATGAATCAGTCGATTCTTGGCGCCATGCAGGTCAGCGAACATGGCGATCTGGCGAACTGGATGATTCCCGGCAAGCTCGTCAAAGGCATGGGCGGCGCCATGGACCTCGTGAGCGGGGCCCGGCGTGTCGTCGTGCTCATGGAACACAACACCCGTACCGGAGATTTCAAGATCCTGCGCGAATGCGCCCTGCCGCTGACCGGTGCAGGTGTCGTGAATCGGATTATCACCGACCTGGCCGTCCTCGACGTCGCCAATACCGGATTGGTTGTGCGGGAACTAGCCCCGGGCGTCACCCGCGAACAGCTGCAGGAACGCACGGAGCCGACCCTCACCTTCGACCTTGCGGATGACTGCGGTCGCTGAAGGGATGCTTGATCCATGCCTCGACCTCTCATGTGACGTGAGGCGGCGCAGCTAAGCCGAGATTCGGTTCTTCCTGGCACAGCAACTTTCTAGAGAGCGCGCGGGCCGCGGTCGACGTAAGCGTCTGCGCATATTTTCGTGCAGGTTCACCAAAACGAGCGTCAGACGCCTGATTCAGCGGAACAAGCCTGCGGCCGGCGCCAATCTGAAACACGAATTTCTGCCAGCGTTTCAGGACGTGAATATTTGCCGTCGTCGCATGCAGCGGTGCGGATTCACTGCGAGACGGTTTCGCTTCGACGCCAAGCTGCAAGTTCGCACTCTTGTCTCCTCGGGTGGTGAAACGTTCAGTTAGCGTGCGAGCGCTGCGTTCGAACCCAAATAAAACGCTTAGAGGGCGATTCAATACGCCCCAACGGGACTGACCATCGTCAGGCGACGACATCGCCATGGGCGCTTCGCGTCAAACGCGAGCGCTCGGTGGTTCAGCGTCCCCCAAAAATGGAGAACACATGTCGACTATTGTCTCATTCAAGAACGTCCAGAAGACCTACGACGGCGAAACACTGGTTGTGAAGAACCTCAATCTTGAGATTGAAAAGGGCGAGTTCCTCACGATGCTGGGTCCATCCGGCTCTGGCAAGACGACATGTCTGATGATGCTGGCAGGCTTCGAGACCGCCACCCAGGGCGAAATTCTTCTCGATGGAAAGCCGATAAACCGCATTCCGCCGGAACGCAGGAACATTGGCATGGTGTTCCAGAGCTACGCCTTGTTTCCACACAAATCGGTCGCAGAGAACCTTGCCTTTCCGTTGCAGGTAAGACGGGTTCCTAGAAGCGACATTGAACGAAAGGTCACGCGCGCCCTAAAGATGGTGAACATGGAGACGTTCGCCAATCGCATGCCTGCTCAGCTGTCCGGCGGGCAGCAGCAACGAGTCGCGGTTGCGCGCGCACTGGTTTTCGAGCCAGCCTTGGTCCTCATGGATGAGCCACTGGGGGCATTGGACAAGCAACTGCGCGAGCAGATGCAATACGAGATCAAGAAAATTCATGAGCAAAGCGGTCTAACTGTCGTGTACGTGACGCACGACCAAGGCGAAGCGATGACCATGTCGGACCGCGTGGCGGTCTTCAATAACGGCATCATTCAACAACTTGCCCCGCCCTCCGAATTGTACGAACAGCCGGAGAATGCCTTCGTTGCACGATTCATCGGAGAGAGCAACGAATTGAAAGGTGTTGTCTCCGGCCTGGACGACGGGAACTGTATTGTGAATCTCGAAGGTGGGTACAGCATCCGCGCTACCGCAAGCCAGGCTATTCACCAGTCCTCGAGCACAAGTATCTCCTTGCGCCCGGAGCGAGTGGCTGTAGGCGAGGCTGCGCGCGCTTGCGACAACGTCTTCCGCGCCAATGTTAAGGACCTCATCTACTACGGTGACCATCTACGGATGGTGATGGATGTCTGCGGCAGGTCGGATTTTGTAATGAAACTTCCCAACGAAGGAGCTAGTCGCAGGCTGCGAGTTGGCGAATCCGTCGACGTCGGTTGGATGGCCGACGCCTGTCGTGCGCTGTAACCGAGATAGCTTGTTTGTTTAACGCAAGAGAGGTTCCAGTCTTTTCCAAGATCGGGTGATGAGAATGAAAATGTTTCTATTGCTTGCAACGGCCTGTGGTTGGGGCGCTTCCGCCTCTGCTGCTGGTCAGCTGACCTTTGTTTCTTGGGGCGGCGCGTGGCAGAACGCGCAAGAAGCTACCGCGTTGAAGCCGTTCGGCTCCAGGACCGGGGTAACTGTCAAGTCCGACACGTATAACGGGGGAATTGCCCAGATTCGAAGCCAGGTCGAGACAAAGAACGTGACGTGGGATGTCATCGATCTGCAGTTGTCGGACGCGACGCGCGCTTGTGATGAGGGGTTGCTAGAGAAGGTCCGTGTTGCCGACCTCGCCCCCAGTAAAGAAGGCGCTGCGGCCAAAGATGACTATCTCCCGGGAGCCCTCTCGGAATGTCTGGTGGGGAACATCACTTGGTCGACGCTGATTACGTACAACAAGGATCGTTTCAAGGGTGGTGAGCCGAAGAAGATTGCAGACTTCTTTGACCTCAAGAAGTTTCCTGGCAAGCGCGGTCTGCGCAAGTCGCCGGAAGGCGCCATGGAATGGGCACTCTTGGCAGATGGCGTCGCGCCGGAAAACGTCTACAAGGTCCTCGCTACACCGGCAGGTCTGAATCGGGCCTTTAGGAAGCTGGACACCATCAAGTCATCCATCGTCTGGTGGGAGACCGGTGCGCAGCCCGCTCAGCTTCTTGCCGATGGCGAAGTCTCAATGACCAGTGCGTATAACGGTCGCATCTATAGCGCCATCATTACTGACAACATGCCTTTCGGCTTCGTGTGGGATGGTCAGGTCAAGAACATCGAAGGCTATGCCATCGTCAAGGGTTCCAAGAACCTCAAGGAGGCGCAGCAGTTCATTCGCTATGCCACGCAACCTGACGTGCTCGCAAAGCTGGTACCACTGATCGCATACGGTCCCCTGCGCAAGTCCGCAGTTCCGCTGATCGACAAGAAGGTTGCGCCGAACTTGCCAACCGCGCCTGAAAACCAGGCCGGCGCTGTCAACATGGACGTCGCTTTCTGGGCGGACCACAGTGACGACCTGAATCAGAAGTTCGCGGTCTGGCTCGGTCGCAACTAGGCCAGTTCATATAACCAATAACGAGGAGGCGCGGTAGTTGCCGCTGGATATTATGATCCTTGCAAGTGAAACGATAGGACCGGCGGACCAAGTCGTAGAGACTACCGTTGCTGATTCAAAGAAGCTCAAGTTGAAGGCGCGGGCGGCCGAGCGTGCAGGGCAGGTCAGGGCGCTAGCCTTGATTCTGCCGCTGCTGTTATTCCTGCTCGTGACGTTCCTGCTCCCTATTGGAAGCCTGCTGATAAAGAGCTTCCAGGACCCGACGCTCTCTCAGGAGATGCCTCGTACGGCTGCCCTCTTACGTGCATGGGATCCAAAACTGGGCGCGTTGCCTGACGAGGCTGTCTATGCTGCGTTCGGTGAAGAACTCCTCGCTGGCAAGGACAACGGTGGTGTAACCCGCGTGGCATCTCGGTTGAACTTTGATGAGGCAGGCATGCGCAGCCTCATCATGAAGACCGTTCGCCGCATCGCCGAAACGGGTGAGGTCGAATCGTGGAAACAGCATTTCTCCGCGGTCGACGGGCGCTGGGGGAAAATTTCTACGTGGTCGACCCTGAAGTACGCTTCTTCGTCGTGGACGATCGACTATTACCTCAAGGCCCTCGACTTCAAGCGGGATGTTGACGGCTCGATAGTGTCCCAGGCAAAGGGAGAGCGGCTATATGTTGACATTTTCATCCGCACGGCAGGCGTCAGCATTTTGGTAAGTCTGCTTTGTCTCGTACTTGCCTACCCGGTGGCCTATCTTCTCGCCAACATACCGGCGCGCTACAGCAATGTCCTGATGATCATGGTTTTGCTGCCGTTCTGGACCTCCATCCTGGTTCGGACAACGGCGTGGGTTGTCGTGCTCCAATCCAATGGCGTGCTGAACGACCTCCTGATTAGCCTTAGCCTGACGGATACAGGATTCGCTTTGATCTACCGACGCATCAGCGTGCTGGTCGCGATGACGCACATTCTGCTGCCATACGCCATCCTGTCGCTCTACAGCGTCATGAAGGGCATTCCCAGCATCTATATGAAGGCCGCCCGATCGCTCGGCGCGGGGCCCGTTCGCTCCTTCTTTCAGGCTTATTTTCCCCAGACGCTTCCAGGCGTCGGCGCGGCCGGGATGCTGACGTTCATCCTCGCTGTGGGCTACTACATCACGCCGGCAACGGTCGGCGGGTCAGATGACCAATTGGCGAGCTACTACATCGCCAACCACGTGAACTCTAGCCTGAACTGGGGGTTAGCAAGCGCGCTTGCTTCAATTCTGCTGATCGGCGTTGTGCTCGTGTATTCCATGTTTGTTCGACTGACCGGTGGCGCCGGTGTGAAGCTGGGGTGAAGCCATGTTTAACCTTCCTTCCTATGTCACGGTTTGGGGCCGTATCGGACGTCTCGCCCACTTGGCGATTTCCCTCCTGGTTCTTGCATTTCTGTGCCTACCAGTGTTGGTCGTGATGCCGCTCTCGTTCAACTCGCAGCCGTATTTCACGTACCCGATCCACGATTTCAGCCTGCGCTGGTACCAGGACTTCTTCGATAGTGTTGAATGGCGGCTGGCCATGCGCAACACGATGATTGTCGGGGTGTCATCCACGCTGCTTGCCACGATCCTCGGTATCCTTGCTGCGCTCGGATTGATGCATCCCAAGCTGAAGTACAAGTCGATGATTACGGGCATTCTGGTTTCGCCGATGATTGTCCCGCTTATCATCACGGCGGTCGGCGTCTACTTCGCGTTTAGTCCGCGCGGACTTGTCAACAGCCTGGTGGGCCTGACACTTGCGCATGCAGCTTTGGGCGTTCCCTTTGTCGTTATCACGGTGACGGCAACGCTCGCCGGCTTCAATGAGACTTTGACGCGTGCTGGCCATAGCCTTGGAGCCTCGCCGATGCGGGTGTTTTGGCAAATCAAACTCCCTATCATTGCACCTGGCGTCATTTCGGGCGCGTTGTTTGCTTTCGCTACGTCGTTCGACGAGATTGTTGTTGCACTGTTCCTGACGGGAACCGACCAGCGAACGGTTCCGCGCCAAATGTGGTCCGGCATTCGTGAACAGCTGAGTCCAACCATTCTCGCAGTGGCAACAGTCATGGTTGTGCTGTCGACCCTTTTACTCATCACTCTTGAAGCATTGCGCCGCAGGACCGAGCGTCTTCGTGGAAGCATTGCTACGCACTGAAGCCTAGACACCAGGCACTCTCTTTGCTTGGTGCCTGCCTGATGGTGGAAGGCGCACCGCTCGTGGCACAAGATGCCTCAAGTCGGAGCTCAGCCAGTGACTGGTCCATCGCCCGCAAGAGCGGGTACGCCTTCTCTCGCAGCGATAGCGGAAAGTGATCGAGGCAATGTATTAGCCGCGGTTGGCCGGGCGGAAGAGCACATGAGCGCGCTGGTTGACGCTTGGTACCAAAGCCATCCCGCATGGCTTCCGCAGTCTCAGCAGCAACACAAGTGGCCAGTGACGTTCATGCCGCGCTATGTCGAGCAGGAGAGAGAACTCCGCGCAATCATGGCGAACTCCATGTCGTGCGGGCGGCCCGATACGAGGCAGCGGAACAATGGGCATGGATTTCACCTCCGCTGGCCCTTCTGTTCGTTGCCGAGCGACTTGCCGGCGTGGACGCACCACGGTACTTAAACTTCGCTGTGGCCGTGGATGCCCATGAAGAGCGATGGCGGGAGTTCATCGTGCCTCGCATCATGAGTTACCGAGGTGTCGCGCCTTCGGAGTACGAAGATCTCCCGCGTTTCGCGTGGGATAAGCGGTCCTTGAGGGGCCTTTCGCAACTTGGCTGCCAGCTCTTGGGGTGTCTCCTCGTGGGCGTGGCTGCCGTACTTGGGCTCGCTAGACTTGGACGAAGACGAATGACCTAAGAGGCCGTTTCAAAAAGACTGCTACGCACGCCTGAAGATATTCCAGCAGACGAGGGAACAGCCAAGCTTCAGGAATGCTTCGTGAATATCAGCCCGACGCTCGAAGCGAATGCGAAGACGACGGAAATTGTGGAGCCACGCATGAGTGCGTTCGACCACCCAGCGAAATTTGCCCAGCCCGCTACCGTGTTCAGTTCGGCGCTTCGCGATCACTGGCTTGATGCCGCGCTCGCGAAGTCGCTGACGATGCGGTTCGGAATCGTAGCCGCGATCGGCGTAGATGACCTTGGGCTTCTGAAGTGGTTGGCCACGCACGCCGCGAATCGGTGGGATCGCGTCAACGAGTGGCAGCAGTTGGGTGACGTCGTTGCGGTTCGCGCCGGTCAGGAGCGCGCAGACGGGGACGCCATTCGCATCGACGACGACTTCCTCAGCGAACACCCCAACGTCCACATGCACCACACGCCGACCTACACGTCCTGGCTCAATCAGGTCGAGAACTGGTTTGCGCGCATTCAGCGCGATGTGATCGCACGCGGCGTCTCCACTTCGGTGAAGGACCTGGATCGCAAGCTGATGCGCTATATCCGTCAACACAACAAGAATCCCAAGCCAATCAAGTGGAAGTACAACGATCCATCGCGGCGAATTCGCCCGGTGCCAATTCAATGACGCAGTGGACTGATATGTATTGACCGTGTCAAGTGCTCATTGCTGGTGTTCATTTGTTGAATGGAAGATCCAGTGTGTTTGGGCCAGGCCCGGCGGTTCTTCGACGGTTGATCATTCTGATATGCGCGGGTTGGGTACCGCATGACAAACGATTCGTCGAGGAGCTGCCTCCGTCTAGTGTCGAGGGTTGTGCTGTTTCCAGTTGCCTCCTAGTCCACGCGAGGGTTCTCCACCGCTGCCGGGCCTGGCCCAAACACACTGGGGCTTTGCGAGTCGGGGCTACGTAGTAGAGAACCTTGCCTGCTGCCCGATCGCCCAGATAAAACCCGTCAGTTCCCGGGCAATAGCGGTGCAAACCTGTACCGGTAATTTGCCTCGCGCCGTCAGATGACGAAAGCGCTGACACAACCGTTTCTGAGCACTCCATGCCACCTCTTGTATTTGTGCTGTGGTGCGTTCCGCGCGACGCTGTAGGATCGCAGACTTGCGTGCCGGATGTCGATAGGTCCAAGCCGCTTCGATCAGCACCCGCCGCACATGGCTGTTGCCAGTCTTGGTGATGCCGCCTCGTCGTTCACGCTTGCCGCTGGAATGCTCGCTTGGCACCAGCCCCAGATACGCCATCAATTGCGGCGCGTCGTCGAAGCGTCGCAGGTCGCCAAGCTCGGCCACTACGGTCACGGCAGCAATCAAGCTAATGCCGCGCAGGGCCATCAAAGCCTCCATGACAGGCCAGACGGGGCTGTCTTGCACCGCGCGTTCGATCTCTTGCTCCAGGCTTGCCACATGTTGGTTGCAAGCCCGAATGGTGTCGATGTATTCGTGCAGCACGATCTGCTGCACCGGGTGGGCGAACGTCACGCCCTCCAGCCAGCGCCAATGCGCCTGGGTCCAGCGAGACTTGCCGGTGTAGCGATGGCCATGCCGCGACAGGAACGAGAGCAATCTTTGCTTTGCCTGCCGCTGCAGGTGCTTCATGTCCTCGCGCGCACGGGTGAGGTCACGCAACGCTTCTTGCGCTTCGCCGGGTATCCAGACCGCAGTGAGCTCGCCCGCCCGATGCAGGCGGGCCAGGGTCAGGCTGTCGCGACGGTCTGTCTTGACGCGTTCGCCGGGCTTTCTCGGAATCAGCGAGGGCGCCACTACCTGGCAGTCTTGCTTCAGGCCCCGCAGTTGCCGATAGAGCACATATCCGCCGGGCCCCGCTTCATAGCAAAACGACAACCGCGCTCCGTCTCGCTTGAGCTGGGTGACCAGCTTCTTGACGGCCTCCGGAGTATTCACAAACTCGCCCATGTACCGGACTTCACCGCCGGCTTGCGCCACCGCTACGGCAATCGTTTCCTGATGGACGTCCATGCCCACGTACTTGCTAAACTTGTCCATGACCTGCCCCCTCAATTGTGGCTCTGGGCCGTTGGTTTAACCCCACCTCAAGCCTAATCCACGTCGCTTGAGGTGCGGCAGGTCAATACATCTTGTCTAGGACTGTTGGATATGGGCGATCGGGTGACTCGGCCAGATAGCCGAGTTCCCTGGCCGCGGGCGAGCATCGTTAAACGGGCCCGGTCAGGTAAGTAACCGAAGGGCCGTGTAGACCGCCATGCCGACAACGATCATGCCGACCATTCGGCGTGTGGCCAGGAAGAAAGCCGACGCGCAGATGCCTGCTACGAGCTTGAAGTTGGCGGGCGACAAGGTGAAATGTCCGTGCCACGTCATCAGGTCGGGCAGGATGATCGCGGCCAGCGCCGCCGGCGGCGCGTAGCGCAAGGCTCGCTGGAGGCGATCGGGAAGGGTCACGTGTTCGCCGGCCACGAGGAAGAGGCCGCGGGTCACCTTCGTGACGACGGCCAGGCCTACGACGGCGATCCAGATTTCCAAATGGCTCATTTGTCGTCTCCCCGAGGGGGCTCAGCAGTAGCAATGGCGGTGGCACTATCTTGGCGGCGCCGCATGCCGCGCGCCGCGAGTTCATCGCTTGCTGTACTCGCGGCAATGGCGCCAATCACGGCTACTAGCAGGCCCAGCCGGTATGGCAGGTCGAAGTACAGGAGGGCTAACAGCGCGGACACCGCCACGGCCATCAACGTCGAACGTGAATTGACTGTGGCGATCATGACCGGGATCAGCGCCAGCGTGCCCGCCAGGCCCAATCCCCAACTGTCTGGGAAGAGGCTGGCCAGCAGAATGCCGACGATCGACGAGACCTGCCACGTCGCGAAGTTGGTCAGCGCCATGCCCCACAAGTAGCCTTCCTTACCGGGCTCGTGGCCGGGCGTGACGTAGCGCCGCATGAAATAGACGAAGGGCAAGTCACCGCTGTAGAAGCCCAGTAGCGTGCGGCGCGACCACGGCAGGTAGTTGAAGTGCGGCTGCAGCGCGGCGCTAAAGATCACAAAGCGCAGGTTGACGATGGCCGCCGTGAGCCAGATCGTCCAAAGCGGGAGCCCGGCCGCGAGCAGGGGCAGCACGGACAATTGCGCGGAACCGGCAAAGACCAGCAATGACATGCCGATGGCCTCGGGCACGGTCAACACCGATTTGCTCATAGCCACCCCTGTGACCAGGCCCCAGGAGAACACGGCGGGCATGGAGGGGGCGATGCATCGTGCGCCCACAACAAAGTTTTCGCGTTCAGCCAGTGCAACGCGGTGCCAGAGGCGCAACCAGGTCGATGGTGGGGAAGGAGGCATGGGTGTGAGGGTGGCGTTGAAACATGTCGAAGACGACAACTGCCAAGGGGTGCAAAAATTGCCCCCGTAAGCAGACGCGTCATGTTCCGACACAGACGAACCGCATTCGCTAGTGACGGAAATTGTCTGGACGCGAAGACACAAGTTCCCGGATAAAATCCCAGACGTAGCGAATGCGCCGTATGCGGAATAAGTCTTCCGGCGCAGCGAGCCACAGAGTCCTGGTTACGAGTGCCTTATCGGGGAAAACGCTGGTCAGATTAGGATTGCCCAACGCCACGTACGGCGTCAGCAAAACCAGGCCCATGCCTGCGGCGGCCGCTTCGCGCTGGGCCAACACGCTGGTCGTAGTGCAACTACGTTTGGGTTCTGACGTCAATTCTTCAAGCACACGATAGCGCTCGCTTACTGAGCCATCGTGAATGTAGTCGACAAATTCGTGATCGGCGAGGTCCTCGAACCGCCCAATTCTTGGGTGATTTTCGAGATAGCTTCGCGACCCGTATAGGTAATAGTCGACCTCTGCGAGGCGAGCTTTCGTGTATCGGCCCTTTTCCGGAGGGTCGAGTGTCACAAGAAGATCGACCTCACGCGTCACGAGACTAGAAAACTGCGGCTGTGCCATGATCTCGACATGCAGTCGGGGCTGTCTGTCTCGCAATTGCGTAAGGCTTGACGCAAGGATTTCAATTCCGAAAGCTTCTGGTGTGCCGACGCGCACCCGCCCCACGATATCGCCAGAATGCGCTGTGATCTCTTCGACTGCACCAAGCATGGCGCACTCCATCTGTTCGACGTGGGGCTTCAGAGATTGACCGGCGGAAGTCAGTGTATAACCATTTCTTCGGCGATCGAACAGCACCGTGCCAAGACCTTGCTCGAGGCGGTCAATTCGTCTTGATACGGTTGAATGTTCGACACCTAAGCGCTCGGCAGCCGAAGATATCTTTCCCGTCCTTGCGACTTCTAGGAAATATCGAAGATCGGTCCATTCTGGATACTTGGTCATATGGCATCGGCCCCGATCTATCCTTGTCAAGCTACGACTATGAGGTCTCTCGTGTGACGGTGGGAGCGGTTCCTTAGAGACCGTTTCAAAAAGACCCCGAGGGGGCTGTTAACTAGTCTGTCGGCGTTGCACTTCACCAGAAGCAGTCGCCAACATGACGATAGTTCAATAAGGTGAATCGGCGCGCCCATACGCCGATCCGTTCCCTGGTCGATAACTAGACAGGAGCTGACTCCGGCATCGACGAGAAATGATGCAGGACAATCTTCCAGGTATTGTTTGCACGTTGAACCACAAGCGTCGTTCGCATTCGCAAGCGGGGGTGCGTGCCATCGGTCAGAACGAACACGAAGTCTCCGTAGCCCTGCGCAAGGAAGCAGTCTGGCGAGAGCCTCAGATATTGCTGCTCGTGAAAGTGAAGCGAAGCCGAAGCGATGTTTCCGACATAGGTGGCGAAGTACTTTCGGATCTCGTCTACCCCCAATTCGTGCCCTGGGAGACCACCGAAGAAGAGTGCGTTCGTGCCGTAGTTGGCTGCCAGCGCGTCGGGATCCCACGGTTGAGATGCTTCGTTCCATCGCCTCTCGACGTCGGCCAACGCCTCGCTACACAGGTGTTCTTCTGTATTCATGGTGTGCCCTCCGCCACGCGTGCAAGCCTGCTTGCCCAACTGGTATCCGACGGCCTGCCGCGCGTGGAAGATCCGTCATTCGTGTTGTTCGCTTTCCGGGCTTTCCGGCTTCTTTCCTTGGTAAATCTCTCGGAAACGCGGTGGACGCCTTTCGAGGAACGCGCTCACGCCTTCGCGCGACTCTTCCGTGTCGTAGAACATGGAAAGGGCTTGGAAGCCCTGTCCCGTGATCCCGCGAATCGAATCCGTGTCGGCATTGAACGAGCGCTTGGCGATCGCAAGAGCAGTGGGGCTAAGGGCCAGAATCTCATCGCACCACTTCTGTACCTCCGCATCGAGCGAGTCATGCGGTACAACGGCGTTCACCAGGCCCATCGCGAGAGCCTCAGCAGCCGTGTAGCGGCGACAGAGAAACCAAATCTCACGGGCACGCTTTTCTCCAACAACGCGCGCCAGCAAGGCTGTACCGAAACCGGGATCGACCGAGCCGACCTTCGGGCCAACCTGGCCCAGCTGAGCCTTATCAGATGCAATGGCGAGATCGCAACAGGTGACCAGGACATTGCCCCCGCCGATGGCATAGCCATTGACGCGGGCGATGACCGGTTTTGGGCAATCGCGGATTGCCGTCTGAAGATCTTCGACCGGAAGCCCAACCATGCCGCCACCGTCGTAACCGCCATCGTGAGCAGATTGGTCCCCGCCGGTGCAGAACGCCTTGTCTCCAGCACCAGTGAGGACGACCACGCCTACGGCACGGTCCCACGACGCTCGCTGGACCGCGTGAATCAGTTCGGTGCACGTCTTTCCGCGGAAGGCGTTATATTTTGCCGGTCGATTGATGGTAATGCGGGCGACATTGTCCCTCACCTCGTAGACGATATCTGTATATTCGCTCATCTTTAACTCCGTTCGTAATTGGAGGGAACAGCACGCGGCCAATGGAATCGTCGCGTTTCGCGATTGCGATCTGAACGTGTTCGCGCGAGGCTGCTACCTCACTCCTGTTTACGTGATAGGTGCGACGACGGCGCGGTTGCAAGCGACGATGTCGTTGACTGCAACGTCAAGCAGAAGCTCGTACTCGCCGCCCCCCGCCAACACGCGCTCAAACGCGAGCAGCGAAGAATCCACTACAACTTGCACCGCATGCAGGAAGGCAATCGGCGCGACCGCGCCGGGCGGATAGCCGATCCTGAGTACGTCGTCGCGAGTCGCCATGCGCAACACGTCCTTGTTGCCGACGCTCGCGGCGAGCTGCTGCGGCAACACGCGCCGGTCGCCGGGCGCCACAGCGACGATGACGATACCGTCCTCGTCGACAAATACCAGCGTCTTCGCAATCGAAGCGGGCGGTACCTGCATCTGTTGCGCGGCAGCGGCGACGGTCGGCATCGGTTCGGGCAGCCGTATAATCCGCGCGTCCAGGCGACGCTTGTCAATGTAGCTCTGGAGTCGAGCGGCCGCTCCCGCTGCACGTATCTCGTGATCCGATGCAGGTCGCGCAGCCGGGTTTTCCGTATGGCTCACAGCCCCTTCTCCACAACCGTCAGCGCGGCGTCGATGGCGTCGAATCCCTCCTGCAGCTCACTCTTCGAGATGGTGAGCGGCGGGGCAATGATTATAATGTTGTAGCGACCGTATGCATGCACGCCGCGGCGCAGCAGTTCACCATAGAACGCCTTCATGGGAGCCGATCCGCCAGGGTGATGCCATTCGACGAGCGGATCACGGGATTCGCGGTCGCGCACCAGTTCGAGGCCGAACAGGGCACCGAGTCCGCGAACGTCGCCAAGCACCGGATGGTGGCTCTTAAGTTCACCGAGGCCGTCACGCAACCATTGCTCGATCTCCAGCCCGCGCTCGAAGAGGCCCTCTTCGAGATAGACCTTGAGCGCAGCGAGGCCGCCCGCCACTGAGAGGACGTGTCCCGCATGCGTGTGCCCGACGTCGAACAGACGATCGTCGAAATGGCGGGCAATCTTCTCGCGCACCAGGACGCCGCCGAGCGGCGTATAGGACGAACTCGCGCCCTTGGCGAAGGACAACATGTCCGGGGCAACCCCGAGCCGCGTCGCCGCGAAGGGTGTGCCGACTCGCCCAAAACCCGTCATGACCTCGTCAAAGATCAGCAGGATGCCGTGCTGGTCGCACAGTTCGCGCACGCGCTTCAGGTACCCACTCGGATAGACGACCAGCCCGCTCGAGCCGACGACGGCCTCCATCAGGATGGCGGCCACATTCTGCGCACCTTCGTGCGAAAGGACCGTCTTCAGATGTTCGATCGCACGATCGGTTTCTTCGTTCGGGTCGCGCGAGAAGAATGGGCTCCGGTACGGATTCGGCGTAAAGAACTTCACCGCGCCAGGAAGGCCGGGCATGGGGTCGCGCCAGCGGTCCACGCCAGTCAGCGCGCTCGCGCCGATCGTGCCGCCATGGTAGGACCGATACGCCGTCAGGATCTTGGGGCGATTCGTGACGAGTCGCGCGATCTTGACCGCATCGTCATTCGCCTCCGCGCCGCCGCAGGCAAAATGGACACGCAAGCCCTCGCTCCACGGCGAGATCGTATTCAGCAGCTCCGCGTACTCGGCGCGGACATCGTTAAAATAGCTGGACGCGACCCAGCACATCCGCTCGGCCTGCTCTTGAATCGCCTTGACGATCTTCGGGTGGCCGTGCCCGAGCGACACTGCCACGTAGCCACTCGTCAGATCGAGGAAGCGATTTCCGTCCTGGCCATAGAAGTACGACCCCTTGGCGTGGGTGATGATCGGCGGCTGGAGCTTGCCTTGGACGGACCATGGCACCAACACTTTCTTGTATGCGGGCGGCACGCTCGTTGTGCCCGAAGCGTGAATTTGAAGGTCCATATAGCCTCTGCGATGGTTGAGTCAAGTAGAGAAGGTATGCAAAATATAGAGAACGTCTGCGGGGGGTGACAAACCAAAGGTTTTGCGCCCGACCCCCAGCTAGATTCACGCTCCATGCCCCGACATCTCCCCCCCTTGCTTGCCGTTCGAGCCTTCGATGCCGCCGCGCGTCTGGGCGGATTCGCGAGAGCCGGCGACGAGCTCTGCGTGACACCAGGCGCCGTCGCGCATCAGATCAAGCTGCTCGAGGAGTGGCTTGGTGTGCCGTTGTTTGTGCGTCGCGCACGGCATGTCGAACTGACGGATGTGGGACGCGCCTACTACGAACAGGTCGGCGCATTGCTCAACGAACTCGAACGGACATCCACGGAAGTGAGACGCTGGTCCGACGACGAAGGCGTGACGATCAGCGCGCTGCCGTCGTTTGTGACCAGATGGCTAATGCCGCGTCTTGGGGAATTTCGCCGAGAGCACCCGGATATTGACGTGCGGGTGCTGGCGTCCGTGCCGCCGGTCGATTTCGCACGCGATCACGTCGATCTCGCCATTCGGCTTGGTAGGGGCGCCTATTCGGATCTCGTGGCTACCCCACTGTTCACCGAGCAGTTCGTGGCGGTCGCCAGCCCAGCGCTAGTCGAACGTATCGGCCGTCCAGTCGGGGCCGACGCCCTCTTTAGAATGTCACTCCTGCACGACGAGTATGAGGCGCGCCTCTCCGAGCAGATGAATTGGGCGCGCTGGTTCGCCCTGCGCGGCATTCCCGTACCGAGTCAGAAGGTGTTGGCTGGATTGCACTTTTCGCATTCGTATCTGACCGTCGATGCCGCTGTGGCCGGGCAGGGCGTGGCGTTGCAGTCCGACGTGCTGATCGAAGATTTGGTCGCGCAAGGGCGACTCGAAGTGATTTGCGAGCCCCCGGCCCCAGGGGCATATCGCTACACCCTGCTCAGTACCAACCGATCGATTGAGCGGCCGCGCGTGCGCCTGCTCGCAGATTGGCTCCTCGAACAGGCGCACGCATTCGAAGCGCGGCGTTAGCGGAGGTGGGGTGTCTTTTCCGCCGCCTCCCGCTTCGCGCCGCCTTTGGGGAAAAGAACGCTGTCGACCTGCGCCAGCAATCGTTCGGCTAACCCCTCATCGAGCGGCGCGTGCTCGAATAGCAGGCGGTACCACACCGGGCCAAACAGCATATCAAGGAGGATTTCGTGATCGAGTCCCGCCGGAATCTCGCCAACTTCCTCGGCATGCCGAAGCAGCGCGAGACCCGACGCACGGCGCGGTACGACGATCCGCTCGCGTAAGAGCTGCGCGGTGCCCGCATCGCGCTGTGCTTCTGCGACGAGCGAGCGCAGGATGCTGCGCCACAGCGGATCCTGCAGCAGTCTAAGGGTATTCCTCAGGTATCGCTCCAGCTCGGCGCGGAGCGATCGCGCGTTTTCAACGATCACGTGGTCGAGCCCCGCCATGTACAGCTCGACCAGAAGGGCGCCCTTGGTCGGCCAGCGTCGGTAAATCGACGCCTTCGAGACGCCAGCCTCAGACGCGACGCGTTCAATCGAAAAACGTGCCTCGCCCTCGCTCAGCAGCACCTGGCGAGCGGCCACCAGTATCGCGGCATGGGTCTGCAAGCTGCGGGGCCGTCCTCTCAGAGCGGGTTCCTCGGAAATGGGGTCGGTAATCATGGGCAAATGATCTCAGAGTTGACTTGCTCCGACTAGCGGCCTATATTCGATACGAGCCGTATCGTTTCATAAGTATACAAGGAGACTCAATGAATTCCAACGATCCTTTTGTGGCCGAGATTGAAAGCGAGATCCGTGGCTTCCACGATGAATTGCGGGCGTTCCGACACGACCTGCATGCGCATCCCGAACTCGGTTTTGAAGAACACCGTACCGCCGAGCGCATCGCCGAGTATCTTGAGGCGCTAGGCATCACGGTGCATCGCGGCGTGGGGCGCACGGGCGTGGTCGGCGTCATCGAAGGCCGTAGCAACGTCAGCGGGCGCAGCATTGGCTTGCGAGCGGACATGGACGCCATTCCCGTGCAGGAGCTCGGCAACCCACAATGGCGATCATGCGCTGCCGGCAAGATGCATGGCTGCGGACACGACGGGCATTGCGCAATGCTGCTGGGCGCCGCACGGTATCTGGCGAAGTCGCGTCGCTTCGACGGAACGGTCTACCTGTTCTTTCAGCCCGGGGAGGAAGGGTACGCCGGCGCGCGCGAGATGATACGCGATGGGCTTTTCGATCGCTTTCCGGCACAGCGCGTCTTCGCGCTGCACAATTGGCCGTCGCTGCCTGCGGGTACGATTGCCTTCAACAGCGGACCGATGATGGCGGGCATCGATCGGTTTTCGATTCGAGTGCAAGGCAAGGGCGGGCACGGCGCGCATCCGCATCAGGCCGTGGATCCCATTCTGGCGGCGTCGCAGATCGTCTCTGCGGTTCACCACATTGTCAGCCGCAATGTGGACCCGGTTCATCCGGCGGTCATTAGCTTCCAGTCCTTCCAATCGGGTGCACCCGATGCGCTGTCCGTGATTCCGCACCAGGCAGAACTGCATGGGATGGTCAAGTGGTTTGAGAAGGAGACGCAATCTGTGCTGCGCGAGCGCCTGATTGCTACGGCGGAGGCCGCGGCGAGCATGGTGGGCGCCACCGCCGAGGTGGAATACAGCCCGCTCTATCCACCGACGATCAACGATCCCGCCGAAGCGCGCCTGCTTGAGCGCGTTGCGAGAAAAGTCGTCGGCGATGACAAGGTCATTACAGAACTCAAGCCGAGCATGGGTTCTGAAGACTTCGCGTTTATGCTGCTGGAGCGACCCGGCGCGTATTTCCGTCTCGGGCAGGGGTCAATGGACGGCCGATTCCTGCACCACCCCGAGTACGACTTCAATGACGAGACGATTCCTGTGGGCAGCACGCTGTTCGCCGCACTGGCCGAAGCAGCGCTGTCCCCGTGAGATCGGCGCAAAGCATCCGTTGCGCTTTGCTCTGGCTTGTTCAATTCACCAGGAGTTTCGTCATGACCTTACGTTGGCTCGCGCTCTTGCCGTTCCTCGCCATTCTGCTTGGTACTCCCTTCTTTAACCGTGTTGAACCGTTGGTCCTTGGTATGCCGTTGGTACTCGCCTGGCTGTCTGCTTGGCTTCCGCTCTCGGCGATCATTATGGGCATCATCTACCTGCGGGATCCGTCGAACCAGGTCCAGCAACTTGATCCGGGGACTCAATCGTGAACGCCGCACTCATCATCATTCTGCTTTTCAGCCTACTCGCCTTGTCGCTTGGACTCCTGGCGCGCGGTGGGCGCAGCATGAACCTCGAACAGTGGACTGTCGGTGGGCGGGGTTTTGGCACCGCACTTGTCTTTCTGCTGATGGCGGGGGAGATCTATACGACGTTCACGTTTCTAGGCGGTAGTGGCTTCGCGTATGGAAAAGGCGCCGCCGTGTACTACATCCTGATGTATTGCACGCTCGCTTATATCTATTCGTACTGGCTGCTCCCGCCAATCTGGCGGTACGCGAAGAAACACAACGTCGTATCGCAGCCGGAGTACTTCCGAAAGCAGTATCAGAGCCGAGGTCTGAGCGTGCTGGTTGCCGTCGTCGGCATTGTTGCTTCGATTCCCTACTTGGCGCTTCAGCTGAAGGGGCTTGGCATCATCGTTCAGGTCGCGTCGTATGGAAGCGTCTCGTCTACCGTGGCGATTTGGCTAGGCGTGCTGCTCCTGGCGGTCTACGTCGTCGTGTCCGGCGTACACGGTTCGGCCTGGACCGCAGTGGTCAAAGACATCACCGTTCTCGCCATTACAGTGTTCCTCGGAATCTACCTGCCGATTCATTACTATGGTGGATTTAGCGACATGTTCCACGCCATTGACGAGGCGAAGCCTGGATTCTTAACGTTCTCTGCGAGTGGCACAAGTTTCACGTGGTTTCAGTCGACGCTACTGCTTGCCGCCGCAGGATTCTTCATGTGGCCGTTTTCGTTCACGTCGATCTTCACCGCAAAGAACGAAAAGGCATTTCGCCGAAATGCCATCAGTCTTCCGATCTATCAGTTGATCTTGCTGTTCGTGTTCTTTGTTGGATTTGCCGCCATACTAAAAATTCCAGGCCTAAAAGGCGGCGATATCGACCTCGCACTGTTCAAGCTATCGGCGCAAACGTTCGATCCATGGTTCGTCGGGATCATAGGCGGAATCGGGGTGTTGACCGCGCTCGTTCCAGGGTCACTGCTGCTTATTAGCACTTCCACGTTGATTGCCAATGACCTGTATCGCGGCGCGATTAATCCGCGTGCTGCCGACGTGACCGTGAATCGAGTCGCTCGAGGGTTGGTGCCACTGGTCGCGCTAGTCTCGGCATACTTTGCCTTAGCTGGCGGCGGCGCTCTCGTTTCCCTGCTACTGATGGGCTATAGCTTCGTGACGCAATTGTTTCCCGGCGTATTCTCTAGCGTTTGCAACGTCAGGCGTATGACCGCATTAGGCGTGTTTTGGGGCATCGTCACCGGCGAAGCGGTCGTGATCGTGGCGACGCTGACACATAGCAATCTCGGGACGATTTTTCCCTCGGTTCCACTTTTCAAAGATGTGAATGTTGGGTTTGTGGCGCTGATTCTGAACGTGCTGGTAGCCGTTCTTGTCAGTTTGGTTACGCAGCCCAAGACAAAGTCCGTGTCGACGCTATCGGCGTCTTAAAGCAGCTTCGGGCAGGAGTTCGCAGTAGAGCGTGGTATTGGCCGTCCGCCACTGCGATATCGCTCTTCTCCTGCCCAGACGCCGACCCGTGCGGACAGTCCCGCGACCGCATGAATGCCGTCGCGGGATATTCTTGAATGCACTGCGGGATTGGATTCACGGTCCTGCCGCTTCCGTCCCTGTATCAATCGGCGACCTGTGCGGAAACGGTTGGGGTATTGCAAACGACCTGACGAAGGCAAGGCTTCAAGCTAGCACCGTGCGCGGATGCAAATGAACGCCGGTGCCCCGGTGCCTGAGATAGTTCGGCATAGAGGCGCTCTGAGGCGTCTTTCATTTCCACCAATGGGCGTGGTTCGACAAATCGATCCAGAGACCACCCACTAGCCGTCAATGCGTTGAGAATCTCTGAAAGCGGCCGTCGGTAGGCCTCTACGTATGGTTTCGGCTCACCAAAACCTGACCAGTAAAAGCCGAATCGAGAGGTATCGAAGTACGTCGTCTCGCCACGGGTTCTCTCATCCATCCAATCACGCATCGGATGCGCCATCGAGAATACCAGTGTCGCCCCAGGCCGTGACACTCGCCGGAATTCCCTGAGAGCCGGTCGCAGGTCCTCAACGTAGTCGAAAGCAAGGGAACACAATATCTTGTCGAACGACTGATCAGGCAGCCACGCGAGAGGGGCAGAAAGATGGCCTTCCGCTACCTAGGCAAGCCGGCGCACCGGGTCCGGGCCAGTTCCACCATTTCCGGCGCGACATCGAAGGCGTGCACCGTGGCCCCACTACTGGCCAAGTGTTCGCTACAGATGCCGGGGCCACATCCTGCGTCAAGAACCCTCAACCCGTTGACGTTTCCAAGGAGGGCCATCGTTGTCGGCCGCTCATAGAGGGCGTTATGCGGCTTGGTCGGCGCGATCTCGGCGTAGCGCTCCGCGAATTCGGCATACGCCTTGCGGCCCAGGGATTCAATCGGGTTTTTTGTGTCGGCCATGCATCATCCTTCCTTGGAAAGGCAAAGCAACCGTCAATTTTGCCTCATTCTGAGGGGTTTCGTTCCATGACCGCTTACCTCGGCCGCCACCAAGCACGTCTGTTCCGATGCTTGCCCGAGACGTGCTTCCGATGGAGTCGCCTTGACGCGTTTGCGCGCGATGCTCGGCGCTATCGACCTGGCAACGGGCAAGGACGAATGGCCTAAGGCAGTAGGGTAGAAGGCTCCTTTGTCCACAGAGGATGCAGAACCTGAAGCCTATTTGGACGCGCCGGCCGCCACTGGCTGCAGTCGCTCTTGCACCCGCCCCAGGTACCCCTAACAAAAAAAAAATGGCCCGCGATAATGCGGGCCGTCACAACGTTGTTGGGGGGCAGGTTGGCGCGCTGACTGCTGGCGCGCCGCGCGAGGCGAGTCAAGCAGCATGCTGGCCATGCTTCCCGTCACACCGCAACTCGTGATGGCATTCGCCAAAGTGCCTGTCGACGAGCGGCGATGGAAGTGCGCTAGCACTCGCGCTTACCCAGTGATGCAATCCCTCGTGCTGGATGCCTACCCGGCCGCCCCCGGAGCAATACTATGGCTGGCTATCTCGGCTCCAGCCACGGGACGGAATCCGTCTGCCCCAGGTCCCAGAAAACGCCCGCCATCACCTGAAGACCCTCTCGCGCCACCGAACCCAGCAAATGTTCATTCGGGGCATGCTGGGCACAACCCGGATACGAATGAGGAATCCAAATGGTCGGCAATCCGAGTTCGTCGGCAAAGATAGTATTGGGGAGGCCGCCTGCAAAATTTGGCAGCATCGCAGGGGCACTTTCGGTTGTCCGTTCCACGGATGCGACGGACCAACGAACCCAGGGGTCCTTCGGGTCGAGGCGGGTCGCCCCGCAGTGCATTGTGACGTCGACGAGTACATCATGGAACCCATGACTATCCAGGTGTTCCCGCACGAGTTCGGCCAGATTCTCGCACTGCGTCCCCACCACGTAGCGAAGTTGACAGTGGGCCACGGCCTCGAAAGGTACGGCATTCACGGGGCGCACGGAAGAACCAGCACCAAGCGCCAGCACTTCGATGGTGTTCCAGCCAAATAGTTGTTCGGCAGGGGTAAGCCCTGGCTCCCCCCAGTCTGCATCGAGCTCCGGGTCACCAACGTCAGCTCCCACTGGAATTTTGTTTAATATCTCACCAAGCTCCTGGCTCAATGCGGGCGGCCTCAAGGCGTCGATCAAGATTCGCCCGTTACCGTCAACCAATGACGACACCGCATTCACCACGACAACAGCGGGATTGGTCAATACGCCACCCCAATTTCCCGAGTGAAAGGCGCGATCCCGGCAGCGCATACGCAGAGAGAAATTCACGACGCCGCGCGAACCGAAAAAGACCGTAGGGCGGCGCGCGTGGACGCGTGGACCGTCGGATGCAATCAAAAGGTCGCCTTTCAGGCGGTCGTTCTTATGAAGCGCACAAAATTGATGCATGCCCGGGGAACCGGCCTCCTCACCCATCTCGATCAGGACGGTGACGTTGTAGTTCAAGCGACCTTCTCTGGCACGCAACGTAAGGGCAAGCGCTGCGATGTTGACCGTATGCTGTCCCTTGTTGTCAGCGGTGCCACGTCCGTACCACTGGTCCCCTTCTATCTGCAATGTCCAGGGGTTCAATCCTTCCCGCCAGGACTTTTCTTGCCCGTTCACGACATCGCCGTGGCCGTAAATGATCACGGTCGGCAGGTTCTCGTCCTCGATTCTGCGCGCAATGAGGAACGGTTTGTCGTCAACGGCGGGGTTGGGGAACACCTCGCATTGGAACCCCAGCGCCTCCAATTCCGGTGTCAGCGCGTTCGATAAATAGGCAATCAGCCGTTCCGCCTGACCGTCACCTCCCGGCAAGTCGCTCTCGGTGCGCCACGCCACACGGGCCGCGAGTGACTTCGCAAAGTCCCCACCATCAAACCAATTCCCTACGTCTTTAATAAGCTGCTGCCGTGCCATGCTTTTCACCTTACGATTGTTTGGCCTTTCAACGCCACGACGGATGAGCTCGAGTAGCCTAGGCTTACTCGACAACTAGATGGGTGCGTTTCGAGAACTTTCTAAACCGCTCGATGTCCGCGGCAATTAGGGCGCGAAACTGGGAAGACCCAAGCCACTCGGCTTCCAGCGACTGCTGCGCAAATGCCTGCTTGACTTCTGGCATAGCCACTACCGCAGCAATTTCTCCGCTGATCTTCTGTAACAGCGCGGTCGGTGTGCCGGCCGGCGCAGCGACTGCGTAATATCCTTCCAGCGTCGCCTGCGGCATATTCAACTCACCCGTGCTCGGCACTTCGGGCACGAAGGGCGTACGCTTCGCGCCTGTCGTCGCCAGAATTCGGAATTTTCCGGATTTGACATAGGGCAGCACAACCGCGAGGCTGTCGAGCGCGATATCCACGTCGCCTCGCACAATCGCCAGCTGCGCTTCGGAACTGCCTTTATAGGGAACGGGATCTAAGGCGACGCCTGCCGCGTCAGCGAGCATCGAACCGGCAAGGTGCGGAGCGGTGCCTGGACCGAAGGTTGAATAAGTGATCGTGTGTGGTTTGGCCCTGGCTTGGTTGAAGTCGTCCGTGAGGTTTTTGAACGGCTTACTTGTGTTCGTGACGATGACCATGGGTGCATTGCAAACCATTCCCACCGGAGCCAGGTCTTTCAACGGATCAAAGGGCGGTTTGCTTTGGAGCGAGGGGACCACGGTGAAGCTACTGGGCGCTGAGATAAGAAGCGTATGACCGTCAGGCTCGGCGCGGACCACGGCGTTGACGCCGATCGCCGTGGCAGCCCCTGGTTTATTCTCGACAATCACAGGCTTCCCAATGCGCTGGCCAAGTTTGTCCGCCACGACGCGCGCGACGAAGTCGGTAGCACCACCAGGCGGAAACGGAACGACGAGTCTTACCGGTTTAGTCGGCCAAGACTGCGCCGAGACCTTCGCACTACCCATCACCATGGTGGCACCCAGGAGCGCTACGCCGGTCCAGCGCCCAATCGCGCCCACTTTTCCAAATCGCATAAAGCCTCCTGAGGTCGTTCCTGGCCAGCAGTTGTGAGGTGTAAGGCCGCTTCCCAGCGAAGCGGCGATGAGGGTTGTCGATGGGCGGCCTTCGCCGCAGCCCCGAGCATTGCCAAAATTCTATTCAATAGTGATATCGTTCACCATTTGAGAATTCGCAACGCTGCCGTGCGTTTTGGGCAAAGTTCTTCCGCCATGACCCCGATCCTCCTTGCCACAACAGCACGCTACTTTCTCGAGGTTGCGCGATCCGGCTCCGTGAGCGAGGCGGCGGCTCAGCTGCACGTTGCGCCGTCGGCAATCAGCCGTCAGATTGCCAAACTGGAAGATAGCGTGGGCTGTGCATTGTTCGAGCGCAAGGCGCGCGGGATGGCGCTCAGCGACGCAGGACAGCGCTTGGCCGCCTATCTGCGTACCGTGACGATGGATTCGGATCGGGTTTTGGATGACGTACGTGGCCTTGGTCAGTTACAGGCCACCCGGATTGACGTGGCATGTACTGACGGTTTTTCCATCGGGTTTATGCCGGAAGTCATGGCGGCATTTCAGCTGGCCAATCCGGACATGAGTATTCACTTGCGCGTTGGTTCGCCGGACGCGATCAGACATTGGTTGCTGCGGGGCGATATCGATATCGGGCTCAAGTTTTCTGTCGCCCCCGAGAAGGGTCTAACCATCGTCTACGACGCACCGGCGCCCATGGTCGCCATCATGGCCCCACAGCATCCGCTGGCCAGCTACGCGTCGCTGACCGTCCCCGACCTGGTACGGTATCCGTTAGCCATACCCGAAGCGCAGTCCACTGGACGGCAGATGCTGGACCTTGCGTGTAGTGCCCGCGGACTACATTATCAGGCGCCATTCAGTGGCCCTTATGGGGCGTTGCTGGCCCTCGTGATTCGCTCCTCAGTGGTAGCGCTGTCTGCTCGCTTGAATGCCGCGCACCTGATTCGTGAAGGCAAGCTGACTGCCGTGCCTTTCGAAGAGCCACAGTTTTCCCTTCGGACCATTCAGGTACTCACCTTGCAAGGTCACACCATCAGTGAGGCGGCCAAGGCGTTCGCAGAGACGCTCGCAACGGCCATTTTGAGGTGTAGTAGTCGTGTACTTCCTTGAAGTAACGTGCGCAACAACGGGCAGACTTGGCTTACTTGCCGAAATAGTCGCGGATGTCTTTAATCTCGCCCGTGCGGTTCAGCTTCGGCAGCATGTATGCCATCTTCTTGTAGCAACTCGAGGCTGAGGCGTCATACGTCAGATGATGCGCGCTGGGGGTAGCGCAGTACTTTGGATCGTCCACCGTGTGAAACGTGCGGCAGGCAAACGGTCGGTATTCGTAGACGCTGCAGGTGCCATCGGCCGACAACAAGGGGCATGGCGTCACGTGGTTATGCGAGCGCTTGCGCTTTCTGTGCATCGTTTTGCCGGTGGACTGAGCTTCCCCCGGAAATTCGCCTTCCAGTAGGTCGTGTATAAAGTCGACCGAACGGAAGGAAAAGAGGATGTTCAAGGGGCGTTGTTGCGTAAATCCGGCCGACGCGCGGCGTGCTGACGTTTACGCGCAACAGTCGCGACAGATAGCTCTGTAAACAATTCGGGCGGCTGCGTAGATTCTCGATTTTTGCCGGGAAGATGCGCAGGGACACACAGAAGCGAAACGAGCCCAAGGCCACCTATCGGGTCAAGAACTGGGCGCAGTACAACGCCGGTCTGATTGCGAGGGGAGACATCACGATGTGGATTGACCAAAGCGTGTTGGCAGCGTCTGAGCCGGGCGTATCCAGGCGCGGCCGCCCGTGCATCTATCCGGATGCGGTCATCCAGATGCTGCTCGGGCTCAAGCAAGTCTTCAACCTGCCACTGCGCGCGCTGCAAGGCTTTGCCATGAGCCTGCGCAGGCTTGCCTATCCTGAGTTGCCGGTCCCCAACTACACGACCCTGAGCCGTCGCGCGCAAGACTTGGACGTCGTTCTGCCGACACTGCGCACAGGCGAGCCGCTGCACCTGGTGGTCGACAGCACTGGCCTGAAGGTCTTCGGTGAAGGCGAGTGGAAGGTACGCAAGCACGGCTGGTCCAAGCGCCGCACCTGGCGCAAGGTCCATTTGGCGATGGACACGAAGACTGGCCAGATATGCGCGGCGCTGATGACCCATCAGGACGAGGGCGACGCCGATGTGCTGCCTGACTTGCTCGGCCAGTTGGAGCCCGGCACGCCTGTAGACATCGTCGGCGGCGATGGCGCGTACGACACCAAGTCGTGTCATGTGGCGATTGCCGCCACAGGCGCGCAGCCCTCGATTCCGCCGCGCGATGGCGCGAGTTCCTGGCCTGAAGCCACGCCGGGTGCGGCATGGCGCAATGCGGCCATCGACGCCATTGCCAAGAGCAGCAGACGCGAATGGAAAAAGGCCAGCGGGTACCACCGGCGCTCGCTGGTCGAGAACTTGATGTACCGGCTCAAGACGCTTACGGGCCATTCCCTGTGGGCGCGCGAGGTCGGCTCTCAGGCGACCGAAGTGGCAATCCGTGCGGGCGTGCTCAACCGCATGGCTGAGCTCGCCCGCCCGCATTCCGTCCGTATCGGCTGAATTCCACCTCACAGGGGTATCTCCGCCTTCAAATTCGATTTATGCAACATGTATGGACGCCCCCGGATTGTCAAACGATGCATTCAGCAATGGATAGGAGACCGCGCAAAAACGGGGGCAGACGACCGGATCGCTGCCGAGCGGCCAATGAGGCACCTACAATGCGCGCATGGCTTCCAATCCTGGGCCGGCGATCTCGGTTCTTCAA
>NZ_JBXAHL010000060.1:0-32330 GCF_058795055.1 Cupriavidus sp. GW823-FHT06D04 | reverse complement strand
GCCCCCGCGTGGTCAAAGCCCTGCCTAAGCGCTACACCGTCCGGTTCCTCAGAAAGGACCTTAACTGAACGGCATTACCGCCGCGGCGGGGTTTTGCATGCCATGCCTCAGGGAAGCATAGAGCCCGCTCAGGGTGTGCCGCCGAACATCACCAGCATATCGTTCTGGCTCACATGCGGACGCTTCGAGCGCGTCTGCGTGCGCGCATAGTTGCCGTCCGGCTGCATGATCCATGCCGAGGCGTTGTCGCGCAGGTGTACCTGCAGGCTTTCCTTGATGACGCGCGCCTTCAGCGCCTTGTCCAGCACCGGGAAGGCAACTTCGACGCGGCGGAACAGGTTGCGGTCCATCCAGTCGGCGCTGGACAGGTACAGCACCTCTTCGCCGCCGGCGTGGAAATAGTAGACCCGGTGGTGTTCCAGGAAGCGGCCGATGATCGAGCGCACCGAGATGTTCTCGGACATGCCCGGCACGCCCGGCATCAGCGCGCACACGCCGCGCACGATCAGGTCGATCCTCACTCCCGCGCGCGAGGCCTTGTACAGCTCGTCGATGATCGACGGCTCCAGCAGCGCGTTCATCTTGGCGATGATGCGCGCGGGCTTGCCGGCGCGCGCGTTGCGGGCTTCGGCGCGGATATGGTCGACCAGGTTGCTCTGCATGGTGAAGGGCGACTGCCACAGGTGGTTCAGCCGGATGGTGCCGGCGGTGCCGGTCAGCAGCTGGAACACGTGGTGCACGTCTTCGCAGATCTCCTCGTTGGCCGTCAGCAGGCCGAAGTCGGTGTAGAGGCGGGCGGTGCGCGGATGGTAGTTGCCGGTGCCGAGGTGGGCGTAGCGCCGCAGCTTGACCTGCTTGACCTTGGGGCCGGTGGGCTCGCGCCGAACGATCAGCAGCATCTTGGCGTGGCACTTGTGGCCGACCACGCCGTAGATCACGTGTGCGCCCGCGGATTCCAGGCGCTCGGCCCAGTTGATGTTGGTCTCCTCGTCAAAGCGTGCCAGCAGCTCCACCACCACCGTGACTTCCTTGCCGTTGCGCGCGGCGGTCATCAGCGCTTCCATGACCAGCGACTCATTGCCGGTGCGATAGACCGTCTGCTTGATCGCGACCACGTTGGGGTCGGCCGCTGCCAGCTGCAGCAGGTCGAGCACAGAACTGAAGCTCTCGTACGGGTGGTGCAGCAGCACGTCCTGCTGTCGCATCACGTCGAACATCGACGTGCCGGCGGAGAAGGCCTTGACCGGGGCGGGCACATACGGCGCAAACTTCAGCGCGGGCCGGTCCACCATGTCGGGGATCTGCATCAGCCGCACCAGGTTCACCGGGCCGGAAACGCGGTACAGGTCCTGCTCGGCGAGGCCCGATTCCAGCAGCAGCCGGCGCGCCAGCGGTGCCGGCGTGTCCGAAGAGACTTCCAGGCGCACCGTGTCGCCGAAATGGCGCGTGGGCAGTTCGCCCTGCAGCGCCTCGCGCAGGTCGGTGATCTCGTCTTCCGAGACGAACAGGTCGGAGTTGCGCGTGACGCGGAACTGGTAGCAACCGTGCACGGCAATGGCCGGGAACAACTCATGCACGAAGCCCTGCATGAAGGATGACAGCATCACGAAGCCGTACGGGTAGCCCGACAGCTTCTCCGGCATCTTCACCACGCGCGGCAGCGCGCGCGGCGCCTGCACGATGGCCAGGTCGGCGTCGCGGCCGAACGCGTCCTTGCCGGACAATTCCACCACGAAGTTCAGGCTCTTGTTGAGCACGCGGGGAAAGGGATGGGCGGGATCCAGCGCAATCGGGGTCAGCACCGGCCCCAGTTCGCGCTGGAAGAACTCGCGCGCCCATTCGCGCTGGGCGTCGGTCCAGGTGGTGGTCAGGTGGAAAAAGACCCCCTCTTTTTCAAGTAGTGGAAAAATGGTGTTCTGCAGCATGTCATACTGCGAAGCCACAAGCCGTTGCGTGCGCTCGGTGACAAGCTGGTAGGTCTGCTGGAATGACAGGCCGTCCGGCGTCAGGCCCGAAGCGTTGTCGCGCAGCTGTTCCTTCAGGCCCGCCATGCGGATTTCAAAGAACTCGTCCAGGTTGCTGGACACGATGCAGATGAATTTCAGCCGCTCCAGCAGCGGGACTTTCGGGTCCGCCGCCTGTGCCAGCACGCGGGCATTGAATTCCAGGATGCCCAGTTCGCGGTTGAGCAGCGTACTGGACGGAGTCGTCGACATGAGCATGACCTTCTTTTGGTAATGTGGCGACTTTTTCATAAAAACGTGTCACTTTTATGACAGTTTGATTTTGTCATGATGCAGACATGACCAGGACATATTTTTCCCGGGCGCGAACGCCGGCAGGCCAAGGCACCAGAGTGCACCTGCCGCGCCACGCAACGCCAACGCGAACCAGCCCTCCTAGCACACGATGAACAACACCCCACGCCTGCTGGCTGCCGTCGACATGGGTTCGAACAGCTTCCGCCTGATGATCGGGCGGGTGGACGAAACCCCCACCGCCAATGGCCCGGCCAGCCAGATCTTCCAGGTCGACGCGCTGCGCGAGCCGGTCCGCCTGGCCGCCGGCCTGACGCCCGACAAATACCTGGACCAGCCCGCGCGGCGCCGCGGCATCGATGCGCTGCGGCGCTTCGGCGACCGGCTGCGCGAGTTCGCGCCCAACCAGGTGCGCGCCGTCGCCACCAATACGCTGCGCGTGGCCAAGAACGCGTCCGAGTTCCTGATCGAGGCTGAAAGCGCGCTGGGCTTCCCGATCGAAGTGATCGCCGGGCGCGAAGAGGCGCGGCTGATCTACCTCGGGGCCTCGCACGACGCTCCGGCCTGCCAGGGCAACCGCCTGGTGGTCGATATCGGCGGCGGCTCGACCGAGTTCATCATCGGCAACGGCTACCAGTCCAAGCTGATGGAGAGCCTGTATATCGGCTGCGTATCGCACAGCCGCCAGTTCTTCCCCAGCGGCAACGTCGATGAATATGCGATGAAGCAGGCCGAGCTGGCCGCGCGCCGCGAGATCCAGGTGCTGGTACGCCAGTACCGCGCCGCGGGCTGGGAGCAGGCGGTCGGCTCGTCGGGCACGGCGCGCGCGCTGGCCGAGCTGATCGAACTCAATGGCATGAACGACAGCACCGCCGAGCACGGTATCACGCGCGAGGGGCTGGAGCGCCTCAAGCGCGCGCTGATCAAGGCCGAGAATACCAACCGCGTCAAGCTGACCGGCCTCAAGGCGGACCGCATCCCGGTGCTGCCGGGCGGCTTGTCGATCATGCTGGGCGTGTTTGCCGAACTCGATATCGAGCGCATGGATGTCACCGACGGCGCGCTGCGGCTGGGCGTGCTGTACGACCTGCTCGGACGCAGCCACCATGAGGACATGCGCACCGTCACGGTGGACCAGTTCATGCGCCGCTACGGCGTAGACCGGGCCCAGTCCAGCCGCGTGCGCCGCGCCGCGCAGACGCTGTTGTCACAGTTCCCGGAGCCAGCCAACGAACGGCGCGAGGACAACCTGGCGCTGCTGGGCTGGGCCGCCAGCCTGCATGAGATCGGCATGACGATCTCGCACAGCGGCTACCACAAGCATTCGGCCTATATCGCCACTCATGCCGACATGCCGGGCTTTTCCAAGACCGACCAGGCGCGGCTGGCGACGCTGTTGCTGGGCCATGCCGGCAAGCTCGGCAAGCTGTCGGGCAGCGGCAGGTTCGTCGACTGGCGCATGCTGTTCAGCCTGCGCCTGGCCTTTGTGCTGTGCCGGCGCCGCTCGGACGTGGCCTTGCCCGATATCCGTGTGAGCCAGCTGGCCGAAGCGCTGGACGAAGGCTTCACCGTGCGCCTGCCGCAGGCTTGGATCGAGGCCAATCCGCTGATCGAATACAGCCTCGCGCAGGAGGCTGACGAATGGCAACGGATCGGCAAGCGCTACAAGGTCATCTACGACTGAGCGCAGCGCGGAGGGCGGCCGCCAGGGGCGGCGGCCGCTGACAGGGCCAGGCGCCGCTCAGGCGGCGTTGTTCAGGCCGAGGAAGTGGCGGGCGTAGCGCGGGTTCATGTCGTTCACGCGCAGCAGCGTCAGGAAGTCCGCCACGTTGAAGTCCGGATCCCAGGCCGGCTGGCCGCAGATCTTTGCGCCCAGGCGCAAGTAGCCCTTGATCAGCGCGGGCGGCTCGACGTCCAGCTGCTGGTTCAGGTCCTCGACCGGCAGCGGCACGCGCGGGAAGGCATGGTATTCGATCGGTGCCAGCGAGCGTTCGCTGAACAGCCGGTGGAGGCTGGCCGCGTAGTGGCCGCCGTCGTTCATCGGCACGCTGGCGCAGCCCAGCATCGATTCGATGCCCCAGCGCTGCAGGTACTCGCCCAGGCCGCCCCACAGCGCCATGATGACGCTGCCCGAACGGTAGTCGCGGTGCACGCAGGAGCGGCCCAGTTCCAGCATCTTGGGGCGCAGGTGGGCCAGGCGCACCAGGTCGAATTCCGATTCCGCGTACAGGCAGCCCAGGCGCTTGGCCTGGTGCGGCGGCAGCACGCGGTAGGTGCCCACCACGCGCAGCGTGGCCATGTCGCGCACGATCAGGTGGTCGCAGTAGGCATCGAACATGTCGATGTCCAACTCCGGCACGGAAGACGTCAGGCGCGCGCCCATTTCCTCGGCAAAGACCTTGTAGCGCAGGCGCTGGGCTTCGACTACTTCGTCCTGGTGGCGCGCCCACGCCACGCTGAGAACAGGCGATTCATGTGCCGGTGTATCTGATTGGCGATGAAGACGGCTCCGCGCCGTCTGGCTACCAAGGCCATTGGGCAGAGAGTCAAAAAGCGGCTGGGTGGGCGTCGGCAGATCTCGCATCAGTATGTCCTTTTGGTGACGAAACTGTTGCGATGCAATGTAGTGAGGGCGGGTGACAGTGCCGTGACCCGGGGATGACCGTTCCGTGACGTCTCCTGCCAGGGCGGACGGTTGGGCAGTTTCGGGCGACGGGTCAGGGGTGTGAGTTGCGTTCCTCGCCAGCAATATGACGATTGGCCGGCCCATTCATGGGGAATCTCCGTGACACCTGCTTTCGGCACCGGAAGAGGCGCCAAGGCCACTCTGGTAACGGGAGATTCCGCCCGCCATCAGCCATTTCTGATTTTGACGGGACAGGATGGGTCAGGTGCCGTCAGGCGGTACCAGGCATGCCGGAAGGCAAGGCTCAGAGGAATTCGGGGTTGATGACGGCGCGCAGCACGGTCTGCGCCTCGCTTTCGCGGGTGCGGCCGGTCAGCCACCAGATGCCGCTCTTGCGCACGCTCCAGTTCATTTCCGAGCCGGCCAGCAGCAGGCTGGCGACGCGGCCAATCCAGGGCTGGTGCCCGACCACCACCACATGCTCGGGGCGTTCCGGCCACTCGACCGCGGCAAGCACCGCGCTGACGTCGGCACCGGGCGCAAGGGCATCAATGATCTCCGCCTTGGCAGTCAGCGCGGCCGCCGTTTCACGGGTGCGCAGCGCGGGGCTGCACAGCACGCGGGTGTCGGCCGGCAGATGCGCGCGCAGCCATTTGGCGGATACCTCCGCCTGCTTGCGGCCGCGGCGTGTGAGCGGGCGCTGCAGGTCGGCATGGCGGCTCAGGCTGAGCGCGTCGGGGAGGTCTTCGGCTTCGGCGTGGCGCCACAGGATCAGGTTCATGTCGGGCGGGGCAATGAGCGTGCTTCGAGTATGGTGAAGCGGCCCGAGCGGCGCAAGCGCCAGCGGGCCCGCGCCGGTGGCGCAGGCCAGGCTGCACGCAGCGCGTAAACGGAAGCGGGCTGCCTGTCGGGCAGCCCGCAAGTGTGTCCGGGCGCGGTGTCAGCGGCGTGACAGCGCGTCGGCGCACAACGGCCGCGGCGCGGGCGACAGCCGCGCATGCGGTATCGCCGGGGCCGCGCAGAAACTCAGGACTTGTGGCGGAAGTTGATGCGTCCCTTGGTCAGGTCATAGGGCGACATTTCCAGGGTGACACGGTCGCCGGCCAGGATGCGGATGCGGTGCTTCTGCATCTTGCCCGAAGCGTATGCCCAGATTTCGACGCCGTTTTCCAGCGTGACACGATAGCGGTTGTCAGGCAGGGCTTCCGACACCACGCCGCCAAATTCAATGAGTTCTTCCTTAGCCAATCTGTCTTCCTTTCCGACAGCCCGTGAAGGCTGCATGGTTGCGATTTCAAAAATCCTGTTCGGTTCGCCCGTCACGGCGCGGAACCGCGGCACATTGCGCCGATTGTGGCGAAGTGCGCCTTGGGTTGTTCGGGGCAAGCTCACGCGGACTGCGGCGCGCGGCGCCTGATGCTCGGTCCTGTCAGCGGTATCGCCCAATGGGCGCGGATGGCTTGGGCGAGCCTGGCCGCTGACGGCCGGGGAGGCCGTGTGCTTTGCGGAGCAGGCGGGCAGGTTGTACCCGGTGGTTCGCCAGTTTGGTGTCGTCGCGGAAGGCCCGCGCCGGCGGCTGCTGTTCGCTCGCGAGAGCGCGCTGGTGAGAACGCCCGGTTACAGGGATGCACGGACACCCCGGGGGCTACTTTGACATTGTATCACGTACGCAGTTGCAGCATGGCCAGCACGTTGCGCCGGACGGCCGGCCACGGCGGTTGCACCGCGCCGGGCAGGTCGGCAATAGATGTGCCGTAGAGGTATCTTAATGTGGTCTGGCCGGCTTGGTATTTGCCCCATATGAGCTAGAACTAACTCGTACGGCCTTGCCGGGCCGGATCTCGCAAGGAGACTGCCATGGAACTCCATCTGGAATCGCACCGCTACGTTCGCTGCCGGCCGGACTGGCGGGCAGCCGTGGTGGCGGGGCTGATTGCCGGCGCGGTCTACATGGTGCTGGAGCTGCTGACGGCGCGCTTCCTGCTGTACCAGGGCGCCTGGGGCACCGTGAAGATGGTTGCGGCAATCATCCTCGGGCGTGAAGCGCTGTCTGCTGATGCCTTCAACTGGACCGTCGTGCTTTCGGCGGGGACGGTGCACTTCGCGCTGTCGATCATCCTGGCGGCGGTGCTGGCAATAATCCTGTCGTCATTCCGTTTCGATTCCAGCCTGTGGTTGGCCTCGGTGGTCGGGATCGTGTTTGGCGTGGTGGTCTACCTGGTCAATTTCTATCTGCTGGGCGCCTACTTCAACTGGTTCGACGAGGCCCGCGGCTGGGAAAGCCTGTTCGCCCATGCGCTCTTCGGGTTGGTGGCGGCCGACGTCTATTGCAATCTCGAGCGACGGCGTGGCGAGACGGAGCAGCAGCCTGCCTGAGCCAGGAGGTGGAGATGAGGGAGGGGTGGTAGCAGCCGGCATCCTCCCGGCTGGCGCTTTCGGTTAGCCCATCTGGTTGATATGACGTCTAACGCGCTCGCACTAACCTAGAGGCAAACGATCAGAGCGGCCGCCGCCAACCATGCCTGCGGACGGCTACACCGGAGTACCGAGCCCATGCGGGTCGCAATCGTCAGTACCGAAACCACTGGGCTCACGCCAGCGGACGAGCCCGTCAGCATCGGCCTGCTGCTTGTCGAAGTGGCGCCGCGGGCTGGCACGCTATTGCGGGAGATCACTGACTATTACGGCTCGCAGGAGCCCACCGTGCCGATCAGCGAAGCTGCCACCGGCACGCACGGATTGACCGCCGAGATGCTGCGCGGGCGGCGCTTTGACGTCGATACCATCCGCGCCATCATTGACGACGCGGATGTGCTGGTCGCCCACGGCGCCGAATTCAACGCGCGGATGCTGGGAAAAGTGCTTCCCGACATCCAGCACAAGCGCTGGCGCTGCTCGGTGCGCCAGGTTCGCTGGGCCCAGTACTTCCACGCCCCCAACCACAAGCTTGATACACTGTGCGCGCACCTGCACATATTTCGGCCCCGCCCACAGGTTGCGCTGGATGATTGTCTGGCGCTGTCCAAGCTGCTGTTCCAGCACATGGGTGCTGCCGGCCAGGCCACGCCCATGGGCTTCCTGCTGGCCGAGGCCGACTTCGTGCCGCGTGTTGCGATCAGCATGCCTGCGCCACCCGTGCCGCCGCCGTCACCTGCGGTCCCGGCCGGCGCAGGCCAGTCATGGATGCCAAAGGTTGAGACCGGCCATGCGGGCCCAAGCCGGGGGCTGGTCATTGTCGCGGTGATGCTGATGCTGTTCGCGGGCGCGCTGATCTGGCCGGACTTGCTGCGGTGGTGAGAACAGATCTTGCCAGGCCGGCAGCGCTGGGAGGGGCTTTTGTATGGGCGCCCGGCGCCGCATGGCGCACTGGACTTTAATCCAGCACTAAAGCAGCAAAATCAATAGTGAATTGCCAAGTATTTGGCGTGCGACCGCAACACGGCCGAGGCGACCGTTCACGTCCGAAACATACCTCTGCCTGATATGGCTTCGTGGGTCGGAGAATTACGCTTGCAGAAATAAATAGTGGAGGGGGATATGAGCGCGGAACTCGTGCGCTTCCTCGAAGACATCTCAATCCGCGCCCTGTTAAGCGTGGCTCCGATGTGCGTGACGCTGCTGATCATGGTCTCGCTGGAAAGGCGTGTGACGCCCGCCAGGCCGCGAGCGTCCGGGCCTGCCTGGTTCAACGTTCGCTATGGGATCGTGATGCTGGTCCTGAATTCCGCACTGCAGCCGCTGCTGCTGGAAGTCCCGCTGACGCTGACTCGCACGCTGGGCGCGGGTTGGATCTCCTTTGAGGACAGTATCGCAGGGTGGTGCTTAGCGTTGCTCGCGGTCCTGTTGACGACCGATCTGCTGGAGTACCTCATCCACCGGGCCCAGCATACGTTCCCGGTGTTATGGAAGATGCATGAGCTGCACCACAGCGCCGAGCATTTCGACGTAACGCTGACGTACCGTCATTTTTGGGTCGAGCCGCTGCTCAGGGCGGCTTGCCTGTTTCCGCTTGTCGGTGTTCTCTTTAAGGTCCCGCCGAGCGTAGGGGCGGCTGCTGCGATCATCTTTCTCATCAATAACCATGCCGCACACATGAATCTGCGCTATTCACCCAGGTTCGCTTTGCTAATCCAGCATCCGCAATATCATCGCCTGCACCACTCTCGGCACGAGCGTGACCGCAATAAGAATTTCTCCAATCTCTTCCCCCTCTGGGACATCCTCTTCGGCACGCTACGCCGGCCTGGGCGCGACGAGTTCGTTGATGTGGGGCTCGGTTCAGGCGACGCGCCTCATAGCCTCTGGCAGGCGTTGTTATGGCCATGGTGCCGTATGCGCCAGGTATCGACACCCTTGGAACGGATGCCCGGGACATGAATTTGGGAGGGGCGAGCGAGTGTGGATGCAATCGGTCAGAGTTGCTCTGCCGAAGGGGCGGCATGGGCCCGAACCACTGTGCGTTAAATCAGTGCTGTATAGGGCACGCCGACCACTGGATATTAGGGAGCGGCCAGGAATTAATTAGGAAAGCCGTTAGGGAATGAAAAAAGCGGCTTAGACGTTGCCGCCCAAGCCGCTGATTCCATTACATATTTCTGGTCGGAGCGATAGGATTCGAACCTACGACCCTCTGATCCCAAATCAGATGCGCTACCAGGCTGCGCTACGCTCCGAAGCCCGCGATTGTAGCTGGGCTCTGGGCTTGCGGTCAATCTAATGTGATGATGCCCGCTCTGGCGCACTCAACCTTGCCGGCCTGCTCCCCCTTCTGGCGGGGGCGCTTTGGCTTGACTTGGGTTTGCGCGCTGGGATAATCCGCAAACCGCACCAGTCCGACCGGCGTGCTTTTGGGAACGCCCGGTTTGCCTATTTCCTTCCGGACTGACCTGATCACCACAACAAGAACGGCGCTCCCGCCCGCGGCGGGCGCCTCGGCCTGTTTGCGTCTGCCGGCTGGCGGCGCCAGGCGTCCTGAAACCGGGTATGCGGCATTGATAACAACGGTCCGACACAGGGCCGGTAAAGAGCAGGTAACAGCGGCGCCATGCGGTGCACCGCTGGTCGCCTTGGACGGGAATGAAGATGTTTCAGTCGCACATAGTTGTGCTCATCGCAGGGTTGTTTGCCCTGCAGATGGCTGTGGTTTGCGTGGTGTTGCGCCGCTCGGCGGGCATGGATCGCAGCGGCCTGACGTCGTGGGCGCTGGGGAGTGTGCTGGCGGCAATGGCCGCGGCCCTGGCGGCGGTGCAGGAACTGCGCCCGCTTTGGCTGGTGCTGGAATCGAGCGACCTGGCGCTGTTGGCGGCGCTCTCGGTCATGGTCGTGGGCGCGCGGCACTTCGCGGCCCGGCCCGGCCGCGCCGTGCCGTTGCTGGCGCTGAACCTGGCGGCCGCAGCGGCGGTGGCCTGGCACGACCTGGCGCCGCAGTATCTTGCCGTGCCGGTGCTGGTGCCGGAGATGGCACCGCTGCTGACGATGTGCCATATCGCACTGCTGCTGGACCTGGCCCGCAGCGCCATGCCGTCGGTGCCGGCCACGCGCGGCACCGGCCGGCTGGCGGCGTTGTCGCTGGTATTGATCGTCATCGCCGCGGCAGCCATCAACGCATGGACCGTGGCGCTGCCGCTGGCGGCAGTCATGCAGGGCGGCGCCTGGCCGCGGCCGATGCCGTGGGACGGCGAGCTCGCCATGCTCAACGTCTTTGCACTGGTGGGCGTGTCGGTCAGTTTTGCGCTGATGGCGCACGACCGGCTGCGCCGCATGCTGGAGCGGCGCGCGCGCCATGACGACCTGACCGATGTGCTGCTGCGCGGCGCGTTCTGGGAGGAGCTGGAGGCAGCCTGCCTGCGCGCCGAACGGCAGCGCAAGCCCCTGACGGTGGCCTTTGTCGACCTCGATCACTTCAAGGCGATCAACGATGTCTACGGCCACCTGGCGGGCGACAGCGTGCTGCGGCATTTCGCCGGACTGCTGCGCAAGAGTTTCGGCCAGTTCGATGTGGCGGGGCGCCTGGGCGGCGAGGAATTTGCCATCCTGATGCCGGATACGGCGCTGGAGCAGGGCCGGCTTGCCTGCCTGCGGCTGGCCACGGCGGTGCGCGCCACGCCATGCCCGTCCGAGCCCGACCCGATTGCCTATACCGTCAGCATCGGCCTGGCGGCGCGGCAGCCGGGCGAAGGCGCCGATGCGCTGATGCGCCGCGCCGACCGTGCTCTATACGACGCCAAGCTGAAAGGGCGCAACTGCGTGTCCCTGCATCCGGCCGGCAGCGAGGCGGGCACCGATGGCGGCGCTGTCGATGGCCACTACATCACGCGCGCACAGCCGCGCGCCGCATCCTGACCTGCGCCGCTTGTCACTGCGCAGCGGTGCTGCGGTAGAATGCACGCCTTCGCGTCCTTAGCTCAGTTGGATAGAGCACTCGCCTTCTAAGCGAGCGGTCAGAGGTTCGAGTCCTCTAGGACGCGCCAGCCCCCAGGGGCCATCCCATCGAACCAGGTTACTGACTCGTCCCCGCCGGGCGATTCCCGGGCACCTGGCCTGTCACGATCCTGGCACCGACGTCTTTCAGCAAGTGCTGGAAATCGGGCGACTCCAGGATGATCTTTCCCGCGGCGGCGCGCAGGCGGTCGACGGCTTCGGCCGGCAGCGAGAACGACGTCGCCAGCTCATTCAGGTAATCCAGTTCCGCCTTGTCCGTCAGTCGGGCAAACGACACATCGATGGCATAGATGGTCGCGTCCGGCGTGCGCAACGCCGCAGTGACGGCGACATCCTTGTTCGTGGCAAAGGCGCGCGACTCCCGCAGCCGGCGCATGGCTTGCCACCGGGCCTGATTGTCCTTCAACAGTTCGGTCGCCTCATAGGAATAGTGGTCGATTGGCACGCCGGTGGCTTTCACCAGAATCTCCAGCGTGCCCGGCGCAGACTCTGACTTGTCCCATGTCGTCCGGGGCGTGGACAGCGAATTGACGACAAAGACAACGATCCTGCGGGTATGGTCCAGGGGTGAGGGCTGGCCGTTCAGGTGCAGGGACTCCAGGACCTCCAGGGAGTCCAGCACGCTGCGCATGCCCAGGTTGTCGGAGACGCCGCCGTCCACGACATGGATATAGGGCCGGTTGACGCTGTCCCCGTATTCCGCTTCTTCCTTCAGGTGCCGGGTTGCGCGAGCGGCCGGCCGGGGTGGGTCGCTGGCATCGATAAATGGCTTGATCCAGTCGGGAGGCACATAGCCGCAATTGCCCCCGTAGTTGTTGAGCGTGATGGGCGTCAGGACCACAGGAACCGCCGACGATGCCGCGGCGGCACGGGACAGGCGCAGCGCATTGAGGTCGGAGCAGAGTACGTCGAAGGTGGTCTGCGTGAATGGCAGGCGTGCGCCCGTCGAGATGTCCGTGGCCGAGGCAATGATGAACGGACCCTTGCCCCGATGGAGGTCGCCAAAGGTTGCCCCATGGAAAAGGATTTCGTCATACAGGTCGGCGGCCAGTTCAGAGCGGCCCCATCCGCTCGACCACAACGACGGCCAATACGCCGGATTCAGCGTCCGGAACGTGATCTCGCCCTGCACGTCGCGTTTGAGGAAGCTCTGTTCGTAGAGATCAAACAGTTTGTCGCCATACAGGCCGTAGGCGAGGGCAGTGAAGCTGCCACCTGACACGCCGGTGATGACGCTGACATGGTCGAGCAGGCGTGACCGGTTGCCCTTGGGTCCGACGACTTCGGTATTGCGCAGGAACTCAAGCACGCCATACGAGAACGCTGCCGCGCGCGTACCGCCCCCTGAGAAGGCAAGGATGACCAGGTTCTCGTTGTCCGCCGAATACTGGGGCCGCGTGAAGAATCGATAGCCGGTACTCTGGTCCGCGTGCGCGATCGGCGGATTGACTGGCCGGGAGGCGCAGGCGGCAAGCAGCAGCATCGAAATGACGGCCAAGGCTGAGGTCGGCAATCTGGCCATAGGTCCTCCGCGGCGAATGCAGGACGAACCAGACCGGGGGGCGGCGCCCTGCAACTCCCCCAATACTAGACGGCCAATGTAGCGATAGGCGTACGTTTTGAGGTTGTCCCGGCCCCGTCACTCGTCTAGACTGGATTTCACCTGTCCAAGAGATCGGTACGTAACCTGGCTTGGCGAATGCGCGGCGATGAGGTTGCCGATCCGGTACTTTTGCGGTGATCTGCAGGGAGACCAGCGATGTTGCCCACGCCCACTTCAGAGAGAGCGCTGTCCCGCGGACTACTTGATGTGCTGATCCGCGCCGGGCTGATCGCGGTGCTGGCAATCTTCTGCTTCCAGATATTCCGCCCCTTCCTCGATCTCATTGTCTGGTCCGTGATCCTGGCGGTGACCATCTACCCGCTGCAGGTCAGGCTCAGGCGCAGGCTGGGCAACAAGGACGGCCGCGCCGCCACGCTGATCGTGCTGGCCGCCATCGCCATCATTGCGCTGCCAGCCTACCTGCTGGGTGCCGCCATGGTCGATTCGATGGAGAATGCGATCGCCATCGTCAAGAGCGAAGGCATTCATATTCCGCCACCGCATGAGTCGGTCGCCAGCTGGCCGCTGGTTGGCCAGCGCCTGTATGACCTCTGGCTGTATGCCGCCTCGGACCTGGCCAGCTTGGTGCAGACGCTGGCGCCTCAGATCAAGGAAATCAGCCTGGCCGTGCTGGCCGCAGCCGCCGGCATCGGCAAGGGGCTGCTGATCTTCGTCTTCGCGCTGATTATCGGGGGCATCTTCATGGCCTACGGCGAGGCCGGCAACCGTAGCGCCGTGCAGATTGCCTCGCGCATTTTCGGCCCGGAGCGGGGCCCGCGCATCGCCACGCTATGCACGGCGACCATCCGCGCGGTGGCGCAGGGGGTGGTCGGCATCGCCTTCATCCAGATGCTGCTGATCGGCATAGGCTTTGTGATCAAGGGGGTTCCTGCCGCGGGCGTGCTGGCCATGGCCGTGCTGCTGCTGGGCATCGCGCAGTTGCCGGCCACGCTGATCACCGTGCCAGTGATCATCTATGTCTTTGCCACGGAAGGTGCCAGCGTTGCCACTATTGTCTTCGCCATCTATGTCTTCGTGGCGGGACTGGCCGACAACGTGCTCAAGCCACTGCTGCTCGGGCGTGGCGTCGATGTGCCGATGCCGGTGGTGCTGATCGGTGCCCTGGGCGGCATGGTGACCGGCGGCGTGATCGGCCTGTTCATCGGCCCGGTGGTGCTCGCGGTCGGGTATCAGCTGTTCTGGCAATGGGTGGAAGACCCGCCGCCGCACGCGGATCCCGGCAACCAGCAACAGACCTGAAGTGGTCCGGGCCGCCCATGTCGCGCTGGAATCCTCCGTTGCGCGCATTGCTGGCCGGCGCCTGCTGCCTTGGCGGCTGCGCGCGCCTGGGGCCGGATTTCCAGCCGCAGCATGAACCCTGGATGCAGCAGTGGCACAGCCCGGCGCTTGAGCAGGCGACCGGGCAGCGGGCCCAGCCCGACATCCGCGAGTGGTGGCAGGTCTTTGCCGACCCGACCCTCGAACGCCTGATCGCCGAAGCCGACGCGCACAATGCCAGCCTGCGGATTGCCGGCCTGCGCGTGATGGAAGCGCGGGCCCAACTGGGCATTGCCCAGAGCGGGCGATTCCCGCAACTGCAGCAGGCCAGTGCCGATGCCCTGTACACGGATCGCCGGCAGGCCGGAGGCCTCAACCCGCAGAATAGCCGCTTCTGGCAATACAGCGCGGGCTTCGACATCGGCTGGGAACTTGATTTCTGGGGCCGCTTCAGCCGCGCCATCGAATCCGCCGATGCAGCCTATTTTGCCGCCCGCGCCAACCGCGACGATGTGCTGGTGCTGCTGCGTGCCCAGGTGGCTGACACCTACTTTGCGCTGCGCACGGCCGAGGCACGGCTGCGCATCGCCCGCGAAAACGCGGCGCTGCAAAAGCGCAGCCTTGAAATCACCGAGCGGCTGTTCAAGAGCGGCGAGACCGACGAGCTCGACCTGCAGCAAGCGAAGACGCAGTACCTGGGCACCCTGAGCAGCATCCCTGAATTTGAAAGCCAGATCATGCGCACCCGCAATGCCCTGGCGGTGCTGATAGGCCGCCCGCCGGGCCCGTTGCCGGAACTGCCGGAGCTGGCAGGCAAGGAAGGGGTGATTCCACTGATCGATCGCGCGGTACTGCAGGACGTGCCCGCCAGCCTGCTGTTGCGCCGTCCGGATATCCGCGCCGCCGAGCTGCAGATTGCCGCGCAATCGGCGCTGATCGGCGTGGCCGAAGCCGATCTCTATCCGTCGCTGACGCTGCTGGGCAGCATTGTCTGGTCCGCCAGCACGCTGGCCGGCACGCCCAACAGCCTGGCCCTGATCGGCGGCCCCAGCCTGCGCTGGAACGTGTTCGACTACGGCCGCATCAAGAACACCGTGCGCGTGCAGGACGCCCGCCTGCAGCAGCTGATCGTCGCCTACCAGGATGCCGTGCGGCAGGCCGCGCGCGAGGCCGACGATGCCGCCAGTGCGCTGATCAAGGCGCTGGAACGCGAGCAGATCCTGCGCGACACCGCGCTGGCCGCCAGGCGTTCGCTGACGCTGGCCAACGCGCTCTACCGCGAAGGCTACTCGGACTTCCAGCGCGTACTGGATTCCCAGCGTGCGCTGGCCACCCAGCAGGACACCTACCTGGTCAACCGCAGCAATGCCGTCAGCAACCTGATCGCCTTGTACAAGGCGCTTGGCGGCGGCTGGCACAGCGAGCAGCCACTGGTGGATCCGGCCACCCGTCAGCAGATGCAGCAACGCACCGACTGGGGGACGCTGCTGGATGAGCCAGGCCCACCGTCCGCCGGTGCCAGCCTCCCTGTGAAGCAGAGGTAGATCTCCCTGAACGAGAGCCGATGAGCGACGCCCCGCAACCCCCCGCAGCCCCAGCGCCCGGTGCACCGCCGCCCGCCGCCGACCCGGCAAGGAAGGGCGTGCGCTGGGTGATCCTGCTGATCGTCATCAGCCTGGTCTGGTACCTGCTGGCCGACCGCCTGACCCCGTACACGCAACAGGCGCGGGTACAGGCCTTCGTGGTGCCGGTCGCGGCGGAAGTGTCCGGGCGCGTGACCAAGGTGCATGTGCGCAACAACCAGGACGTTGCGGCAGGCACTGTCCTGTTCGAGGTGGATCCCCAGCACTACAAGATCGCCGTGGACCGCGCCCGCGCCGATCTGGAGTCGACACGCCGGCAGATCGGCGCCAGCACCGCGGGCATCGAATCGGCGCAGGCATCGCTGCGCGCAGCACGCGCCAACGAACTCAAGGCGCGCCAGGACAGCAGCCGCCTGGAGCGCCTGTACAGCGATGACCCCGGCACCATTTCCCTGCGCCGTCTGGAGGTGGCGCGGGCCAGCCTCGAGCAGGCTGTCAGCCAGGTCGCCGCCGCCAAGGCCGAGGTCCAGCGTGCGCGCGAACAGCAGGGGGGCAGCGAGGAAGAGAACGCCAAGCTGCGCAGCGCCGCCACGGCCCTGGAAAAGGCCGCACTGGATCTTGCCAATACGCAGGTGCGGGCGCGCGCCGCCGGGCTGGTCACCGACCTGCGCACCGATGCCGGCCAGTTTGCCGCGGCCGGCAACCCGGTCATGACGCTGATCGCGATCCACGATCTGTGGATCAGCGCGGAGATGACCGAGAACAACCTGGGCCGTGTCGAGCCCGGCACGCCGGTTGCCATCGTGCTGGATGCGCTGCCGGGCAGGATCTTCGAAGGTCGTGTGCGCAGTGTCGGCTATGGCGTCAACGTCGGCCCGAGCACGCCGCCGGGCAGCTTGCCGACGGTGCAGAACAGCCGGGACTGGCTGCGTCCGGCGCAACGCTTCCCGGTGGTGGTCGAGCTTGCCCATGGCGAACTCGCCTCGATGCGCGGTATTCGCGTGGGCGGGCAGGCCGAGGTCATGGCGTTTCCCACCCAGGGCAACCCGCTCAATCCGCTCGGCCGCGTATTCCTGTACCTGATGAGCTGGCTTTCCTATGTCTACTGACCGCCCGGCGCTGCCGTTGCCCGCGCGCGATCCACGCGCCCAGCGTTCGCTGCGCGTGGCGTGCGGCACCGCGCTGTGCCTGGCGGCCAGCTTCGGCCTGGGCCTGCCGGTCCCCATGCTCGCGCCGGTGCTCGGCGTGTTCCTGCTGGCCAGCGTCAACCAGCCGATGTCAGCCAAGGCCGGGCTGGGCCTGGTGCTGGTCGTGATGCTGACTACTGGCACCGGCCTGCTGCTGATCCCCTTGCTGCGCTACTACCCGGTCAGCGGCGTGCTGATGATCGGCCTGTGCCTGTTCCTCGCGTTTCGCTACGGACTGCGCGGCGGCAACAACCTGGTCTCGACCTTCCTGGTGATTGGCCTGACCATGATCTCGGCGGCGGGCACCTTCGATTTCGGTCTGGCGGTCACGGTCATCGGTGCCCTGGTCAAGGGACTGCTCGTCGCGGTCGTGGTGCTGGCACTTGGCCACTGGCTGTTTCCCGAACCGGCCGGAGCGCAGGCGCCGCCCGCGGCCAAGGCCCTTCCGGATGACCAGGCCGCCTGGATTGCGCTGCGCGCTGCGCTGGTGGTGATGCCGGCCTTCCTGCTGGCGCTGAACGACCCGGCCGCGTACATCCCGATCATCATGAAAGCGGTCACCCTTGGCCGGCAAAGCTGCACCACCACGGCACGCGGCGCCGGGCGCGAACTGCTTGGCTCGACCTTGTTCGGCGGCGTGCTGGCCATCCTGTTCTGGTGCGCGCTCAGCCTGTTCGTGCATTTGTGGATGTACTTCCTGTGGATGCTGCTGTTCGGCCTGCTGGTGACGCGCAAGCTGTATGGTCTCAGCCCGTCGCGGTACCCGCCAGGCTTCTGGGTGAACACTCTCGTGACGCTGATCATCCTGCTGGGCCAGTCGGTGCAGGACAGCGCGGCCGGGAAGGATGTCTATACCGCCTTCGCCGTGCGCATGGGCCTGTTTATCGGCGTCACGCTGTATGCCTGGCTGATGATCGAGTTGCTCGACCAGCCGCGCAGCGCACGACGGCACGCCCGCTAAAGAGGCCGGTCGTGCTGAGCAACCTGCTGATCGGCCTTCCCGTGATGCTGCTCTGCCTGCTGCTGCAGGCGGTCTTCGTCGCTATCTGCCTGCGCTACTACGTGCGCTTCAGGCATGCGCGGCAAGCCCGAGAATCGCTGTGGCAGGAGATCCTATTGTTGTCGGTCGTGATGATGCTGACGTTGCTCGGCAATTTCGTGCAGATGGCAATCTGGGCAGTCCTGTTCATGCTGCTGGGCGAGTTCAACGATTACGCCACCGCGCTGTATCACTCTGGCGTGAATTTCGCCACCCTGGGCTATGGAGATATCGTCATGTCCGAACCCCGGCGCCTGCTGGGGCCGCTCGAGGCGGCCAACGGCATCCTGATGTTCGGCGTCTCCACTTCGGTGATGACCGCGGCGGTGCTGGACGTGATCAAGCACAACCTTGCCGGGCTGCGGCAGGACGAAGGGCCATAGGAGTGGAGGTGTTGTAGGCATCAGCTCGGCCACGGGAGATGTCGCGCCGCGGCACACGTCACATTCCTGGGAGGGCTTTAATATCGGATGCTGAAATTTCTGAATTCCCTAATCCCTGAAAGCCGACGATGATCTCGGGCGGGGTTCGGGCAATCGCTGTATCCCGACCTCTGCGAAAACTGGCCCGTTGCGGACGACCATCAGGCTGGCTGCACTCGCCATCCAACTATCCAGGGAGACTCAGATGATTGCGCGACAGCTTTCGATTGCCAGCCTGGCGCTGGCGGCTTGCCTCGCCTCCGGAACCATTGGTGCGCAGCAACAGCAGCCGCCGATGAATGCCAAGGAAGCCAAGGTGAAGTTCTCGGAGAAGTTCAAGGCTGCGGACGCCAATCACGATGGCAAGCTGACCCGTGAGGAGGCGCAGGCGGGTATGCCGGAGGTGTACAAACAGTTTGACCAGATCGACGCCAAGAAGAAGGGCGAGGTAACCGAGAGGCAGATTGGCGCGTTCTGGGCGGCCAAGACGAAGCAACACAACACGGCCCAGAATCCGGGCGGGTTGAACTGATCTGGCGCAAGCATAGCGGGCAGGACAACGTAGCGCGGCGGGGAGGCAGGCACAGGCCTGGCCCCATCGCCGCGCTGCGTTTTCCAGTCAGGAAATCGTGTAGGTGGTACGTTCCCCGGGGTTGTACAGGTCCCTGGCCAATTGGAGGATCTGGTCCCGATGATGGTCGAAGGTGGCGAGAAGGGCGGATTCTTCCGCGGTACCCTGGTGGCTCAGGCGCAGAAGAATGTCGTCAGTGACCTGGAATGCCACTTCGCGCGCGTTGTCATAGCCCCAGAAACAAACGCAGTGCCGCGCCGCATCGTAGCTGCGGCTGGGATTGGGAAAGTTCAGTGCCATTGCAAACTCCTGTCCGGTCACGGTACGCCGTGCATGTTGGGCTTGCTGGCGCCAGCCGGTGCTGCCAGCCCTAGTATGCACCCGTTTCCCGTCAGCCGGGCATCTGTCTGCGCTGGCTGCTGCAGCGCATGACCCGCGTTCTTGGCGAAAGATATTTCTTTTGCCGGCGATTTAGCGCGTATGCTGGGGTTGCCATTATCTCCAGGCAAGCCATTCAGGAGCCCATCATGGCCAAGAGTCAACTACGCAGCAGCCGCGAAGCCAAGAAACCCAAGCAACCGAAGAAGCCATCGGTGCCGGCCTCACCCTTCAGCACGGTCCAGTTTCGCGGACACGATGAGGTCGCCAAGAAGAAGAAATGACTGAGACTGACAGCACAGGGATCATCTGGTCCCTTGTGTTCCTGGCCGTGTTGGTCGGGGTCTACGGCTACATCATCCGGGTGGGCATCCACCACAAGCCGGTGTTCGGCATCGCGAAGCATTCGCTTCGGTACTGGTGGCACCGGCTGGTCCACGTGACCAGGTAAGCCAACGCAACGCCGGCCAGTCAGGCCGGTGCGGGCAAGATTTGCGGTTTTGCCGCACAATACAGCCTGCGCGCCGCACAGGAGCACGCTGGATCGATCAGAGGCGAGGGCACTGACCTCACCCGTCAGCGGGCGGCATTTTGTTGAACATCCTGCAATCCTGTACATGGCCGCCCCACATGCACATTCCGCCGCGGATCCCGTCCGCGGCGCAGATACTTCCTTTTCTTCCCGCGATCACCATTCATCCGGCCGCCTGCCGCTGCTGGCGCTTGGCGTCGGCAGCTTCGGCATCGGCACCGGCGAGTTCGTCATTATGGGTTTGCTGCCCGATGCCGCCAGCGACCTCGCCATTTCCATCCCGCAAGCCGGCCACCTGATCAGCGCCTATGCGCTGGGCGTGGTCATCGGCGCGCCGCTGCTGGCGGTGCTGGGCGCGCGCTGGCCGCGGCGCAACCTGCTGATCGCGCTGATGGCGGTGTTTGCCGCCGGGAATATTGCCAGCGCGCTGGCACCTTCCTATCTGTCGATGATGGTGGCGCGCCTGCTCACGGGCTTTCCGCATGGCACCTACTTCGGCGTGGCGGCGCTGGTGGCCGCCAGCCTGGTCCCGCGCGAGCGGCGCGCACAGGCGGTGGGGCTTGTGATGCTGGGCCTGACCATTGCCACGCTGGTAGGTGTGCCGATCGCGGCCACGGTCGGCACCTGGCTGGGCTGGCGCTCGGCCTTCCTGATCGTCGGTGCCCTCGGCGCGCTGACGGCGCTGCTGGTATGGCGCTGGGTGCCGTTCGTGCCGGCCGACCGGCGTGCCAGCCCGCTGCGCGAGCTGTCGGCACTCAAGCACAAGCAGGTGTGGCTGACACTGGGCATCGGCGCGATCGGCTTTGGCGGCATGTTCTCGGTGTTCAGCTATATCAAGCCGACCATGCTGGAGCTGGCGCATATGCCGGCGGCGGGTATCCCGGTGGTGCTGGCCCTGTTCGGCATCGGCACGGTGGCGGGCAACCTTGCCGGCGCGAAGCTGGCCGACAAGGCCTTGATGCCGACCATCGGCGGCGTGCTGGTGTGGGCGGCGCTGGTGCTGGGCGCCTTCACCTTTACCGCGTCGCATCCCTGGCTGGGGGCCATCAATGTGCTGCTGGTGGGCACCACGGTGGCGCTGGGCCCCGCCTTGCAGATCCGGCTGATGGATGTCGCCGGCGACGCGCAGACGCTGGCCGCGGCCCTCAACCACTCGGCCTTCAACATGGCCAACGCGCTCGGTGCGTGGCTGGGCGGGGTGACCATCGCCGCCGGCTACGGCTGGGAGTCCACCGGCTGGGTGGGCCTGCTGCTGGCGCTGGGCGGCCTGGTGGTCTATGCGTGGTCGATGCTGAGCATGGGCCGGCAGGGCGCGCCCGCCGCGGCGCAGGCGTGATGCAGGCGGACCTGGTCCGCGCACAGGTCCGCAAGGAACAAAAAAGGGGTGCCTCATCGGGCACCCCTTTTTCATCCCCGCTGGCGGGACTGGCTTACTCTGCGTCCGCGACGCTTGCGCCGACCACGTTGAAGCCGCCGTCGACATAGGTGATCTCACCGGTCACGCCACTGGCCAGGTCGGACAGCAGGAAGGCGGCCACGTTGCCGACTTCTTCGATGGTGACGTTGCGGCGCAGCGGCGCGACGTCTTCGAAGTGGCCGAGCAGCTTGCCGAAGCCCTTGATGCCCGAGGCGGCCAGGGTCTTGATCGGGCCGGCGGAGATGCCGTTGGCGCGGATGCCGCGCGGGCCGACCGACGAGGCCAGGTAGCGCACGCTGGCTTCCAGCGAGGCCTTGGCCAGGCCCATGGTGTTGTAGTTGGGGACCACGCGCTCGGCACCCAGGTAGGTCAGCGTCAGCAACGAGGCCTTGTCCGACAGCAGCGGCAGCGCGGCCTTGGCCAGCGCCGGGAAGCTGTATGCGGAAATGTCGTGGGCGATGCGGAAACCTTCGCGCGACAGGCCTTCCAGGAAATCACCGGCGATGGCGTCGCGCGGCGCGAAGCCGATCGAGTGCACCAGCCCGTCGAACTTCTCCCAGCGCTGGCCCAGCGCGGCGAAGGTCGCGGCGATCTGCTCGTCGCTGCCGACGTCGCACTCGAATACCAGGTCAGTGCCGAATTCCTTGGCAAAGTCGCTGATCCGGTCCTTGAACCGTTCGCCGACATAGGTGAAGGCCAGTTCGGCACCTTCGCGTTTGCACGCCGATGCGATGCCATAGGCGATCGACCGGTTAGAGAGCAAGCCGGTGATCAGGATCCGCTTACCTGCCAGAAATCCCATAAATTCTCCAAGGTGGTGTATCAGGCACGCTTCGTGCGTCCGCCGTGCGGCCGTGCGCGTGCCTTTGCTGTCCTGCGGCCGTTTTTATTGCGCCGCGCAGAGGGAATGTCCGGATGGCTGGCGCCACCCCCGACGCATGTAAAATTGTCTCATACTTGGCCCGGCCGCAGAATGCCGGGCCCCCACAGGTCATAGTGGAGGAATCCAACGGGATGCCTATTCAAGCACGTTGGCCGCTTCAGGCGGCATGGCAGTGCTTCCGGCGGGATGCGGTACTGCGCGGTTGGGTCGCAAGCGGGCTGGCGATGGCGCTGGCGACGGGGGTCTCTCTCTTATCCAGTCCGGCGCTGGCGGCGCATGGCTTCGCGCTGCACGGGGACCTGAAGTACCAGGCGGATTTCCGGCAATTCGACTATGCCAACCCCGATGCACCCGCCGGCGGCACGCTGACACTCGCCAATCCCGACCGGCGCACCAGTTTCGACAAGTTCAATCCGTTCACGCTGAAGGGCACGTCAGCGCCCGGCCTGAACGCGCTGATGTTCGAGTCGCTGCTGATCAGCAGCGCCGACGAGAGCGCCAGCGCCTATGGCTTGCTCGCCGAGGACATCACGGTAGCGCCGGACGAATTGTCGGTCACGTTCACCATCCGGCCACAGGCGCGCTTCACCAATGGCGACCCGGTGCTGGCGTCGGATGTCAAATATTCTTATGACATGCTGATGAGCAAGGCCTCGAGCCCGGGCTACCGCAGCATGTGTACCGATGTGAAGGCGGTGATCGTCGCCGGCGAGCGCACGGTGCGTTTCGAATTCAAGCAGCGCAACCGCGAACTGCCGCTGATCGTCGGCTCGCTGCCGGTGTTCTCGAAGAAATGGACGGCCAAGGTCCCGTTCGAGAAGCTGACCTTCGAGCCGCCGGTCACCAGCGGCCCCTACCTGATCGAGCGCTATGACGCCGGCCGCGGCATCATCTTCCAGCGCGACCCGAAGTACTGGGGCAAGGATCTCGCGGTGCGCCGCGGCACCTTCAATTTCGCGCGCGTGGCCTACCGCCTATACAAGGACGAGACCGCCAAGCTCGAGGCCTTCAAGGCAGGGGAGTTCGACGCCATCGTCGAATACAAGGCCAAGAACTGGGCCAAGAGCTACCAGGGCACCCGTTTTCGCAACGGCGAGCTGCTGAAGACCGAGTTCCCGCACCGCAACGGTGCCGGCATGCAGGGCTTCGTGATGAATATGCGCAAGCCGGTGTTCCAGGACGTGCGCGTGCGCCAGGCCCTGATCCTTGCGCTCGACTTCGAATGGCTGAACCGGCAGTTGTTCTACGGCGCCTACAAGCGGCTGGACAGCTGGTTTTCCAACAGCGAACTGGCCGCCAGCGCCACCTTCGACGGCCGCCCCGGCCCGGGCGAGATGGCGCTGCTTGAGCCGCTGCGCGCGGAATTGCCGCCAGAGGTGTTCGGCCCGGACGTGGTCCAGCCCAGCACCGCGGCGCCGCGTTCGCTGCGCGACAACCTGCGCGAGGCACGACGCCTGCTGGCCCAGGCCGGCTGGACCTATACGGATGGCGCACTGCGCAACGCCAAGGGCGAGACGCTGGTGTTCGAGTTCCTTGACGATGGCGGCGCCATGAGCCGCGTCATCACCACCTATGTGCGCAACCTGGAGAAGCTCGGCATCCAGGTGAACCAGCGCACCACGGACTTTGCCTTGTACCAGAAGCGGCTGGAGGATTTTGACTTCGACATGGTGTCGATCCGCTTCCCGGACTCGCAAAGCCCCGGCAACGAACTGCGCGACCGCTTCTCCAGCGAGGCGGCCGGCACGCCGGGCTCGGACAACCTGTTCGGGCTGAAGTCGCCCGTGGTCGACAAGCTGGTGGACAACGTGCTGCACTCCCATACCCGGCAGGAGCTGGTCACCGCCGGGCGGGCGCTGGACCGGGTGCTGATGCATGGCTACTACATCGTGCCGAACTGGTACAGCGCATCGCACCGGGTGTCATACCGCAAGACGCTGGCCTACCCGGAGCGCCTTCCGTATTACTACACGGCCGAAGGCTGGATCCTGAGCCACTGGTGGCGCACGGACCTGCAGGCGCAGGCGCGCTGACGCGCCCCGCCGCGACCAAGACAAGGATGAGGACCGGCTGATGCTTGCCTACCTGCTCAAGCGCATTCTGCTGATGATCCCGACGCTGATCGGGGTCATCACGCTGACCTTCGTGGTGATCCAGTTCGTGCCGGGCGGCCCGGTCGAACAGATGATGATGGAACTGAAAGGGCGGGGCGGCGCCGGCGAAGCCAGCGGCGGCGGTGCCGAATACCGCGGGCGCCGCGGCGTCGACCCCGAGAAGATCAAGGAGATCCAGGCCCTATACGGCTTCGACAAGCCGCCGCTGGAGCGCTACTTCCTGATGCTCAAGCGCTTTGCCCGGTTCGACCTGGGCCAGAGCTATTTCCAGCACCGCAGCGTGTGGGAGCTGGTCAAGTCCAAGCTGCCGGTGTCGGTCAGCCTGGGTTTGTGGACCTTCTTCCTGACCTACCTGATATCGGTGCCGCTGGGCATCTCCAAGGCCATCCGCGCGGGCAGCCGCTTTGACGTCGTGACCAGCATCATCGTGCTGGTGGGTTATGCCATCCCCGGCTTCGTGCTGGGCGTGCTGTTGCTGGTGCTGTTCGGCGGCGGCACCTTCGTGCAGTGGTTCCCGCTGCGCGGTCTGACCTCCGACAACTGGGAGCAGCTCTCGCTGATGGGCAAGGTGATGGACTACCTGTGGCACCTGGTGCTGCCGATCACGGCATCGGTGGTGGGCAGCTTCGCGGTGGTCACCATGCTGACCAAAAATGCCTTCCTCGAGGAAATCCGCAAGCAATACGTGCTGACCGCACGCGCCAAGGGCCTGGGCGAGCGCCGCGTGCTGTGGAAGCATGTGTTCCGCAACGCGCTGATCCCGCTGGTGACGGGTTTCCCGGCCGCGTTCATCGGTGCCTTCTTCACCGGCTCGCTGCTGATCGAAACGCTGTTCTCGCTGGACGGGCTGGGCTTGCTGTCCTATGAGGCGGTGCTGCGGCGCGACTATCCGGTGGTGCTGGGCACGCTCTACCTGTTCACGCTGATCGGGCTGGTCACGCGCCTGATCTCCGATGTCTGCTACGTGCTGGTGGACCCGCGCATCCATTTCGAGGGCTTGCACCGATGAAACTGTTCACGCACGCGGCCCCCAACGGGCTGCCGCATTCGCCCTCGCCGCGCCAGCGCGCCTGGCAGCGCTTTCGCCGCAACAGGCGCGGCTACTGGAGCCTGGTGATCTTCGTGGTCATCTTCGTGCTGAGCCTGGGCGCCGAGCTGCTGTCCAGCAACCGGCCGCTGGTGGTGCACTACAAGGGCGAGTGGTATTTCCCCATCGTCAAGGTCTACCCGGAAACCACCTTCGACGGCGATTTCGCCACGCCCGCGGACTACCTCGATCCGTATATCCGCGACCGCATCACCACCAACGGCAACTTCGCGGTGTTCCCGCTGAATCATTATTCGTACGACTCGCTCAACTACTTTGCCAAGGAGCCCAACCCGGCGCCGCCGTCGGCAGAGAACTGGCTGGGTACCGACGACCGCGGCCGCGACATCCTGGCCCGGCTGCTGTACGGCTTCCGCGTGTCGGTGCTGTTCGGCATGGCGCTGACCGTGATCGGGGTGCTGGTGGGCACGCTGACCGGGGCGCTGATGGGCTTTTTCGGCGGGCGCTTCGACCTGTTCTCGCAGCGTGCCATCGAGATCTGGAGCTCGATGCCGGAGCTGTATCTGCTGATCATCTTTGCCTCGATCTTCGAGCCCAGCCTGGCGCTGCTGATCATCCTGCTGTCGCTGTTCGGCTGGATGGGCCTGTCCGACTACGTGCGCGCCGAGTTCTACCGCAACCGCTCGCTCGACTACGTCAAGGCGGCGCGCGCGCTGGGCCTGTCCAATGTGCAGATCATGTGGCGCCATATCCTGCCCAACAGCCTGACCCCGGTGATCACCTTCCTGCCGTTCCGCATGAGCGCCGCCATCCTGGCGCTGACCAGCCTGGATTTCCTCGGCATGGGCGTGCCGCCCACCACGCCCAGCCTGGGCGAACTGCTGGCGCAGGGCAAGGCCAACCTGGATGCGTGGTGGATTTCGCTGTCGACCTTCGCGGTGCTGGTGGTCACGCTGCTGCTGCTGACCTTCATGGGCGACGCGCTGCGCGATGCCTTCGATACCCGCCTGGGCCTGGCGGCGCTGCGCGGCCGGGTCGAACCCAAGATCCCGGCCGGCGCGCCAACCGGGGCAGCACCGGAGGCCACGCCATGACCGCGGTGTCTCCCGTGATCCAGCCGGCCGTGGCGCCGGCCGCGGCGCCGGCACCCGGTTCCACGCTGATGTGCGTCGACAAGCTTTCTGTCACCTTCGGCCACGGCGAGCACGCCACCCGTGCCGTGCGCGAAGTCAGCTTCGACCTGCGCGCGGGCGAGCGCTACGCGCTGGTGGGCGAGTCGGGCTCGGGCAAGACCGTGACCGCGCTGGCGATGCTGCGGCTGGTGGAGGACGCCTACTACGACGGCGCCATCCGCTTCGAGGGCAAGGACCTGCTGGCGGTGTCGGACCGCGAGATGCGCGGCATCCGCGGCGCCGAGATCGCGATGATCTTCCAGGAGCCGATGACGGCGCTCAACCCGCTGTACACCATCGGCAACCAGATCGTCGAGACTCTGGCGCTGCACGAGGGCCTGGACCGCCGCGCCGCGCGCGAGCGCGCCATCGCGCTGCTGGAGCGCACCGGCATCAGCGACGCCGCGCACCGCTTCGACAGCTTTCCGCACCAGCTCTCGGGCGGCCAGCGCCAGCGCGCCATGATCGCCATGGCGCTGGCCTGTCGCCCCAAGCTGCTGCTGGCCGACGAGCCGACCACGGCGCTGGACGTGACCATCCGCGCCCAGATCATGGACCTGCTGCGCGACCTGCAGGCCGAGTTCGGCATGGCGGTGATGCTGATCACCCATGACCTCAACCTGGTGCGTTCCTTTGCCCAGCGCGTGGGCGTGATGGAGAAGGGCGTGCTGGTCGAGACCGGCGAGACCGCGCAGGTGTTTGCCGCCCCCCAGCACCCCTACACCCGCAAGCTGATCGACAGCCGCCCCAGGCGCGAGGTGCTGCCGCTGGTGCCGCTGGCGCCGGTGCTGCTGGAAGCGCGCAAGCTGAGCGTCAACTACGCGCGCAAGCGCCGCGGGCTGGCCGGCTGGTTCGGCAAGGACCAGTTCGCGGCGGTCAAGGACGTGGACTTCCAGCTGCGCGAGGGCGAGACCGTCGGCATCGTCGGCGAGTCCGGTTCGGGCAAGACCACGCTGGCGCATACCGTGCTCGCGCTGCAGCGCAAGAGCGGCGGCACCATCCATTTCCTGGGCCGCAGCTTCGACACCGCCACGCGCGACGATCGCCGCCAGTTGCGCGCGCGCATGCAGGTGGTGTTTCAGGACCCGTTCGGCTCGCTGGCGCCACGCATGACCATCGAGCAGATCGTCGGCGAAGGCCTAGCGCTGCACCAGCCCGGCCTGTCGCGCGAGGGCACGCGCCAGCGCGTGATCGAAGCCCTGCGCGAGGTCGGCCTGGACCGTACCGCGCTGGGCCGCTATCCACATGAATTCTCGGGCGGGCAGCGGCAGCGCATCGCCATTGCCCGGGTGCTGATCCTCAAGCCGCAGATCCTGGTGCTGGACGAGCCCACCTCGGCCCTGGACGTGTCGATCCAGCAGCAGGTGCTGGCGCTGCTGTCCCAGCTGCAGCACAAGTACAACCTCACCTACCTGTTCATCAGCCATGACCTGGCGGTGATCCGTGCCATGGCGCATCGGGTTTTCGTGATGAAGGCGGGGGAGGTGGTCGAGGCCGGCGACACCGAAGCGGTGCTGGGCGCACCCCAGCACCCCTATACGCGCAAGCTGATGGCGGCGGCGCAGGTCGGCGCGGCCTGACCCGAAAATGTGCGGCGCATCAACGCCGCGGCCCCGCCTGGCTAGCATCCGGTTGCTCGGACTAATCCGACAAACAAGATGCGAAATCCCGCCTATATCGTTGATTCGCCAGTCAAATCCGGCGAATTTGTAACGAACTTTGACATGTGAATGACAACCCTTTACCATCCCGCGAGAACTAGTTTTGGGGGTGGTCCGTCCGACGCATTGGATCGTGCACGGCACGTTTGCGGTGCAAGACAGGCCAGGTAAGCCTGGTCCGGATGTTGCATAGGGTTCACCCCGCAGGTTCACAAGAATTCCTCGCGAAGTTCACGCGAATTTCACAGATACCCAGCCCGCCCCGGACTTGTGCCGGGGCTTGCTTTGGAACGATCAACGGGAGAACCAATGCAGCGATCGGTACTTCATTCCCTGGCGCGTGCCGCCGTCGGAATTGCCATTGCCTGCGGTGCGGCTGTGTCGAATGGAGTGCTGGCGGATACGGTATTCAAGGATGCCGACGCCCGTATCGATGCCTCGGCCCACGCTGCGGACTCGCATACGGAAGGCAAGCGCGGCTTGCTGTCGTCGGTGGTGAATTCCACCAGCAATGTTGCCAGCAAGGCTGGCGACCTGGTCATGAATGCGCTGGGCCTGATTGGCGTGCGTTACCGCTTCGGCGGCAACAGCCCCGAATCCGGCCTGGACTGCAGCGGCTTTGTCCGCTACGTATTCCAGGACACCTTCGGCTTCATGCTGCCGCGCCGCTCTGTCGAAATCAGCCGTGTCGGCACCACCGTGGCGGCCACCGACCTGCGTCCGGGCGACCTGGTGTTCTTTAACACCATGCGTCAGACCTTCTCGCACGTCGGCATCTATATCGGCGACAACAAGTTCGTGCATGCCCCGTCCACGGGCAGCAAGATCCGTGTCGACGACATGCGTGCAGCTTACTGGGTGACCCGCTACAACGGCGCCCGCCGCATCGAGGATGGCAAGGAGGGCGGTGCCGATGGCCTCGGCGACATGGTCGAGACGCTCAAGCGCTACGACCCCAAGGTCGCCCGCGCATCGCTGTACGGCGGCTGAGGCTTCGGCGCGCTTCAAGCAAAAAGGACTGCTGCGGCAGTCCTTTTTGCGTTGGCGAGGCGTGGCCTCCCGGGTTATTGCGCTGCGACCGTTCCGGCCGGCGTCAGGCGGGCCTGTTCCAGCTGCTGCCGCAGCGTTGCCATCACCGCCGTGGTGGCCTGTTCGCCGGCCAGTATGGCCCGGTTGCGGGCGTTGAAGTCGCTGCCGCCCATATCGGGCAGCTCGGGGCGGATCACCACGTCGGCGCGCGCCAGTGCCATCTTGTTGATCGACTGGCCCATGATCGCGGTGGTCTGCAGCAGCACGCCGCTCTGGCCGGCGTTCTTCTGCGCCGACGGGTCGGCCGAGATATTGACCGCGATGACAAAGTCCGCGCCCATGCTGCGCGCGGAATCCACCGGCACCGGCTCGACCAAGCCGCCGTCGACATAGTCGTGCCCCTGGATCGACACCGGCTGGAACACGCCGGGCACGCTGCTCGACGCGCGCACGGCCTGGCCCGTGTTGCCGCGGCGGAACAGGATCTTCTCGCCGCTCTTGAGGTCCGTGGCGACAATGCCCAGCGGCAGCTTCATGGCCTCGATCGTCCGGTTCTGCACCAGCCGGTTGATGTAGTTCTGCAGCGCCTCGCCCTTGAGCCAGCCGCCGAAGCGGGTGCCGAAGGGCAGGGCCCAGTCGGCGATGGCGGCTTCGTCCATGGTCAGCGCCAGCTTGTTCAGCTGGAAGCCATTCAGTCCGCTGGCGTAAAGCGCCGCCACGACTGCGCCGGCGCTGGTGCCAGTGACCAGGTCGGCATGGATGCCTTGCGCTTCGAGCGCCTTGATCACGCCGATATGGGCAAAGCCGCGTGCCGCGCCGCCGCCCAGCGCCAGGCCAATCTTGACGGGCCGTGGTGCGGGCGGGGTGGTGGCGAGCGGCGGCGCGGGATGCGGGCCGAACGAGCAGCCCGCCAGCAGGGCGGCCGCGGAGATGCCGAGGAAATGACGTCGTTGCATGAAGCGGGATCAGTAACCAGGTAGGACCGGCGGATACAGGGATGTGATGCGGGCGCTCCTCCATGGGGGCTGGCATCGCCTTGCCTGAATCACCGGCATCACCTCAGACCGGCGCAAGCATAAATGATTCCGCGCGGCGCCGGCACGCCGGGCGAGGCGAGGGATGCGCGTTGGTATAATGCAAGGCCTGCACATACACCAGCCTGCGCGCCGCTGCGCGCGGGCTTTCTTGTTTCTGCCCCTGACCATGACCCAACGCGTCCGCACCCGCTTTGCGCCGAGCCCGACCGGTTTTATCCACCTCGGCAATATCCGCTCAGCGCTCTATCCCTGGGCCTTCGCCCGCCGCATGCAGGGCGACTTCATCCTGCGCATCGAAGACACCGACGTTGAGCGTTCGTCGCAGGAAGCGGTTGACGTGATCCTGGAAAGCATGGCCTGGCTGGAGATGGATATCGACGAAGGCCCGTTCTACCAGATGAAGCGCATGGACCGCTATCGCGAGGTGGTGGCGCAGATGGTCGAGTCCGACCTGGCCTACCGCTGCTACATGAGCACCGAAGAACTGGACGCGCTGCGCGAAGCCCAGCGCGAGCGCGGCGAGAAGCCGCGCTACAACGGCTTCTGGCGTCCCGAGCCGGGCAAGGTCCTGCCCGAGCCGCCGGCGGGCGTCGATCCGGTGATCCGCTTCAAGAACCCGATCGGCGGCAGCGTAGTGTGGGACGACGCGGTCAAGGGCCGCATCGAGATCTCCAACGACGAGCTCGACGACCTGGTGATCGCGCGCCCGGACGGCACGCCTACCTATAACTTTTGCGTGGTGGTGGACGACCTCGACATGAAGATCACGCACGTGATCCGCGGCGACGACCACGTCAACAACACCCCGCGCCAGATCAACATCATCCGCGCGCTGGGCGGCACGCCGCCGGTCTACGCCCACCTGCCGACCGTGCTCAACGAGCAGGGCGAGAAGATGAGCAAGCGCCATGGCGCCATGGCCGTGACCGGCTACCGCGACGAGGGCTACCTGCCCGAAGCCGTGCTGAACTACCTGGCGCGCCTGGGCTGGGCCCACGGCGACGCCGAGATCTTCTCGCGCGAGCAGTTCGTTGAATGGTTCGACCTGGAGCACCTGGGCAAGTCGCCCGCCCAGTACAACCCCGAGAAGCTGGCCTGGCTGAACAACCACTACATCAAGGTCGGCGACAACCAGCGCCTGGCCACGCTGACGCAGCCGTTCATCGAGGCGCTCGGCGGCAAGGTGGAAGGGGCGGACTTGGCCGGCGTGGTGGCGCTGGTGAAGGACCGCGCCAATACGCTGAAGGAAGTCGCGCAGGCGGCGCTGCTGTTCTATCGCGGCGAGCCGCAGGCGGATGCCGCACTCAAGGCCGAGCACCTGACCCCGGAGATCCAGCCCGCGCTGGCAGCGCTGGCCACTCAGCTGGCCGCGCTGCCGGAATGGAAGCGCGAAGCCATCAACGCCACCTTCAAGGCGGTGCTGGCCGAGTTCGGCCTGAAGATGCCCAAGCTGGCCATGCCCGTGCGCCTGCTGGTGGCCGGCCAGCTGCAGACGCCGGGCATCGACGCGGTGCTGGAACTGTTCGGCCGTGACACGGTGCTGCGCCGCCTGGCGGCGGCTGCATAAAAAGTCGTGAAAAAGTCCGCGCCGGGGGCTTGCGCTCCGGGCCGGACTTGCGCATAATCTCTTTCTCCCTGCAGCGCGGTCCCTGACCAAGCGGGCTGGCTGATCCGCAAGGATCTTCGCAATCTCCGAACTGATTTTTGAAGTGACGGGAAAGCGAAAAAAAGCTGAAACGGGAGCTTGCAAAGATTAGTGGTTGATATATAATCTTGGCTTCGCTTGAAACGGTAGTTAAATCAGGCGAAAACGCAGCAAGTTGCAGTAAATGGCAGTACCATGGGGCTATAGCTCAGCTGGGAGAGCGCTTGCATGGCATGCAAGAGGTCAGCGGTTCGATCCCGCTTAGCTCCACCAAGATTTAGGTGTCATCCAGGTTTTTTCGGATGGCGCCAGACGGAACGTGTTGAAAGACAAGTTTCTGTCCCCTTCGTCTAGAGGCCTAGGACATCACCCTTTCACGGTGAGTACAGGGGTTCGAATCCCCTAG
>NZ_JBXAHL010000059.1:0-33996 GCF_058795055.1 Cupriavidus sp. GW823-FHT06D04 | reverse complement strand
GCTTTGCCATCCCTACATCATGCCGCTTGACGCGCGGCGGACGGCGACACGTGTCGCACTTGAAACCGTCTCTAAGTATCGCGCGGTGGTCGCTCAATCCTCGGCGTACGGGCTTGTCCAGATTCATGGAGCGGCGGCGGATGACTGCCGTATGAGATCTGCGGCTTTTTCGGCCATTGCCATGATGGGAAGATTGGTGTTACCGCTTATGACGTTGGGCATGACCGACCCGTCAATGACTCTGAGGTTTTCGATCCCGCGAACTCTCAACTCACCATCGACAACGGCGTTATTGTCCGCCCCCATCCGGCATGTTCCGACCGGGTGGTAGATGGTCTCCGCACGAGCGCGTACCCAGGTTTTACGGGATGCAGCGCTGGAGAACGCGTCCATATCGATCCTTCGCTTGATGTGCTTCTTGAGCGCGGGCTGATTAATGATCTCGCACATGCGCTCCACCCCATCCAGCATGCTTCTGAAGTCTGACTCCTCTGAGAGAAATCGGGGGTCGATCCGCGGGAAGTCGGCCGGATCAGCCGAGCGCAGTCTTAGTACTCCTCTGCTCCTGGGGCGAAGCTGACATACTCGGATGGCGAAGCCATGAGCAATAGATTCATCGGGTGGAGGATTTCGAAGGGCGATGATAAGGTGCGCCTGCCAGTCCGGAAGGTAGGGATCTCCATTTCCATTGAAGAATGCTCCTGCCTCAACGCCCTGCGAGGTCGCTGGGCCGCTGCCAGAAAGAAGATAGCGAGCACCTGCCAGGCCACCCCTGACCACGCCGAGATAAGGTGTGAGCGTGAGAGGTTGGGACGCCTCCAAGCGAATCGCGCAATCAAGATGATCCTGCAAGTTCTCGCCTACCCCCGCGGCGTCAACCTCTCTCAATGAACGCGTTTGAGATGGCGTTCCGCTGAGTGCCGTACGACAGTCGGATAGGACCTGAGTACCCGCGATTTCCGTCCCTATTAGGCGTGATCAGTGACGCGTCTTCGTTTTCCGGAAGTACGGACGAAGTTGTTCATAGCTCCAATTCGGCAGGCCCTGCGACGCCCAACCGTCGTAGTCTGAAGGATTTCCACGGATCGCGATCATGGAGTTGATCGAAGATGAACCACCAACGACCCGGCCTCTGGGAATATAGATGCTACGGTTATCCAAGTACGTTTGAGGCTCCGTCCAAAAGCGCCAGTTGTATTTCGGGCTCGTATAGAGCACGCGAATGCCCGCTGGCATGCGGACAAAGACCGATGATGCTGACGACCCCGCCTCCAGGAGCAGGACCTTGAACCCAGGATCCTCACTCAGCCGCGAGGCAAGTACACATCCGGCAGAGCCGGCGCCGATCACGATGTAGTCATACGCAGGGAATTTCATGTCGTTCCTTTGTCGGCGATGACAAGGCGATTACAGATTAATGCGTGCTGGAGCCTTCGGCGGCATTCGCGCTCGACGAATGTGCTCACGTGCCTTGCCGAGGTCGGCGCGCGTCAAGGTAGTTGTCGCCTCAGTCATGCAGCCAAGGGCTGTATTTCTTTTGTCTGTGACGCCATGACCACCACCGAGTCCCGTTCAGGGTTAAGCGTCGCGGCTCCTCCGGTTTCTGCAGTGTGGTCAATTCGCGCTCCCGAGGCGACGCGCATGGGTGTCTTCTGCCTGCAGCCGTAGCACCTGAGCGAACACGGCTGCGGCATACCAAGTCTGGTCTAGCTATCAGGCCTCAGTAGTTGTCAGTCGGTAGTCGGCGAGTTGTTCACGCAGGCGCATCTTCAGGATCTTGCCAGTCGCACCGATCGGGATGCTTTCCATAAACACCACATCGTCCGGGATCTGCCACTTGGCCGTCTTGCCCTCGTAGAACGCGAGCAGTTCCTCGCGCGTGACCTCTGCGCCAGGCTTCTTGACCACAGCGATAATCGGCCGCTCTTCCCACTTCGGGTGGTGAGCGCTGATGCACGCGGCAATGGCCACGGCCGGGTGCGCCATAGCGATGTTCTCGATGTCGATGGAACTGATCCACTCGCCGCCAGATTTGATCAAGTCCTTGCTGCGGTCAGTGATCTGCATGAAACCGTCCGCATCGATCGTGGCTACGTCGCCAGTAGGAAACCATCCGTCCACCAACGGATCGCCGCCTTCGCTCTTGAAGTACGCTTTGATCACCCACGGCCCCTTGACCAGGAGATCCCCATAGGTCTCACCGTCCCAGGGCAATTCCTTGCCGTCGGTGTCCACAATCTTCATGTCCAACCCTGACAATGCGCGCCCCTGCTTGAGCCGGATCGCCAGTTGCGCTTCAGCTTCCAGACTCAGATGCCTTTCCTTCAGCATGCACAGAGTGCCCAGGGGACTTGTCTCCGTCATGCCCCACGCATGCTGTACGTCCACGCCATATTGATCGCGGAAGGCATTGATCATGGCTGGCGGGCAGGCCGAGCCGCCGATCATCGTCCGCTTGAGAGTGCTGAACTTCAGGCCATTGCCCTGCGTATGCGCCAGCAGCATCTGCCAGACGGTCGGCACGCCAGCGGCGAATGTAACCTTCTCGGCCTCGATCAACCCATGGATGGACTTGCCATCCAGTGCCGGGCCTGGGAACACAAGCTTGCAGCCCGCCAGGGCCGCGGAATATGGAAGCCCCCAGGCGTTGACGTGGAACATCGGTACCACTGGCAGCACCGATTCGCGGGCCGACAGATTCATCGCGTCCGGCAGCGTTGCTGCGAGAGCGTGCAGCGTGGTCGAGCGGTGGCTGTACAGCACCCCTTTCGGATTGCCGGTGGTACCGCTGGTGTAGCACATGCTGGAGGCGGAATTCTCGTCGAACTCGGGCCAGTCGTAGGTGTCAGCTTGCCCCGCGATCCAGGCTTCGTAGCTCACGAGGTTCGGGATGCCGGTGTCCTGCGGCAGCTTGTCTGCGTCGGCCAGCGCCACCCACTTCTTCACCGTGGGGCACTTGGTATGCACGGCCTGCACTAGCGGCAGGAAGTTGGTGTCGAAGGCCAGCACCTGGTCCTCGGCGTGGTTGATGATCCAGGCGATCTGGTCGGGGTGCAGGCGCGGGTTGATGGTGTGCAGCACGCGGCCCGAGCCCGAGACGCCGTAGAAGAGCTCCAGGTGGCGGTAGCCATTCCAGGCCAGCGTGGCCACCCGCTCGGAGAATGCCAGCTTATCGGCGTCGAGCGCGTTGGCCACGCAGCGCGCGCGCCGTGCGACGTCGACCCAGGTGCAGCGGTGGATATCGCCCTCAACGCGGCGAGAGACGATTTCGGCTTCACCATGGTGGCGCTCAGCAAAGTCGATCAGGTTGGAAATCAAAAGCGGACGAACTTGCATCAAACCGAGCATGGAACACGCTCCTTGTGTGAAAAGAATGTCGGTAAGCACGAGCACTCATCACCGCATCCCGCCAGGGATGTGGTGCGGCGCCAGAGAAACTTCTTGTCGCCAGCGTCCTCAGCTCGAGGGACTACTGCTGCGTTCGATGTCCTGCGTCAGAAGTTCGACGAGGCGCTCAGGCATCGTGATGTGCGGGTTGTGCGTTGCATTCAGCTCGTGAAACGTCCAGCCGGAATGGCCGCGGGCGCGTGCGGCAGAACTGCCGAAGCTGTCGTACAGACCGATCCGTGTGCAGTAGACATACGTGGCCGGGAGACGGCTCGCATGATCCCTCGCCGGCAGTGCGGATGTGAACGTGTGCAAGGGCTGAGGCCCTCGTCGCGTCGCTGCGAGGTCGACATCACGCGTGGGCGTGTCCTCGGGCATGGGCGTGGGTGGAATCAGCCACCCGAATCCCTTCTGCTGCGCGGCTTCCAGCACGCCCCGACTCTGTACCCGTGGCAAGAGGTCGAGCGCACACTCGCCGGGCTCCGGAAGCAGCGCATCGACGTAAATCAGCCGCCGGATCCGATTGGCCACCCGCGCAGCAACGCCAGTCGCAACCATCCCGCCATAGCTGTGTCCAACGAGCACGACATCGGATAGATCTTCGTGTTCGATGACCTGAACGATGTCTTCGATGTGCGTGTTCAGGTCAATGCCAGGATTCAGCAAGTGCGCCCTCTCCCCCAAGCCGGTACAGGTCGGCATTACGAAGCGGATGCCCTTGCCGAGGAAAAGCGAATGCATCCGCCACCACGCCCACCCGCCGGACCAGGCACCATGCACTCCCACGAAGACAGGCATGGCCGGCCTCAGCATCGGTAGGCGAGGAAACCGCCATCCAGAAGGACTTCGGCACCGGTGACGTAGGCGGCCGCATCCGATGCGAGAAACAGAATGGCATTGGCGGCATCCTCTCTGCCTCCAGTGCCACCGAGCGGCACGGTCTCGAAGAACTTCTTCCGCATGGCCGGATCCGCGGAGACCACGGACGTTCTCATCGGCGGCAGCAGCCCCGGCACAATCGCATTGACGCGCACACCCGATCTTGCGTATTCACCGGCTGCGCACCGGGTCATTCCCAGCACGCCCGCCTTGACCGCGGCATAGCCCATGTGAAGGCCCGGCAAACCGCAGTAGGCCGCAACCGACGACACCGTCACGATCGATCCGCCACCGGCCCGAACAATCGCTTTCGCCCCATGCCGAATCGCCAGGAAGGTCCCACGAATATGCACCGACGTCAGCCGGTCCATGTATTCAACATTTTCATGGTCCGGCACCATTCCGCTGATGCCGGCATTGCTGACAACGACATGCACGGCCCCAAAGACCTTTTCCGCGGACGCTATCGCGTGCCTCCAGTCCGTCTCGCTCGACACATCGAGCTTGACGAAAGACGCGTCCCCGCCCGTTTCATTGATGGCCTGCGTCACTGCGACGCCCTCATCCTCCAACAAGTCCGCGAGCACGACGCGAGCACCCTCGGCGGCGAACATCCTCGCCGTCACGTCACCAATGCCACTGGCAGCGCCAGTCACAAAAACAGTCTTGTCCTTGAACCGCATGCTTGTCTCCAATGTTGATGCCACCCCGTCAGGGCAGCTATTTGTGCATGACTAATATTGTACATATATATTAGCCGCATGCAAAACTATACCCGCGATGAGCCTCTTCTTATTGGCGAATGGAAACGATTTTGCCGTCGGATATGTCCACGGCAGGGCCACGGGCGAAAGCCATTCAGCTAACATATCAACCCTACACAGCTTCAACACTCAACCTGGGCGAGCATCGATGCCTCGCCATCGCGAACAATCAGAGGGCTATGCGACGGACATCCAACAAGGCAGCCAACACGCGCGGACTTACGACCGACGCCGGACCTGGCGAACTCAGCAGGCAGCGGACCACCAAGATGGCAAAGCGCATGCCAGCGCCATCGCTCGCCGAGCAAGCCTACAAAGCCATCGAGGAACTGATCATCACGCTCCAATTACCGCCCGGCATGGCTTTGTCTGAAAGCAGCCTGTCTGAATCCCTGGAGATCGGCCGAACCCCCATTCGCGAGGCATTGCAACGTCTCGCCATGGAGGGACTGGTATCCATCGTTCCCAAGCGCGGGGTGTTCGTTTCCGAAACAAACATCCTGACCCAACTGCGCTTGCTGGAACTGCGGCGTGAAGTTCAGCGTTTGCTGGCTCGGCTTGCTGCCGAGAGATCCACCGTGGAGGAGAGGGCCAAGTTCGCCAACATTGAAGCTGGATTGACCCAAGCCGCCGCAGAGCATGATGAGAAGCTGTTTTCCCAGCTTGACCGTGAACTGGACGAGCGGATGTGGGACGCAGCGCGAAACGAATTCATTGTCAAGACGATGTCATTGATGCGTGGCCTGTCCCGGCGTTTCTGGTTTGAACACTATCGCCGCACGGGCGACCTTCCATTGGCCGCCAAGCTTCATGCAAAGATCGCGAAAGCCATAAGCCAGGGCAAGCCGGCGGATGCTGCGGCCGCGTCGGATCGCCTGATCGACTACATCGAGAGCTTTTCTCGCGAGACGATCGAAAAGTGACGGCGGCACGCGCGCGTACGGAAGCGCTCGGCTCCGTGCTCTGCGCGCACGGAGCCAAGACCGCCGGCACAACATAACTTTGCCCGGAACATCGCGGTTTCCTACTGCGTTCCGCCCTCCCTTTCGGGAGCATCCCGGCTGACATCCGGGAAAATCCAGATCGACAGCACCATGAACACCGCAAGGAAGAAGGCGACATAAGCCGGCCGGGACAGATCGTGCGAGAGTTCGTACTGGCCGGTCAGCGCGAACACGCCGAAAATCAGAATCGAGAGAATGAATTTGAACTTGAACGGCATCGTGGACTCCTGGGGTGACGATTCGGTTTCAATGGGCGTCCGTGCGCGACTCGGGAATCTTGACGTTGCCCGGCTTGGGCGTGCGAGACGTCCGGCGCAGATTCTTCTTCAGGTACTTGCTGCTGTACCCATTGAACAGATGACCGAAGAAGCCGCGATCCAGGTCGGAGGTTCCGAGCAGCCAATCGAAAATGGGCGTACCGATTCCCATGTTGACTTCCATCATCAATGCTTGGTCATGGTGCGCCTGGTGATGCCTTCGCGCGGTATTGATGATGGGCAGATTGCGGACCAGCCAGTTGTCATCGACGTGGCAGCAGAAGTGAACGACCTCGTAGAACATATAGCTGCCCGTCAGGGCAGTCATCAGAAGCCATCCAAAGTTGGGAGAAATGATGAGGCCGGCGGTCAGTGAGGGCGCGAGCGACAGCAGCGTCAACACGATCATGGTGAACGGGGGAAAGAATGTCACGCGCCAGTCGCGGTGATCCGCAAATCGCATCTCCTGCTCCGTGAAGAACTGGTGATGCATGAGGGTGTGCCGGATATACAGTGCCCTCAGCATGGGACTCTTGCGCGGCCTGTGCATTGTTTGTGTGTGCAGAAGATATTCAGCGAGCTGATAGGAAAGGAACCCCAACGGCAGAGCCAGCCAATCCCGCCATTGCACACTCACGAGATTGGACGTGTAGATGTAGATGGCCGCGATACCACTCATCGCGATGATCATCAGATGCAGCCATCCGTGGTACCACCCTGCCACGCGATACCTGTATTCCTTGCGATAGCGACGTTGTCTGTCGCTCATACAGCTGTGTTGAAGTTCCATGATTACCTTCGTGGAAATCGGGTTGAAAGACTGAAATTCAGGGGCAAATTGATCGCGAATCGCCAGTGCCGACTCAACTACAGGCGATGCGCAGGAACTCCTCGATGCTTTCCGAAGTCAGATGCCATTCGTTCGAAAGGTTCGCCACCATGGCTCGCATGAAGGCTTCCGAGGATGAGCGGGCCAGCCCGGCGTTGTCCGTATGGTCGAAAAGCAGCGCGAAGGCCAGCTGCCTGGGTTCCTGCCCTTCGTAGCCCCATTCGAATCCCATGTCCGTATAGCGTTGAATATCTGCCTTGTCGGGCAGCGGCCTGCCATCAACATGCACCTTGACGCCATCGATGGTTCGATCACCTGTGTAGGTTTTCATAGCTACTCCTTGTTGTGATGTGCATTACAGTTCCACTGCTCCGGCGATCACGCTCATCACATCCGGGCTCGCAAGCGCATTCTCGAGTGAGCCTGAATAGATGATTTCCCCTCGTTCAATGACGAAGAGTTTGTCAATGTATTCAGGCACGTGATGCAAGTTGGATTCCGCCATCACGATGGCCTTTCCGGATTGGCGGATCGCCGCGACCCCTTCTGCTACCTGCGGAATGATGGCTGGCGACAGCCCTTCGAATGGCTCGTCGAGCAGCAACAACTCCGCATCGAGAGCGAGCGCGCGTGCAATCGACACCATTTTTCGCTCACCGCCAGAGAGTTCGGCGCCGCCGCGTTTTCGATATCGCTCGAGCTTGGGGAAGATCCGGTAGGCCTCTGCGATGCGCTCGGCGGCGGAACGCCCGCGCGTGCGGGTCCAGGTCGGGAGTTCGATGTTTTCCTCAACCGTCAGGTCGGCATAGACCTCGGATTCCTCGGGCGAGAAGCCGATGCCCTGCTGCGCGACCTGCCAAGTGGCCAGCTTCGCCAGATCTTGATCATGCCACCGCAGGTGGCCCGAGACCGGGCGGAGGTAGCCCATCAGCGTCCGGAACGTGGTGGTCTTGCCGGCGCCATTGCGCCCCAGAAGGCACACCAGTTCACCAGGCTTCACGTCAAGATTGACACCCCGCAGAATCCGGCTGCCCTGGATTTCTACGCACAGATCAACGACGTTCAGCATAGCAGCGTCTCCCCGGCGGATTGAGCCTGCTTGCTGTGCGCCGGTCCGATGACGGCCTCCAGCATGAGCGGGTCTTTGAAGAAGGCATCTGGCGTCATGTCTCCGATCACTCGCCCTTCCTGAAGCGCCACGATGCGGTGGGAGTACCTTGCGACAAGGGTCATATCATGCTCGACTTGGATGATCGTACCGACCCCTTGCAGGCGCGCCGCCTTGACGAGCAATTCCATGATGTCGTATTTGTCGGCGCTGGCCACGCCGGAGGTTGGTTCGTCCATCAGGATGGCCCTGGGACGCAACGCGAAGGCGCTTGCGATATCGAGCAGCTTCTTCTCTCCCTGGGAAAGTTCGCCGGTCGTTGTCGTCAACTTCTGAGACAACCCGAAAGTGGCCGCGACCCGCTGGACTTCGTCATCTATTTGACGGCTCTTGAAGAGCGTGGCGAACGGATTGCGCGCCTTGCCCAGCCTGGATGAAACTGCCACGGCGATCGATTCCCAGACGGAAAGGCTGGGAAAGACATTCACGAGCTGGAATGAGCGGGCCATGCCCATGGCTGCCAGCCTGACAGGGCCAATTCCGGCGATGCTCCGGCCGCTGAAATGCACGGATCCGCTCGTGGGCCTGGACAGTCCAGTCAGGACATTGACTAGCGTCGTCTTGCCTGCGCCGTTGGGACCGACAATCGAGACGAACTCAGTATCGCCAATGTTCAACGAGACGTCCCTTAACGCCTGGTACGAGCCGTAGGCCTTGGAAACATTTTGAGCACTAAGTATCATATTCATGGCTGTGCTCCTGGGTTCTTGCCGGGTCCGCGGTACTTCGAGAGGGTTCCGAGCAACCCATCCGGAAGTGCGAGAACGAGAACCGTCAGCGTGGCGCCCAGCAGGAATCGCCAATACTGGGTTTCGGAGGCCGCGATGTCCTGGAGCAGGACGAAGATGAGCGCGCCGACGCCCGGGCCTGAGAATGTGCCGGCCCCACCAAGGACCAGCATGAAGATGAGATTTCCCGATTGGGTCCAGTACGCCAGCTCCGGGTCGGCAAGGCCGGTCGAGACTCCGAGCATAGCCCCACCAATGGAACCCAGCATGCCTGACAGGACAAAGGCGCCGAGTCGCAGGCGATACACATGCACCCCGAGATATCGCGCCTTGTTCTCGTTGTCCCGGATGGCTTGCAGATGCAGTCCGACGGGAGACTTGATCATGCGATAGGTCACCAGGACGAACACCACATACACGACCAGACAGTAGTAGTAGAACGGCCCGCTGAGAAACTGTGTGGCGCTCATGTCCCATGTCTGCCCGAGCAGCGTCGGCCGCAGCACGCGCATGCCTTGGTCGCCGCCGGTGAGGTCATAGAACTTGAACAGGAAGGAGTGCAGGAGCATCCCGATGGCCAATGTCAGTACGCCAAAAAAGATGTGGGTAAACCTCACGCACAGGGCGCCAACGATAAGGGCGATGGATGCGCCCACTCCCGAGGCAACCAGGAGAATCCACTCGAACGACAAGATTCCGTGTTGAGTCGCCACGGCCGCGCAGTAGGCACCGATCGCGAGGAACATGGCGTGTCCGAAGGACAGCATTCCTGTGTATCCGAACAGAATGTTCATTCCCAGTACTGCAATGCCGTAGGCAATCACCGGCATGAGCGTGACGGTGGCATAGGCACTCAGCAAGACCGGCGACACAGCCAAGCCCACCAGGAGAATCACCAATGGACCAACACCGCCAAGCAAGAGTGGTCGTGCCGCCGGCGTCGAGGCCGGAAGCGTCTCGGGCAACGCGCTCATACAGCCTCCTTTCCGAACAGGCCCTTGGGGCGGAACAGCAGAACGGCCACGACAACGAGATAGATGGAGAGAATCTCGACTTCAGAGGCGAACGTCACAGCGACCGTCCGCATCAGGCCGACGATGACCGCGCCTGCTACGGCTCCGGCCATGCTCCCCAGGCCGCCAATCACCACGACGGCAAAGGCGTCAACGACGAGTTCGGCCGCCATCGTCAGTGAGGCCGCCGAAGTCGGGACGATTAGCGCGCCGCCGACCGTTCCCAGGATGCAGCCTACGGTGAACACAAGTGTGAAGACTCGCGAGGCGTTCACTCCCAATGCTTCTGTCATGTCCCTGTTCTCGGCGGTAGCGCGCACGATCCGGCCGACCCGACTGCGCTTGAGTGTCAGGCCCAGTATCAGCGCAATGGCAATGCTGGCCAGAATCACGAGCAGGTTGTAGATGGGAATGCTGACGGCTTGAGCCTCAAGCGTTCCATACGCACCGTACAATGCCGTATCCATCGAGCGCGGCGCTGCTCCCCAGAAGAACCGGAACACATCCTGGAACATCAGCACTAGGCCGAACGTCAGCAGCAACTGATAGCTGGGGTCGCGCCGATAGACCGGGCGCAGCATCAGTTCCAAGGGTGCGCCGACCAACCCGATCGCCAAGCCCGCAAGGACCAACACAGGGATCAGCAGCAGCGCTGGCAGTTGCCATTGCTGCACGATGCTAACAACAGTGATCGCGAAGAAGGCGCCAAGGGCATAGAAAGAGCCGCAAGCAAGATTGACGATCTTCTGAACACCAAATATCAACTGCAACCCGCAGGCCACGAGAAACAGTACGGCCGCCTGGAACAGGCCTGCCAGAATGAGATTCAAATATTGCACAACGGCTTTGCTCCGGGATGGAGGGGCGGACCGATAGGGATGCCCCTGTAGAAGGTGCCGCGCCAAGACCACGATGTTCTGGTGATCCGCGACGCCGTGCGCCGCGAGAAACCCGCAGCGGCGCTGCTCGGGTGGCGGAAGATCAGATGCGGAAATCAGCGCTCTTGATCCACTGCCAGTAGTCCGCGCCTGCGGGCTTTTGCAGTCTGTCGGAGAACACCACCGTGATATCCGACAGCAGCGGGTACGGATAGTCACTCTGGTGTTTGGCCAAGCCCTGGTAGAACATCTGCTCGGCGATCTTGTCAGCCCGGTATCGTCCACGTCCGCCAAAACTTTCGACTTCGGCGCCCACAATCGATTCCGCGATCTCATCCGTCTTTGGCCACCGGCCAGTGGCTTTGGCGGCCTTCTCGACGCCAGCCTTGTAGGCCATCAGGTTGAAGTACGCACGGTCCGCCGATGAGGTCGGCACAGCCTTGTAGCGCGCCTGGTACTCCGAAACAAAGGTCTTCTGCAGCTCGGATGCCCCCGGCAAGGCAAAGAAGAAGGTGTTGTGCCCCAGCACGGTACCTTCCGGGACGAAACTGCTTCTCAGGTCATTGATCTGCCCTCCTGCCACGGTCGAGGCAATGATGGATCGCAATCCGGAAGCGGACGCCTGGCGCAGGAAGATCGGCAAGTCCGAGAGAAAGAGCGAGGTGAAGATCAGATCGGGCTTGGACGCATTCAGCGCAGCCACGTTGGTCGTGTGGTCCGTGGCGCCGACCTTGACCCACTGCTCAGATACGACCTTGGCCTTGATCCCGAACCTTTCGAGCAGCGCCTTGAACGTATCCCAGCAGTTGCGGCCATAGGAATAGTCCGGGTTGATGCCCGCCACGGTGACAAACTTGCCCTTGTAGTGCTTTATGACCATGAGTGCGGCCATCACCGCTTCGCACTCGTTGTCGGTGGAACGAAACACGAAGCGCGATTTCGGCATCGACTCCTGAACACCGTTCTGGGTCGTGCCATCCCAGCACTGCAGAAGAACGCGCTCATCCTCGGCAACAGGCGCGACGGCCAGGGTGACACCCGTGGAGATGAGGCCATGCACGGCATCGACTTTTTCCTGGAGCACGAGGTGCCGGAAGCGCTCGATGGTGTCCTTTGGTGTCGTCTCTTCCTGGACGACGAGCTCCACTCTTCTGCCCGCGATGCCGCCGGACCGATTGATGCGATCCGCCCCCCATCTCACGGCCCGGATGCTGTCCTCACCCAGAAACGCCCCGACTCCTGATCGTGGTGCGAGTAATCCAAGGCGCAGTGGCCGGTCTTGCGCGATGGCCGGAGCCCCAAGGGCCAATGCTGCACCGCCCAGTGCCCCGCGCAAAAAGGTCCGTCGATTGATCATGAGGTCTCCTGTGCCTTCTGGCATATTCTTCGAGTTGATATATGTTGCTAACATGTTAGCGGAATATATCACCTTTAAGAAGATGCCCGGGATTGGTGTTTTCCCTTGCTTTGTCGCCGCCCGTCTCGACGATCCACTTCATGCAGGATGTCGCTCAATAACCTCGCCCCGCTGCCGTAGCTCAGTACTTGCATCGCCCATCAGTCGTGGTTCATGTGACCAACCGAGGCCGACACTGCAAGACATGCCGCGATCGCAGCCAACGAAAAAGCGAATGGCAATGAGTTCGTCGACACGGGTGGATGGCGACAGGCCTTTGAGGAGATCCTCGCTAAAGCTAACATCGCGCCCGGGCTCGCCTCGAGAATTTGGTGGATTGTTCGATGTGCGGCTGTGCCGGAAGTCATTGCTAACGTCGCTCGGCAACTTCCCCTGCCTTCTGGGCTTGCGGGAAGACGACCGGTGAGTTGTCGATGGAGCTGGGCGTGTCGGACTAGACGTTGCGCAACTGGTGTTGCAGATCGTTATCTCCGCCAATAGCGGTCACAATTTCCGCCAATATCGAAATCTGATCTTGCCCCCGAAGAGTGGAGTTCTTAGCCCTATGTTCAAATACGAGCAAGGAGCTAAGACATGTCAGGCAAGCAAACGCGAGCGAAATACTACAAATTGGAGGCGGTTCGCCAAGTGAGGGCCGGCCAATCGATTGCGGTCACGGCCAAGGTTCTCGGCATTGCCAAGGGTAGCCTTGGCGCTTGGATGCGTCAGAGTGAAAAGGGAGAACTGGCGGCAGGGACGATTGGCAAGCCGGTGACCGTCACGCCTGAGCAGATGGAGCTGGCTCGGCTGCGGGCGGAGAATGCGCGCCTGAGAATGGAGCGCGATATCGCAAAAAAAGCCGCGGCGCGTTCAACCGGTCGTCGCAACACCTTCTGGTCTAATACCGACCCAGGAGGGAAAGTAGTTGAAGAAGAGAAGACGTGGACTGTCGCCTGAACAGAAGGCAATGCTATGGCGTAGATGGAAGGATGGTGAATCGTTAAGCGACATCGGGCGCTCACTTGGCAAGCACGCAGCGTCAATCCATGCGATCGTAAGGCTCAACGGCGGAATCATGCCGACGACGAGGAAACGGTCACCGCAGGCTTTGACATTAGCGGAAAGAGAGGAAATTTCGCGTGGCATCTGCGCAGGCATGTCGTTGCGTCAGATTGTGGGTAGCTTGGGCCGATCTGCATCGACGATCAGTCGCGAAGTTGCGCGTGGCGGTGGATTGACGAAATGCCGGGCGGCACTGGCGGATGCAAACGCCTGGGAACGGGCAAAACGACCGAAGCCATGCCGTCTCGCCGCTAACGCAAGGCTGTGCCAGTTGGTTGCGAGCAAGCTGCAGCTAGATCCTATGCAGCAGGGGGTGGGGGAGATCGACGAACTGATACCTAAAATCAGCGAGTCGAGGGTTGCTCAAAGGAGAGCATCATGCGCACAGATCAGGCAGATAGATCACACCCAGAGGAAGTTGTGCTGGCGGTGTCACTGGAACTGGCTACCGCGAAGTGGAAGGTTGCACTCCAGGATGGTCTGCGCAATAGTGCGGCGGTCCACACCGTCGCGCAACCGGATGCTGCGCGGCGCCTGCAAGCGGTACTAGACTTGGTCGAACGGCATAGGCAGAAGTGGTCGTTGCCGATGGGCACGCGGATCGTGGTGAGCTACGAAGCCGGGCAGGACGCGTTCTGGATCTACCGGGCACTGCGGACTCGCGGCATCGAATGCTACGTGGTCGATCCCGCGAGCATTCCCGTGGAACGCCAGAAGCGACGCGCAAAGACGGATCGGCTCGATGCCATCAAACTGGTCCTCAATCTGCGTGCATGGCTACGAGGCGAGCGCGACCGCATGCGGGCAATCCACGTGCCGTCGCTGCAGGATGAAGCGTCCCGCCATCTGATGCGCGATCGTGGGCAGTTGCAGAAAGAGGTACTGCAGCACCGCGACCGCATGCGTAAGCTACTGGCCACGCTCGGTTGCTGGGATGAAGTCGACAGCAAGAAATTCTCAGCCCGGCTCGCTCGCGACGAGGTACGGTGTCACGACGGCACCTCACTACCGGTCGAGTTCCAAGAACGGTTGCTACGCGAGTGCGAGCGGCTGGCATTGGCTGAACAGCAACTGGCGGCACTAGAGAAAGCGCGCCCGACGAGTCTGCCCGAGCCTGCACGCGCGAAGATCGGTCACCTCACGCGCCTGAATGGCATCGGAGCAGTTGGCGGAGCGCGATTGGTATTGGAGTTGTTCTGGCGCGAGTTTGACAACCGCCGACAGGTTGGTGCGTGCGTTGGCCTCGTGCCTCAGCCCTACGACAGCGGCGAGAGCCGTGTAGACCAAGGAATCAGCAAGCAGGGCAACCGACGAGTGCGGGCGTTGCTGGTTGAGATGGCCTGGTCTTGGATTCGCTACCAACCAGAGAGTGCGCTGACACGATGGTTCAACCAGCGTACCCAGGGCACTGGACCAAATCGCCGGGCCCGACGAATTGCGATCGTCGCGATCGCGCGACGTCTCGCAATTGCACTATGGCGCTATCTGAAGGATGGAGTAATCCCCCAAGGCGCCCATTTGAAACCAGCCTAGCCCACCCAAGGGAGGGTAGCAGCGACAGTCATTGGACAATGTAATACGAAGTGCATATGGTCGGAAGTGAACGTGCCCGTAACACGCTCGGGTTGCAAAGCAACCGTTCTTCTAGATGGGGCATGTTCCCAAATTGCTGGCGTAACGCGCATCAGGATGAGGCTGGCTCCAACGCCAGCGGATAGAAGGTGGTGAGCCGCTAAGGCTCACGAGCGCAAGAAGCGGCTTCAGGCCATCGTGGATTACAGCAACCCCAACCGCCCCGATCTCCCGAGGTGTGGAGGCTTTGCATATGAAGCAATTTGATAGTTTGGAACGCGGCTTGACAAAAGACTGCTCATAGAAGAGCGTGTTATGCACTTTTCGTCACGGCTCATGTCATAGGGAGATGACGAAACGCAGACCGTACCCGACGGACGTGTCGGACGAGGAATGGAACTTTGTAGCGCCGTATTTGATGCTGATGGACGAGGGCGCTCCACAGCGCAAGCATGAGTTGCGCGAATTGTTCAATGCGCTGCGCTGGATAGCACGTGCGGGAGCAGCCTGGCGACTGCTGCCGACCAATTTCCCGCGTGGGAGGCGGTCTATCGGCAAACGCAGCGCTGGTTGCGCGCGGGGTGCTTTGAAGCAATGGTGAGCGACTTGCGTTCGATACTGCGTGTTGCACAGGGTCGTCGTAGCCAGCCCAGCGCCGTGATTCTCGACGGTCGGACGTTGCAGTCGACATGTGAAAGCGGACCAAGGGCCGGATACGACGGGTACAAGCGCAAGCGGGGAAGCAAAGTTCATATGGCCGTCGACACGCTCGGCTACTTGCTCGCGGTACATATAACGCCCGCCAACGAACAAGAGCGGGCTCAAGTCCAAGAACTGGCGCAACAGGTACAACGTGCAAGCGGCCAAACTGTGAAGGTTGCCTTTGCAGACCAGTGCTACACCGGTGAAGAGCCGGCAGAGGCGGCGCGCAATGAAGGCATAGAGTTGCAGGTGATTCGACTGCCCGAAGCCAAGAAAGGCGTCGTCCTGCTGCCCAGACGATGGGTTGTGGAACGCAGCTTCGGCTGGGCCAATCGCTTTCGCCGGCTCGCACGAGACTATGAACGTCTGCCAGAAACCCTGGCTGGCTTGCATTTCGTCGTCTTCGCCATGCTCATGCTTGTTCATGCAGTCCCCATTCTGCAAAGTGCATAACACGCTCTAAATTGGTCGCCCCAGCGGATCGCCGGTTGGTTGAAACTGCAATATCCCGACGACGAAGCCATGCAGGTCCCTCACGAAACGATCTACCGTAGCCTGTTCTTTCAGGCGCGCGGAGTGTTGAAGGCGGAGCTGATGAAGCACCTGCGTACGCGCCAAATGATGCGCCGCTCGAAGAAGGCGTCAGCAAAGGGGCAACCGCGTGGACAGATCATTGAAGCAGTATCGATCCGTGAGAGGCCGGCAGAAGCCGAGGATCGGGCGGTTCCGGGGCACTGGGAAGGCGACCTCTTGAGCGGTTCGAACAACACGCACATTGCGACACTGGTAGAACGTCATTCGCGCTTCACCATCCTCGTAAAAGTAAACGGCAAGGACACTGAGAGCGTTGTATCCGCGCTGAGCAAACAGGTTCGCAAGCTGCCTGCGCAACTGCGCCGGTCGGTCACCTGTGATCGTGGCATGGAACTCGCGCAGCACAAGGAATTCACGGTCGCGACCGACGTGCAGGTGTTTTTCTGCGATCCACAAAGCCCGTGGCAGCGCGGCACAAACGAGAATACCAACGGCCTACTGCGTCAATACTTTCCCAAAGACACCCCCTTGGACGGCTGTTCACAAGCTGATCTCGACAGGATCGCTTTGCAGTTGAATCAACGCCCGAGAAAGACGTTGGATATTATGACGCCCGCCGATAAACTACACGCCAGCATCGGTGTTGCGACGACCGGTTGAACGCGCCGCGGCTTTTTTTGCGATATCGCGCTCCATTCTCAGGCGCGCATTCTCCGCCCGCAGCCGAGCCAGCTCCATCTGCTCAGGCGTGACGGTCACCGGCTTGCCAATCGTCCCTGCCGCCAGTTCTCCCTTTTCACTCTGACGCATCCAAGCGCCAAGGCTACCCTTGGCAATGCCGAGAACCTTGGCCGTGACCGCAATCGATTGGCCGGCCCTCACTTGGCGAACCGCCTCCAATTTGTAGTATTTCGCTCGCGTTTGCTTGCCTGACATGTCTTAGCTCCTTGCTCGTATTTGAACATAGGGCTAAGAACTCCACTCTTCGGGGGCAAGATCACCGCACGTGCGAATCTTGTTCCGAGGCGATTCCGGCTTCTGTCGTCCGCTGCTGATGGCCTGGTACGAACGCCACGATGTCGATTATGTCGTCGGCCTGGCCAAGAACTCACGCCTGCTCACGTTCTCGCAGTCCTGGCGAGAGGCCGCTACCCCAGGCTTTCGAAGCGACCCAGGCGCCGCAGCGCCACTTCAGTGAGTTTGCCTATCAGGCCGGCTCCTGGTCCCGCCTGCGGCGCGTAATCGTCAAGGCCGAGCACAATGCCCAGGCGCCAACCCGCGCTTCGTCGTGACCAGCCTCGCCAATGCACCGCAGGAACTTTACGAACGCGGCTATTGCGCGAGGGGCGAGATGGAGAACCGGATCAAGGAATGTCAGCTCGGCCTGTTCGCCGACCGCACCAGTTGCCACCTCTGGTGGCCGAACCAGTTCCGTCTCCTACTGGCTTCGCTGGCTTATGTGCTGATGGAGCGCCTGCGTACGATCGGCCTGGCGGCACCGACCTGGCCCGCGCCCAGGTCTGGACCTTGCGCTGCCGCTTACTCAAAGTTGGTGCCGTCATCGTGCGCAACACCCGCCGGATTCGCTTCTTTCTTGCCAGCGCGTTTCCTCATCAAGAATCTTTCCTGCTCGCCGCACAGCGCTTCGCCTCCGGCTGATTCAAACACGGTGCCTTCCACTCCATGCTGAACACATGGGGTCGGGGGATCTTTGGCCGCAGCGACGCACGTTGCTCGCAAAACAGGCAGAGAAGACGCCCCCAACGCCATTTCACTCGTGCTTTCTCACTAGCTCGGGTGTTTAAGCTTCAGCACGAAATATGCGGGTTAGCGCCAGAGCCTGGCGCGCCGGCCGCTGACGGGGCGGCCGGCCGCGTCCCAAAGAAAGCAAAGAGAAATCAAACCTGGAGGAGATTTATGAAGAAGATCGTACCCGGCAGCGCCGCCGCCCTGCTTTGCGCGGCAACCCTGCTGCCGGTGCCGGCACACGCGCAGAGCGTGCTGCTCGGCGGGCAAATCAAGCTGGGCCTGGATGCCACGTCCACCACCGGCGCGGGACGCGCCGGCAGTTCAACAGGGCGCGCCGACCGCGAAACCAACAACACGAGCCTTTTCTTCCTTGACGGCAAGGAAGAGCTCAACAGCCAGCTCAAGGCGCTCTACCACCTGGAATGGGACTTCTCCGCGGACACCGGAGCCCAAGGGGCCGCGCGCGCCTTTTACGTCGGCTTCGACCACGCCGACTGGGGTCGGCTGCAGCTGGGCCGCCAGTCGGTCTACTTCAGCCATCACTGGTTCATCAACGATACGCATGGCGCGTTCGATGCCGCGCCAAACGCGGCCAACTCGCTCAACGTGCTGGGGACCATCAACGGCACGTATTTTGCCGGCAACGTCCTCAACAACACCGTGCGCTGGGAAGCGCCCACCTACTTTGGCTTCTCGGGCATCGCCTCGTACTCGTTCGATGCCGAACAACCCGGCAACGGCCGCAATCACACGTGGTATCTCGGGCCGACCTACACCAACAGGGGCCTCAAGATCGGCTACTTCCACATGGAGCGCAACAGCCAGGGCACCTTGCCGGCCCAAACGGCAGGCGCGCTGGACCAGACCGCCGACCGCCTGGCCATTGGCTACACCTGGCAAGGCCTGCGTTTTTGGCGCGGTGGTCGACCGCAACCGCGTGCACGACAGGACTGCCAACACCACGCAGGACCGTTACGCCTTCGGCATTCCCGTCAACTATGAAACGGGCCCCCACGTGTTCTCCATGACCTACGGCCAGGCGTTCTCCATGCACCTGAACGGCAACACCGTCAATGGCACCGGCGCGCGCATGCTGTCGCTCAGCTACCAGTACAAGATGAGCCGCCGGACCACGCTCGACCTGACCCTGGTGGAGTTGCGCAACCAGGCTAATGGGCGCTAGAATTTCTGGCTCAGCGGCATCAACGGCTCGGCGCAACTCTCGGCGCAGGATGCCGGTGCGCGCTCGCGCATGGCGTACCCGGGTGTAAAGCACTTGTTCTGAAGGCGCTTTCCCGCCGGCCCGTTCGCGCTGTCGCGAGAACGGGCCACCACGCTCAGGCCGCGCCCAGCCGTGGCAAGGCCGGACGGCGGCGACGCGTTCGAGGCGATCGAAACGGCGATGCCATAGCATGCGTTCACCAAGAGTGTCACCGAAGCTGAGCAAATCGCCCAGCCGGAATCGTTCGATTTCCTGCATCTGGTGGGCGACCATTTTTCGACGTTGCGTCGCTATGTGCCGGAGTCTCTCGACATCCTGAAGCTGCGTGCCGCGCCGGCCGCCAAGGACGTGCTGGCAGCCGTCGACACGATCCGGACGATGAACTTCAACGATGCGCGAAAGGTCCCGGCCAATGCGCCGACGTCCTTCGTCAAGAAACGCTGGGAGCCATCGGCGCTGGCCAAGAACGGCATCGATCGCCGGTACTATGAATTGTGCACACTGTCCGAACTGCGCAATCGCCTGCGTTCCGGCGACATCTGGGTCCAGGGCTCGCGGCAATTCAAGGACTTCGACGAGTAGCTGCTGCCAGCGGAGAAGTTCGTCGCGCTCAGACAGAGTCGTCTGTTGCCGCTGCCCATCCGATCGACCAGACCGCCCTGATGTTGCCGCGCGTCAAGATTACCGAACTGCTGATGGAGGTCGACGGGTGGACCGGTTTCACTCGCCATTTCACCCATCTGAAGACAGGCGAGCCAGCCGTTGACAAGACATTGCTCCTAACGACGATTCTTGTGGGCGACTGTTCAACATCGCGAAGAAAAAGCACCAACAGCAGTTTCACCTGTCCGGGAAATCGATCAACGAAGATACGGTCATGCAGGTCGACGATCTCGTCGGTGACCGTCGCACAGGCCTCCATTACAATTGCCACCAGGGTCGCGTGGCGGCGTTGCGGCCCGAATTTCGCGAGGTCGTTGGGCCCACGAACGATTCATCCCGAACGACGCCGCGACATCATCCGGATGCTCCCCCTCGGCCATGCATTGCACCACAAGGATGCGCATTTCTTCAAGCGTGTTGTGAGCCAAGCTGCGCCCGTCCCGCATGAGCGCCCCTCAATGACTATCGCTCAAGCATAGACCATTTGTCCGCCAAATTTCTGACTTATGAGGCTCGGTTTGGTTGCGAGAATCCATGAGCAAAGAGCCCACAGTCATTGTACTGTCGCAGGGGGCCCAGCCACTGCGCTGTGCCCAGGCAACGACCTGCTGCGTCAGCACGTCAATCGGATCCATGGCATTAACCATGAGAACGTCCGGCTCGCTTACCGGACTTTCCAACGTTGCAAATTGATCGGCGACCAGTGCCGAAGTAAAAAAATGTCCGGAGCGGGACTGCACACGCTGCAGCGCGGCTTCATAGGGCAGTTCGAGAAATACAAATCCCAACTGTGAATTGCCTGCACGTAGACGGTCACGGTAATTGCGTCGCAACGCCGAGCAGGTCAGCACTATGCCATTGACGTCGTTGCGGGGGGCGAGCAGACCCGCCAGATGATCCAGCCACCCAGCCCTGTCGTCGTCGGTCAGCGCAATGCCTACCGACATCTTCCTTATGCTCAGTGCCGGGTGAAAAACGTCACCCTCAAAGAGTGGCCAATTGAGTGCCTGTGCGAATGCCTCGGCAACAGTGGATTTGCCGCAGCCGGAAACTCCCATCACCACGATAGAAGGAGATTTGCGATTTGAGATGGGGCTATTCGGCATGGCTGAAAAAGTGAACTAACTTACTGCGATCAAGCGTATCTTTGAGCGAACTCATTGAAACGATTGCTCAACAGCTTCCGCTCGGATGAGTGGGCACACCAAGCGCAACGCGACGATTTGCTGAGTTTGCTTAGACTGAGATGCACTGGTACAGCGAAGGCTGTTACGGCGCGGTGATGTTGGCGCGCTTGACCAGGGCGCGGTTTTTCTCCAGCACGGAGGCGATCAGCTGCCGCGAGGCCTGCTCGTCGCCAATGGAGGACTGCGCTCCTATCTCTTGCAGGCGACGCTGAACGTCGGGCTGTTGCACAGCACGGGCAGCGGCGGCGCGCAAGGCATCGGCAATGGGCGCGGGCACCTGGTTCGGTATGACCAGGCTGAGCCGGGTAACCGCTCGCTCATTCAAGTCGGCGTGGCCAAGTTCTGTATAGGTGGGCACGCGCGGCAATTCGGGCTGGCGCGCCGCGCCGCTCACTGCCAGCGGCACCAGCTTACCTGTGCGCACATGTGGCATTGCAGACGGCAGTGAGTCCATCACCACTTGGACCACGCCAGCAACGCTGTCGGTCATTGCTGGCCCGTTGCCGCGGTAGGGAACGGCAACGATCTTCACGCCCAGTGCTTCGTTGAAGGCTTCGACAAACAGATGGCCGGAGCTGCCCACGCCGGGCACACCGCAACTATAGACGCCGGGCTTACGCTTGAGTTCGGCGACAAAGCCCACAAAGTCCTTGGCGGGGAAACTGGGATGCACGGCCAGCATGGACCACAAGCCGACCAGATTGAAAGGGCGCAGCCGCTCGTTGGCTTTCGCCGCCTTGCCCGAGAAGAGCGGGTTGACCATCCAGGTGCTGTCAGTACCGATGCCAATGCTGTAGCCGTCCGGGGCGGCCGTGGCAATCGCCTCGGTGCCGATCATACCGGCGGCACCAGTTCGGTTTTCGACGATCACGGCCTGCCCGAATTCCTTGCGCAGGGCTTCGGCGATCACACGTGCGATCAGGTCAGTGGAGCCCCCCACCGCAAACGGCACGATCAGCCGGATCGGTCTGGCAGGGAAAGCGGGTTGCGAGCGCACTGGCAAGGACGCCAGGCCCAGCGCGGACACTGCATATAGGCAAGCAGCGCGGCGAGAAATGACAATAGACATAGAAGGCTCCCAGGAAAAAATGAAAGGGATAGCGGTGGGTCAGCGCAGCAATATTTGCGATAGCACTAGCAAGCTGCGTCAATCGATAGGCCGGCCTGCTGTCTCTTTCATGAACGGCAGCGGTGTGAGGGAAAGGAGACCGCAGCCGATCAGATACCACGCGGGCGAGAACACGTTGCCGCTCAACTGAATCAGCAGGGTCGCGAAAAACTGGGCAAATCCGCCAAAAATTGAGGCACCAGTACAGTAGACAATCGACATCCCTGTGACGCGCACGGTTCGAGGAAACAGTTCAGGCTGAAGCACAAGACCAGGGACGATGGTGAACGTCGACAGGATCGCAAGAACAGTACACACGCTGACCAGGACGAATAACGTCGGAATTGCGTGGATCAGCATGAAGGCAGGATAGATCGCGGCGATGAGCAGCAGCCGCGAAACCGCCAGGACTGGCTTGCGGCCGATGCGGTCGGACAATATCCCAGCGATCGGTGCGCAGACCACCATAATCGCTGCTGCAGCAACAGGCGCCCATAGTGACAGCGACATGGGAAAGTTCAGCACTTGCACCGCGTACGACGCGATGTAATAGACCACGATGTAGTTGGCCGCCGTGCCGCCGATCGTGGTGAGGATGCCGATCGTCAGGCCCTTGGAGTGATTTTTGAAGACATCCTTGATGGGCTTGGAGAGTTCGATCGCTTCCGAATCAACGGCCTCAGGCAACGTTTCCCGAAGATTTCGGCGGATGTAGATCGCGACAAGCCCAGCAGCCACGCCGATCACGAACGGCACCCGCCATCCCCAGCTCTCAAGCGCATCCTGCGACAGCAAGGTGCTCAGCGTAACCGCCAGCAGCGCACCGCACACCGTGTTGATGCCTTGGCTCAGGATCTGGAAACTGCCGTACAGCCCCCGCTTTCGGTCACCGCCAAACTCCATCAGCAGCGTGGTCGCGGAACCGACCTCACCGCCGAGTGCGAAGCCTTGCAGCAATCGCGCACCGAGTATCAGCACCGGCGCAGCTAGGCCCACAGTTGCGTAGGTCGGCGCAAAGGCGATGAGCGCTGAACCTATGGCCATCAGTGTCAGCGTGAGATTCATCGCTGCTTTACGGCCCGCACGGTCTGCATATGCGCCGATGACCAGACCACCGAGCGGTCGCGTGATGAAACCGATGCCGAACGATGCTGCAGCCAGCAGCAACTGCGTCAGATGATCCCCGGTAGGGAAGAACAGCTTACCAATGATGGGGGCGAAAAAGCTGTACGTCGTGAAATCGAAAAATTCGATACCATTACCAATAGTGATCGCCGCGATCGACTTCGTCTTGCGGGCGCGCTCACCTGCACTTGCTCTGGTGGGCGCGGCTCCTCCGTCCGCGCCTCGCGTGTTTCGCAAACCTATATCGTCCATGATGTTGTTGTCTCCAATGGTGTTCCATGACCAATTGATCGTTTTGCTAATTGGTCTGCTTTTAGCTTTGAGCGGCAGCCGGCCACACTGATGCCGGCACGCCGTCCAAAAGGTCAGTGCAACCAGATTCCTACACAAGAAACTTCTCGGCGAGCTTCACCCAGAACCCAGCACCCGTTGTCAGGCACTCGTCATTGAAATCGTAGTGAGGGTTATGGTGTGACATGCATCCACCTTCGCCGTCGCCGTTTCCGATAAACAGATAACTACCGCGGCATTGCTCAAGGAAATATGCAAAGTCCTCACTGCCGGTGACAGGATCCATGTCGACGACGACTCGATCGGCGCCAAGCCAGTCGAGCGCCACCTGCTGCGCGAACCTGGTCATCTCAACGTCGTTGACCACCATCGGGTTGCCGGTTCGGTAATCGATGGTTGCGGATGCCCGATGAACCGCGGCCTGTGCGTGCACTACTTCGATAATGCGCTCACGCAGAAGCGCGCGCACTTCGGCCTTCAATGCACGCACCGAGAGTCGCAGCTCGACCGTTTCGGGAATGACGTTCGGTGCGTCGCCGGCATGGAACGATCCCACCGTAATGATCGCCATCTCGAGAGGCGCGACGGTGCGCGACACGATGGTCTGCAGGGCCACCACAATATGTGAGGCGGCAACGATCGGATCGATGGCCTTTTGTGGCACCGCGCCGTGTCCACCTCGCCCCTTGACCGTGATGATCACCGTATCGGATGAAGCCTGGATCGGCCCTGGCCTGAAGCCAAACTTGCCCGTGTCGAGTCCCGGAAGATTGTGCATCCCGAAAACCGCATCGCACGGAAAGAGATCAAACAGACCATCCTCCAGCATCTTCTTCGCGCCTCCGAGGCCTTCTTCTGCCGGCTGAAAGATGAGATTCAGCGTGCCGTTAAAGGAGCCTTCATGTGCGAGGTACTTGGCGGCCGCCAGCAGTATCGTGGTGTGGCCGTCGTGGCCGCATGCATGCATCTTGCCTGGTGTCTGGCTCGCATAGGGCAGGTTCGTCAGTTCGTGGATGGGCAGCGCGTCCATGTCGGCCCGGATACCGATGCGGCGCTTTCCATCGCCGCGCTTCAGTTGTCCGACAACACCGGTCTTGCCCAGACCCCGATGTACCTCGTAGCCCCACTCCTGCAGCCGTTTTGCGACGAGATCACTGGTCTCGAACTCCTCGAACCCGAGTTCGGGCCGCGCATGTAGTTGCCGCCGCAAGTCAATCATTTCTTCCTCACTTGCGCCGAGCCCCGGCGGAATTACGCTGTTCTCCATGTCACCTTCCGGTTGATTCATTTGGTGACTGAGCATATTCAGAGTCGGCTTTGACCGATAGCCAAGCAGCAGTTAAAGTGCAAACCACTGGTTATCACCTACCGAACACTATTCCATGAAACTTCACCAACTCAAAACGCTGAATGCCGTTGTCAACACCGGCGGGGTTCGGGCGGCGGCCCGTGCGCTCGGCGTATCGTCTACTGCTGTGACCAAGGCGCTACACGAACTTGAAGCCGACCTAGGCGTACAGTTGCTCCATCGCCACTCGGGAGGTGTTTCGTTGACCGAGTACGGGCGTGCACTGCAAGTTCACGCCAAATCAGTGCTGAAGCAACTCGAGCGGGCGGATTCCGAGATCCGGATGATGCATGGCGCGAACGCCAGCAAGCTGACGATCGGCGTGACGCCGTGGGTCGCGCTGACCTTTCTGCCGCCGACGGTCATCAAATTCCGTGCTTTGATGCCCGAGGTGAAGCTCGAGTTCTACGAGGGACTGTTGGCAATTGTTCAGCCATTGTTGCGCGACGGCACGCTGGATTTCTCGATAGGACGCGCACCAGACGAGCCGGTGCGTTCCGAGTTCCGAACCGTTCCCATATTCTCCAGTCAGGCGGCAATAGTCGGGCGCAAGGATCATCCAAAGCGAAACAGCCGAACGCTGCACGAGTTGACAGAGGCAGAATGGCTGCTGACCTGGGATCCCGCCGGGGAGGCGCCGATGCTGGAGGCGCTATTCAGGAAACACGGAGTGCAGGTGCCTAAAACCATCCATCTCGCCCATTCCGTCTCGGTCGGGCTGGGGCTGCTCACGCAAACAGATATGCTGGGCGTCTATCCATGGCCACTCGTTGAAATAGGCTTGATGCGAGACGGATTGACCGCTTTACCACTGCGGGAAGTCGTTGATCAGTCGACGGTTTGCATCATGTCGCGTAAGGATGTGGGAATGAGCCCCGCCGCTAATTGCTTTTTCGAGTGCTTTCGCGAGGTGATTCATGAAATGGAGCGCTCGAGCGAGCCGAACAAGCGACGGCTGTTTCATTCGCTAGAGGTGCTTCTTTAGAGCGCCGACATCGCTGTGAAGTACAGCAGCTGTTGCAGATCGCTATTTCCGCCAATGACGGTCACAATTTCGGCCAATATCGAACGTTTACCTCATTTCCTTATACAGAAGTCATGACTCTTCCCGAAGTCGTGAACTGTAGTAATCGCGGTACGTTTGCGTAGTAATGTCGCTCCGCACCATGGGCTGTGCAGGTTTCGTCTCTCACGACTCAAGTTTTCTCACTGCAGCAGGCAGCAACGCGACAACTTGCCTTTCGGCCCTCATCGCAACAACGAGTTGGCGGCTATGTCGTTCGACCCGCCCTACCCTTTCCGCCAGCTTCGTTAGGATCTCTCGCGAATGCTCATGCTGTTCGACAACGTCAAAGCCGCTGAGCCAACGCACCACTCCAGTCAGCGGATGCAGAGGCTTGCACCACAGAGCGCTGGGATGCCGTGAAGTGTAGTAATCGTGGGTCTCCCGCACTTTGTGTGACGGCCGAGTCGAGGGCTTGATTCCCGGCCGGTTTGGCCGTACGTTGATCGTTACCATGAGGCAAGTTCTCGGTGGGATCGATCGTATTCTCGCCCGTGTGGGCAAGCGCTTCGTCTCCAGCGATGCGTGCGGGGAGACCATTACTGTCGAAGCCTGCAGTATGGTTCGCGCGGCACGTTGTCCTGGCTGCCATCGTTGGAGTCACCGACTCCACGGCCGCTATGTGCACAGGCTGGAAGAACGTCCGATGCTCGAGCAGCGGGTCGTTCTCGCTATTGAGGTGCGTCGCTTCAAGTGTACGAACGCCAATTGCCCCCGTCGTACGTTTGCCGAGAACATCCACGCCTTGGCGGGCCGGTATCAACGTCGTACGCGATCGCAGGCTCGCGCTTTGCACGCGCTGGGCCACGCCCTCGGTGGTGAGGCGGCGGCCCGGCTTGCTAACGCCTTGGGCTTGCGCACCAGTGCCGACACCGTGCTGCGGGAATTGCGAAGAGCTTCTGGGCGCAAGCGCAAACCACGACCGCGGGTCGTCGGCATCGATGACTGGGCGATCGCGCGCGGTCGCCAGTACGGAACAATCATCGTCGATCTGGAGCGACGTGAGCCGATCGAGGTGTTCGCCGGCAGGGACGCCATTGCGGTGGCCGTGAAGTGTACTAAAGATGGGTCTTCCGCAATTTGTGTGACGACGGCGAATTCGCGTGGAGGACCCTTGCCGGCGTCTTTTTCGCCCCACTACCACCGTTCTTCTTACTGACTAACGTAAGCGAGCACGCCAGCCTCGTCCTGGCCGCACGAACTCACGCGCCGACGATAGCGACCGGACTAGCGGGTCCAGTAGGACAAGGCAGGCCGGTTTAGTTCGGCTTCAATACCCGCAGCCGCAGAAGCTCGATATTGGCGCGGCCATACATTTGGCGCTTGAGGAGCTTGAGCCGGTTGACATGACCCTCCGTCTGGCCATTGCTCCATTGCAGCCTGAAGGCCGCCCGCACAGCCGGTAAGTCGGAGCTCAGGCTTTGCGCGAACCGACGCATTTCCTCAGCGTCGCAGCACGACAAACGTTTCAACCATCGATCGAAATGCAGCACACTTCGCCGGTGCATGAGTCCGAGAAACTCCCGCGCGAGACTGCGGACCTCGCCCACCACGGGTTCGATCTTGCACAGCGCCTTCACGAACCGCTCGTGGTCCGCGCTTTTGGGCTCCTCGATGGCGAGGTTCCTCCATCCGACTAGCCATCCGAACACGCGTCGGGCCGACGGCATCGGCATCGTGGGCTTCAGGACAAGCGGGGTCTTGCCCAGCGGAAAGAGGAGGCGGGTCACGCAACTCTGCACGCAGGCGGGACTGCCCTTATAGCCGCGCTGCTTGAGTTCTTGCCAGATCAGTTCAGGAAAGCGACAGCCCTGGATGCCCTGTTTGATCCTGAATCGTGCCGATGTCTGTTCGCCATTCTGGAAACGCGAGTGGCTGGATCCGACCTTGAGGCGATCAGGTTCTGGCGACTCAAACAGGCTTGGCAACTTTCATCAATTGCTTCGTAGAGCGTGCGCAGCGCCCCACAGGAACGTTGTTTCGTAACATCACCGCTAACTCACTGATCGAAAGTAGTTGCACCTGACGCCGTTACGCCGCCGCGCGGGTGTAAATGATCAGATTTGATCGCAGAATCCGCCTACAGTTTAAAACCCTTACAAGGTCCTGGACCTCCCCCCGCGCCAACCCCGGACACGCGCGGCGATGACGGCGGTACCCACGCGTCCCCGCGACGCACCTACGTCGTGGCCATATCCGCCAGCTTGGTGAGCGCTTCGGACGCAATGTGCTCTGGATTAATGCCACCGTGGTCAAGGCCCGACCCGGCGGGGGAGCCAGTAGCTAAAGTTTGCAAGGTCAGGATCTAGCGGGATTTGATTGTGGGCAGCATGTCCTTGTTACGCTCGATGAGCTCGTCGACCAGCTCCACCAGGTATTGCTGCATGGACGTCTCGGTCATCGTACTCAGCAATTTCAGGTTGGTGTACCGGCGCTTGTTGAGCTTCACGTTGACCGTTCGATAGACGCTGTTCTCGTCCAGGTCCGCGGTAGTTGAAGCCCGTGCGGTTCGCGCAGCTTGTCCAGTCACGGCCGGGGAGGCTGCTGGCGTAGTCTCCTCAGCCAGGTCCCGCCCGACCATAGCGCTGGACTCGAGAAAGCTCGCGACTGCCGCCGGCGAGGCCGCCCCCTTGGCGGCTCCCGTTTTGGGTGACTTGCTGAAGGTACCGATTTTTTTGGTCACGGTGGACTCCCGTTGGCCTAGCCGAAGTGTCGGTGTAGAGCTGTTGCAGCTCCATTGTTGATTTCGAGGGCGGGTTACCGGCTGTCGTGTTCTCTGCTAGATAAGGCTGCTTTGGTTCTTTGAGCGCGTCCGCGCCGCTTTCCTCATTTCACCCGCGACAAAGGAGCAGAACGAAGCAGCAATCGTCGGACGGTCCATGATGTTAGCTTCGCTGACGTCAGCGGGCTTGAGGCCTTGCCGCTCGATGGTCCGTATTCCGATAGTGTTCGTAGTGGCAAACTTTCGAACGAGCTCGTCTCGCATCTTTTTGTCGGCGGCAGCAAAGAATTCCATGGCCATGCGCGTTTCCTCGGCCCGGCGTTTCTCTGCCGCCGCATCGGCCGCAGCAACGCTCGCAGCGACTGCGCTTTGCGTCGAGGTCTTAGCCACATCTTCAGCAGAACTCTTGGCGGCTATTTGGGCCTGAATACGGTCAACTTCCTTGTCAGCTTCGGAAACAAAGCCGCCAGCGTCGATAACCTTCATCAGATAGCCAGCGACACGCGTGATCTTGTTGCCGCGGCGGATTTCTCGGCGAACGTACTCGATGGCCTGTTCAATCCTTGCGTCAGACCAAGTTTCTCGGTTTGAAGCAATGCGGTCAAAGTGCCGGTCCGTCAGCCCAAATTCGCGCTGTAACGTCTGGAACAATGCGACCGAGTTGAGCATTGCGGCTTTGGATGCTTGCGCGCTCTCCTTGCGCTCCATCTTGAACCGAATCTGGTCCTGCTTGCGCGATTTCGGGGTTCCTGCCCTAGTCTCGTACGAGATGGTGATGTCCGAGAGTTGATTAATCTGTGCAACCGCCTTCTCCAAGTAGTCTCGCTTGAAGAACTTGAACTCATTGTTGTTCGCCCAGGACTTACCGGGTAGGTTTCGCACGAGTTGAAGCGGCAACCAGTCCGTCCGCCCCTTGTCCACAGTAGGCAGAACGTGGTCGTAGATTCCTCGGGCGTAGATGAGCGTAAACCGCGAGGTGACCAGCAGGCTGGTCCAATAAGAATTCTCTGGGTCCTTGATGAGCCGTTGCAGCTCTTCTGGGACGCGGAAGCGAATATAGCCGTTGCGCACGCGCACACGTCCGATGAGCTCTAACCAATCCCCATCCTCGTTGCTGACAGTGGAGACCTGGAGGGAATTCACCCGGTCCTCTAGCTCGTCTTCCTCATCACGAGATTCAGAATCCTCTACGATGCGCCCTGCTCCGTCGACGGTCTCCACTGGGGCGTTCGTCACCTCAAGCATGGAAGCCTTGACCTCCCGGATGACCGCGGAGAAGTGCTTGGTGTTCCGGCTGTCATACCGCATCAGCCATTTGAAGAAACTGAGCGAAACTTCGTAGCTGTCGCGAGACTCTGGTTCTTGAGCAACGATGAAGTAGGCTGCGTCGACGAAGCGGCGAGCCACCATGCCAAGCCCGATGATGCGGGCAAAAATCGTGTTCTTGTGAAACCCAATGTCCTGGTCGCTCTTGACTTCGTCAATGGGCTTTTGCACAGGCGCCATCTCGACAAACAGATCGAGAGCGTACTGAAGAGAGGTGACCCGCCGGTCTATGCTGCTGGTCATGCCCGGTTCCTGTTGTCGGCTGCCTGACGCACAAAATTGCAGGAGACTGTAGCAGATGCAGGTGATATGTCAATCCACGAATATCACCCTCATTTCACGCCGATTGCCGCACGCACAGAATCTCTCACCTAAGCACAAATCCTCTCACCTGTCCGTTAGCACGAACGTGGATAAGTTCCTGTCTGATAAGGGAGAACAACAGTTATTCACACGCGTGACACAAAATCTCTCACTTTGCGGGCCCTGATATCGTCGAACTCTCACCTTTCCGGGGTCGCATATCACCTTCATCCTCAAAATCTATCACCGTAGCGCACAAAACTTCTCACTTTTGAGGCTGAACTCTCTCTCCTCTCAGTGGCTAAGTGCTTGTTTTTAAATCACAAGTATTCTTCTTGTTTGTAGGTTTGTAGGTTTTTCTTTGTAAACAACAACCCACAAACAGACAGGGACGACAGAAAACGGGCCGCTCAGAACCTCGGGCACGTCTCCAGTAGCCCGCCCGCCAGGAGCGGTAACTTGGCCGCCCCCCTGGATTTGCGCAAGCTGTTACAGGACAGGACTACGCGAGCTATTCGGTCCTCGTCGCAAGATTCAAGCGGCATTGATTGGTAGCAGTTGAAGGTGAGAGATTTTGTGCACGCAGCTACTTGTGGTTGACGTGGTTGGGATTTCATTTGCACAAGATCTCTCACCTTGCTTCTCATCATTCCTGGCGTAGCTGGAGCGCAGGCAGTGAAGGTGAGAGATTTTGAGACCTTTGCCTGGCAGTACTTTGCCCACTACTGCCGTTCGCCACCGTCTGGTCTGTCTTAGGTGAGAGATTTTGTGCTCCGTCCCGCCCCGTGCCCAGGTCGCCTTTGGGTAAGTTGCACAGAATCTCTCACCTTTGACTTCCTTAGCGGGCTGTGTGCGCCGCAGAAGCCTTCCATCCATTGCCCATCCCCGTGGGCTTGGTCCGCACTGACCATGGTGCAATTCACAAAATCTCTCACCTTCAACTCCCAAGATCAATCTGACTTCAGGTTCTCTGCGCAGTGCAAAGGTGAGAGATTTTGTGCAGGCTCATATTGGGGGTCTCAGCGCGAGTTGCTCGAAAGCAAGGACATCACTTGGTGAAGAGCAGATAAATGCACTTTAGGCTTTCGTGGAAGTACAGGATGTGCCTAGAACAAGGAAGTTTTCCATTTTTTCATGTATTCTCCGTTTAACCTCATTTTCACGGGAAAACTCAGAAATGGCGAACGTCAGTACACCGTTACCCAAAGACCGAAAGGTTTCGCTCGAGAAAATCAGCACCTTTGCCTCCGTCGTCACTGACTACGCAAATGAACTTCGGGACCATATCTTGGCACCGCGACCTCGCAAGGTTGCCCCCATGTTTACCACTGGGGAGATTGCGGAGCTCTGCGGGTTGACGCGGCAGCAGGTTCAATACCTGGCTACCAAGGGGGATGGGATGTTGCCGGAAGGTCAGTCTACCGGTACAGGCCGGTCGCGCAGTCGGCTGTTTACTCTACCTGAGGCGCGCGAGTGGGTGCAGAAGGTATCCAACATCTATCAGACTCCGCTACAGGCCGGACCCAGTGATTTTGAAGGAAAAATCATTATCACTTCGCAGTTGAAGGGTGGCTCGGCCAAAACCACTACAACGATGTGCCTGGGGCAGGGCTTGAGTCTGCGGGGTCGGAGGGTTCTGCTTGTGGATTTGGACCCGCAAGCCTCATTGTCGGAGCTTTGCGGTCTCTATGCGGAGAAGGAAGTCTTTGCTGAGAATACTGTTCTGCCGTTCATTGAGGGGCACGAAGACAGTCTGGAATCGAAGATTCAGTCCACCTATTGGGATGGCCTCGACCTTATCCCAGCTCACACAGAGCTGGTTGCGGCGGAGTACCACCTGCCCGCAATGCAGCTCAAGATTCCTGGTTTCCGGTTCTGGCAAGTCTTGCGCAAAGGTCTCGAGCCTTTGCGCAAGAAGTATGACTACATCATTATCGACACGTCACCATCGCTCTCTTATCTGAACCTGAATGCATTGCTGGCGGCAGATGCCATGGTAATGCCGATGGTCCCGGAGAACCTTGACTTGTTCAGTTCGATTTCGTTCTGGCGCCTATTCTCTGACGTTGCAAAATCGTTCATGAAGTTTGAGGCGGACAAGACATACGACTTCGTGTCTGTGCTGCTGACGCGCGTGAATAATGGCCCCCAATCCGCGGCTCCTGTAGTGCGGACTTGGGCGCAGGGGGCATACAAAGATTGGCTTGACCCCTTCGAGGTGCCTGCAAGTACGGTTATGAGCTCCGGTGCACTTGCATTCACCACGGTGTTCGACATCAGCAGCTCTCACAGCCAGTCTAAGTCGCTTCAGCGCGTCCGGCAGCCCCTGGTCGAGTACTGCCGCTGGATTGATGACATGTTCGTGAAGCAATGGAGGCCCGCACAATGAGCAACATTCGAGAACAGATGCTTGCTAAGACAGCGGGCATCCGCTCAACGGCGGAGCGCACGCCGGACGCTACTCGTAGAACGACCACTCGCACGGAGACGGCGCCGGGGATGGCAGGCGCGTTGGCTGCGGCACAGCTTCGAGTGCAGGAGCTCGAGGCGAAAGGCGTGCCATCCGAACTACCGGTTTCGGCTATCGTACCGAACCCGTGGCAGCCGAGACGCCAATTCAACGAAGTAAAGCTCTCTGAGCTGGCACGGTCGATTGCGGAAGCGGGCCTCCTGCAAGCTGTGACTGTTCGCCGGGTCGGCGAGACATATCAATTGGTTGCAGGGGAACGGAGATGGCGCGCGCATAAGCTGCTCAATCTGGAGATGATTCGAGCAGTCGTTATTGAATGCTCAGACCAGGACATGGCCGCATTCGCATTGATGGAGAACGTAACTCGCGATGACCTCTCAGACTACGAAATTGCTATTTCGGTGCGACGCGCAGAGTCCGAGTTTCCAAACCGCACCCGTCTCGCTGAAGTGATTGGCGTCACTCGGAGCGAACTCTATAAATATCTATCGTTCGACGAACTGCCAGATTTCATCAAGCGGGACCTCGACCTGAATCCTGCTTTGTTGGGGGCACATGCCGCGCAGCTTGTGGCCAACGTATTGAAGAAGACTGGCGAAAACGGATTGAAGGCGGCAAGAGAATTGTGGCCGCTTGTTGTTTCGGGAGACCTTGTCCAGACCAAACTCGAACCGTCTATCGCCGCGCAAGTGACCCGAGGAGTTCCGACTGCGAATGCCGGCGGTCGTAGCATTCTGAAAATTTTCTCAGGCAATGTTCAAGCCGGTAGCATCACGAAGGACGTCAAGGGTCTCACGTTCAAGTTCAAGGCAGGTGTAGTCACTGAGGCGCAGGAAGCTAACTTACGCGAATACATCGGGAAGATGTTCTCCATACAACCCGAGTGACAGACCCAAAACGCCCTGCAGCGTATCCCGCGCCTAGTCTGGGGTGACTATCTCATTAAACCCGCCATTTGGCGGGTTTTTTGTCCACTGAAGTGTCCCGGGCGGGACACTTTCCTACCGGCTATGCGCGAGGCACTTCCCGCCCAGGACACCCTCGCAGGAAAGTCCGAGTGTCCCGAGCGGGACACCTTCCTACCGGGTACGCGCGAGGCCGCATCCCGCTGGGACACCTTCGCAGCAGGAATCCGAATGTCCCGAGCGGGACACCTTCCTACCGGGTAAGCGCGAGGCCGCATCCCGCTGGGACACCTTCGCAGCAGGAATCCGAATGTCCCGAGCGGGACACCTTCCTACCGGGT
>NZ_JBXAHL010000058.1:0-34040 GCF_058795055.1 Cupriavidus sp. GW823-FHT06D04 | reverse complement strand
GATAAATTCCGGGTCGCGCTGGCGCAGGTCTTCATGTGTGACCCTGCCGGTGCGCAGCATGTAGTCGTAGGCGAACGAGACCGGATCGAGATGCATCTTGCTTTCGACCGATTCATACCAGTCGAGGCTGCGGCGGGCCGCGTCCTGGAACCTGGCCGACGCATCGCGCCGGCTGCTCTCGAACGCCTGGAACGCCGCCGGTACTTCGTCGCGATGCGCACAGACGGCATCGCAGAGCGCAATCGCATCCTGCATCGCCATACGGGTGCCGGAGCCTAGCGAGAAATGCACGCTGCGCAGCGCATCACCCAGCAGAACCACCTTGCCATGCGACCAGTGCTCGTTGCGCACCACGCTAGCCTGGAACCAGTTCGAGCGATTTCCCAGCAGGGAGTGGCCACCCAGGTCTTCCGCGAACACCCGTTCGCAGAACGCGCGACTCTCCTCTTCGGTAGCGGTGTCGAGGCCCGCGCGATGCCAGGTGTCGGGATCCACTTCCACCAGGAAGGTCGACAGTGCATCGCTGTATTGGTATGCGTGCGCGATGAACACCCCGTATTCCGTCTGCCGGAAGATCAGCGAGACCGGGTGGAACAGTTGCCGGGTGCCGTACCAGGCGAACTTGTTGCGGCGCACGTCGAAGCTCGGTCGGAAATGCTCCGCCAGCCGGGTCCGTACCTCGCTGTTGACGCCGTCGGCCGCCACGATAATGTCGGCGTCCGGCAGTTCGGCGGGGTCGCTGACGCGGCTGCCGTATTGAATCTCGACACCGGCCTCCGCGCATGCCTCCTGCAGCACGCGCAGGAGGTCGATGCGTGAGGTGCGCGAGAAGTGATTGTTATGCAGTGGCACTCGCACCCCTTTGTGGGTGACCTCCATATAGTCGCAACGCTGGTGGTGCGCGGTAAACTTCCGGAAGAAGGCCGGATCCGCTTCCGCCAGGAAGGACAATGCGATATCCGAAAACACCACGCCCCAGCCGTAGGTCGCACCCGCCTCGTTGCGCTCGTGCACGACCATATGGTCTTCAGGATGCCGCTGCTTGAGCAGCAGCGAGAAGTACAGGCCGGCCGGCCCGCCTCCGATCACGACGACATTCATGGTAAGCCTCTTACTTGCTGGCCGGCGCAAGGAGCGCGCCGGCGTTGGGGACAACGGGTGCCAGGTCAAGGTGTTCCAGCATCTGGCGGACCGTGCAGACGGCGGTCGATGTCACCGGCAGGCCGATGGCGTCCTGCGCGGCCTGGATCGCCGGCAGCGACGGCATCTGCACGCAGGCCGACAGCACCACGACGTCAGCGTTGGCGGTATTCAGGCGCTTGACGTCCTGCAGCAATTGCAGGGGATCGCGACGCCCGACCTCCAGGTTGTCGGGGATCTCGAACGACAGCGCGTCCAGCACTTCAATGCCTTCATGCTCGATGTACTTGACCACCGCGTCGGTCAGCGGCTTCATGTACGGCGCCATCAGCGCGATCCGGCGCGCGCCCGCCGACTTCAGGCCCGCGACCAGCGCGCCGGCCGATGTCATCACCGGCGCGTCGCAGTCGTTCTCGCGCGCGACGCGCAGCAGGTCCTGCTCCACCTGGCGGTGGTAGCCCGGGCCCATCGCCATGACGGCGACCAGGCAGGCCGTGCTCATCACGTCGACACGCGCGTCCGCCAGTTCGGCGGCACAACGCAGGCCCTCGCGGTTCATGGCCTCCAGTTCCTCGCGCACCACGCGGTGCATGCGCATGCGGCTCGCGTGGAAGGTAAAGCGCTCCGGTAGCATCTGTTCCCGCGCACGCAGCATCGCCGGGATCTCGATTTCCATCGTTGTGTTGGAACTGGGCACGATCTGCCCGATACGGTAGGTACGACTGTTCATGCTGGTTGGCCTTGGTCGGATAGATTGGTGTGCGGCTCGGTCTCGCAGTGGCGCCGGTACTGCTCCAGTGCGTTGCGCAGCGCGGCGGGCACGTTGATCACGTCGCGCGTTCCGCGTCGCACGCAGATCGGCGTAAGGCGGGCGACGAAAGCCGTCTCGCCACCCTCGCTCATGCGTGCCGTCATCGCCAGCGTGTAGGTCCGCGTGCTGATAGCCTCGACCGAGACCTCGATGTCGATCGATTCATCCGGCCACAGCGAGCGGCGGAAGTCGAATGCGAGCGCGCGAGTCGGCGTGCGAGGCGAGCGCGCTCAAGGCCGTCACCGCCAGCCAGCGCGCCCAGCTCGACGAACTGCTGCGCGCGGCCTTGGCCGCCGCGCCACCACCGACCAAGGCGCGCGTGCCCAAGTCGAAGGGTAAGCCGACGGCCAAGCTGGCCGCCCAGTCATGACCTCGGCTGACTGGGTCGACACCGCGGCGGTGCCGCCACGCGCGCTGCCCGCCAGCCTCGACGCGGCACTGGCCTATCTGGCCGAGTCGCTCGGGCATCCGGTCTACGTGCACTCGACGCTGGCGCGCATCAAGCGCCGCTACGGGTCGCTGGCCGAGGCCAAGGCCGCGCAGCCGGCCGTGCTCAAGCTGCTGCTGGCCCACGACGGCGCGATCGAGTACTGGGAGCGCGGGCGGCTGCGCACGGTGCCGGCGGACCAGGCGCCCAGCCCGCAGACGGTGCTCGCGCGGCTGCTGCACACGCACCGGCGCCGCTTCCGGCCCGTCACCGCCGCAACGAACGCGCCAGCGGCGGCGGCTGAGGAGGCGACGGCGCCGGCCGCGCCGAGTTCGTGGCTGGCCACCCAGGGCCCGGCAGATCTGGTGTGGCTCGCGCGCGCCGGCCGCTTCGCCCAGCCCCACGCCGCCACCAACACGCTCGGCGCCGCCGACGACGCGCAGGCGCTGGCGCTGTTCCTGCGCGACCGCGCCGGGCGCTCGCCGCACACGCTGCGCGCCTATGGCGCCGAACTGCAGCGCCTGATGCGCTGGTGCGGGGCGCGTCAGCTCGGCCCGCTGTCGGACCTCACGCGCCAGCAGCTGCTCACCTATGGGCACGCGCTGCAGCACGGCGAGCGCGGCACGGAGGATCCATGGCGGGCGGTTGGCCGCCTCAGCGAGGCCACCCGCACGCGCGCGCTGGCGGTGGTGCCGAGCTGCTACCGTTACTGGTACGACACCGGCTACCTGCACGCCAACCCGGCCGCCGGCGCTGCTGGCCGCGTGCGATGCGTGGCTTGACGCGCCCGGGTCCGAAGATTCCCTCCAGGCGCTGCGACGGCGCGCGATCTGGGCGCTGTACCGCTACGCCGGCGTGCGCCTGGCGGAACTGGCCTGGTCGGCCGAGATCGGGCTGCCTCGGCTGGAGGCGGAAGCGCCCGGGCGCTGGACGCTCCACGTCTGTGGCAAGGGGCGCAAGCCCAGGGCCATCCCGCTGCCGACTCCGTGCGTGGCGGTGCTGCGCGCCTACCGATGCGCCCGCGGCCTGCCGTCCGAGCCGCCCGTGCACGAGGCGCTGCCGGTGATCCACGGCAACAAGGGCGAAGCGTTGCAGCAGGCAGGCCTGTACCGGGAGGTCAAGGCCATCTTTGCGGCCGTGGCCGATGGCCTGCAGGCACGCGCGCCGGCGCAGGCGCTGCTATTGCGTGCGGCATCCCCGCACTGGCTGCGCCACGCCTATGCGCGCACGCTGGTGGTCGACCACCAGGTGCCGCTGCCTGCTGCGCAAGCCTTGCTCGGGCACGCGTGGGTGCAGACCACGGCGGCCTACGCCCGAACCGACCTGAGCCATTGCGCACCTTTGTGGAGCAGACTTTCACCGACCAGTTGCTGAATGAGGACTGAGAATTCGAAAACTGCAGGAGGATGGCTTTGCGATGTTGGATCTACTCCGAGACAAGCCGAATGAACGTGGTCTGAACGTGTCGGCTATTGGGGTTGCTGAAGGACCCTCGAAATACCGTCCGACGGAAAGCGAACCGTTGAAACCACGGCTGCTTCCGCTTCTTCGTCGATTAAACGATGGTCGCACCGCCATCGACTGCGATTACCTGACCGTTGATGTGCCGCGAGGCGTCTGACGCCAGCAACACAGCTAGTCCGTTGAGATCGGTCCCCTCACCAAGCCGACGTGAAGGAGTACGAGAGCGAATTACCTCGCCCAACTGATCCAACCTCCCATGGGTCATCTTGGTGGGAATAAAGCCGGGACAGATTGAGTTGACGGTAATTCCAAATTGGCCCCACTCGGCAGCGAGCGCGCGGGTGAAATTCACGATACCGCCTTTGGTCGTGCAGTAAGCGACGCTACGGACAATGTCGGGATCCTGCCCCATAAGGCCGCCTATTGACGCAATATTGATGATTCGACCGCGTTGGTTTGGAATCATGGATTGCTTGCCGACTAGCTGCGTCAGTGAGAAGGTGCCGGTGAGATTCAGATTGATAAGTTTGTCCCAGGCCTCGATTGGATGATCTTCTGCCGGGCAGGCCCATGTGGCGGCCGCGTTATTTAGGAGAATGTCCACGCGACCGTGTTTCTGAATAATCCGAGCCACGAGTGGCTCAATTTGCTCTCGCTGACCCAAATCGCATTTATAGTCGGTCGCATCTATGCCTCGCTCGTGCAGCGCCGCACGGGCGTGATCGAGTTCTTCCTGTTTGCGCGCAATGATTGCCACCTTGGCGCCCATCTGTCCCAGCGCTTCGGCCATCGCGAACCCCAGTCCGCGTGAGCCACCAGTAACTATCGCAACTTTCCCTTCAAGATCGAAGGCGGATTTCATGTTCATTCTGCTTCCCCAAGTAAATTTGAACCACTGAATGCGCGTATCGAGGCCCCGGGGTTCGGAGTCAGAGACTCCGAACCGAAGGTGATGCAGATCCCAACATCGTGCAAATCGAGGCCACCATTGACACTGCGAAACTCTCGAAAGAGAAAATCTCTAAAGACCGCATCCCCCAGATATCGGCTGATCAGCTCCGCGCACCTGAAAAATTGGTACGCCGCTAAGCTCTAATCAAGTGGCAGTTAGCTACCGATGTGTTGCCTGCGCTTTTGCTTGCCAGAATGCTTCAGAATTTATGGCGAACGCCCAACGACAGGCCGAGCATCGTGCTCTGCCCTTTTCCCAGTACGTAGCTATTGCCAAGCGAAAAGCTGTTTGCATAGAAGCTCGCAAGCGACTCCATCATCAGGCCAGCATTCTTCGCATACGCAGTGGTCAGGTAGACATCCGTGCGCTTCGAAAACGCATAGTTGCCCACGAAGGCGATTTGCCATGGGTTCGCGACACCAGTATTGCCGTACAGATTTCTGACGTCATCGTAGTCGTACTCGAGAGTCAGGCTCAAGGCTGGGCTCGCCTGATAGTTGGCGCCAACCCAGTAGAAGTCATCACGCTGAATTACAGCGCCGGTTTGCGACTTGTTCTGACCCCAGCGGTATCCGCCCATGACCTTGGCCTGCTCTCCGATGGCATAACTGATGGCGACTGCAGCCTTCTTCGCCGTGCCGCTTCCAGTTCCAATTGTCGGATTCCATTGGTCGTATCCGACTGTCGCCCCCAATGCCCCACCGGCATAAGCGATCGCAGCGCCATAAGCGGTATCCCGGCGAAACTGGCCCGGGAATTCACCGTTTCCGCCAATGGGCGTCGTCAGGCCTACCGAGGCGGGCAGCGCCAAACCGGTGCCGAACGACCAGTGCGCAAGCGCGGTAACAGGCCCGAACTGGCCGGTGTACTTGACCGTATTGTCCTCGCGGTAGTTCGGCCCGGACTGCAGCACCACGGGCTCATACTGGGGGGCGTATGAGGCCGGGGCAAAGTTTGCCAGTGCCTCGAACATCGAGGCATACTGGCGCCCAAAGCTTACCTGTCCAATGCTGGCCTTTTGCAGGCCTACAAATGCCTGACGGCCAAATAAGCGACCGCCTTGTTGAAGTACCCCGGAATCCAGACCGAAGCCGCTTTCAAGGACGAACATCGCCTTCAATCCGGAACCGAGGTCCTCGGCCCCCCGGATACCCCAGCGTGAACCGGACAGTCCACCCGAATTCAGCCGATAGACCCGATTGCCGAGACCGGGGTCGTATTGGTTGGCGGCGGCAGGGACACTGCCGACATGCGTGACATATTCCACGTTGGCGTCCACCACACCATACAGCGTGACGCTCGATTGCGCACAAGCGCTTCCCGCGCAGCCGAGCAAGGCAAATGCGCCCAATGCCACGAACTTCATAGCTCTCCTCCTGTTCTCGTATTGATTGCCGACGCCTAGCCGCTGACGCGTTGCGCCGACTTTTTGTTATGTACTCCGTGATGCGTGCGGGTCATCCGCTTTTGCGCGGTGCTTTACATGGACAGGCCGCCGGATACCTCAAGCGCTGCACCGTTGATATAGCTAGCGTCATCGCTGGCCAGGAAGGCATAAACGCTGGCGATCTCGTCCGGCAAGCCGATGCGACCTTGCCAGCAGGCGGATCGGAAGCCATCGAGCACCTTCTCCGGCATTGTGCTGAGGATGTCAGTGGCGACGAACCCCGGGCATACCGCGTTGACCCGGATTCCCTTTGGGCCGAGTTCGCGCGCCCAAGTCTTCGTCATGCCAATCACACCAAACTTGCTCGCCGCATAGTTAGTCTGACCATAGTTGCCGTAAATACCGACCACGCTCGAGGCGTTCAGGATCACGCCACTGCCGCGCGCCGTCATCACTTCTGCCACCGCTTGCGTGCAATTGAAGACGCCCTTCAGGTTTACGTCGATCACGGCATCGAACTGCTCCTCGCTCATACGTGCCAGGCGCGCGTCCGCGGTGATGCCCGCGTTGTTTACCAGCACGTCGATGCGGCCAAACCGTTGCATCGTGGACTGGACCAGATCGGCAATGCCACGCCGGTCCGTGACGTCGAGTGCGTATCCCAGTGCCTCCAAGCCCGTGTCGCGTAGCGCCGCAGCTTCCTGCTCGACGGCTGCAACGTTTCGGTCGCACAGCACGACGCACGCTCCTTCCCTCGCGAACCGGTGAGCCGTGGCCTGTCCAATACCCGCTGCGGCACCTGTAATTACCGCCACCCGACCTTCTAACCTCATGATTTCTTCCTACTCTCGTCTGCTGTCTTCAATTTCACGGGACGATTCGGCACGCGGTGGCACCACAGCCACCGCGTCCCTCTTCCAATCCGCGTATTACGCCCCGACGACCGCCGGCAGCTTCTTCATCCCGCTGATGACGTCCTCGTGGTCCTTCGGCACCAGCCCCGTATGCAGGGTGGTCCAGCAACCTGGGCAGAAATGCTCACGGAAGACAATTTCTTCGTCGACGTAGTAACTGGGATCGACGCGGACATTGGAGCTGCCCGAAAGCGGGTCCGAATCCCGACACGCAACGGCCAACTGCTTGTCGTGATGGCTCAATTGGTGCCCGCAATGCCGGCACACCACCAACTGGGCGCCCTCATGGCGTACTAGCGCAAGGTTGTCGTCAACCGGCCGCGCGTGCTCGGTGTTGAACTTACCGGTGAATGCCACTGGCGGTGGAACTGACTGTTCGCGCCGTTCGTCCCGGATCGTGATCCGGAGTGCTTCCGTAGCAGACAGATCGACTTCGCCGTCATGGCCTACGACAACACCATAGACCAGCTCGGCAGTTCCGGTTCTAATCTTGCCGGCGCGCAAGTCGATCGCCACGGTCTCCGGGTCCCGGCGCAGTGGATCGCCGTAGCCTCCGCCTCCCTGGCAGTGCAGGTACAGGACGTCACCGTGACCCAATTCGCCCCCTGTCATGCATTGCGCGACCTCCATCTCGCCGCCGAGACTGTGGAGCTCAGTATGCAACTCGCCGCGGGCGAACATGCCGTCCAGGTCGACGCTGCGCACAACCACGTTATGGCCAGTATTGCCGGGATGGCCACCGGCCAAGCCCTGGTTCTGTGCGGTTGCCATCCCCGAACTTGACAGTACCAGCGCCATTGGCAGCGATGTGCCATGGGGCGTGATGGCCGCGGAAGCGCTGACGCCGCCGCGGTGGCGTCCGGGGCCACCGGAGTCGGGTTCTTCGCGACGCCAAAGCACGATCATGGGATACAGCAGCTCTGTCATTTCCACGTCGGGCAGCTTGCCCATCGGAATGCAGAACAGGCCGCCTGTGTCGATACCGTCGGCGGTCGGGCGTGCGCCGTATCCGCCCGCCATTGACTCCATGACCACGTCGACGAACGGCGTATGCCGCTTGGCGCGCTGGTCCAGACCGGCCAGCACCGCGGTATTCCACGTCCCGCAGCAAGTCGCCTGCACGTTGGCCTTCAGGTCCACGGAGCAGTCCAGCATCTGCGACAGGCATTGCGCGGCCAGGTTGCCAATGGCCCATGCCGTCGCAATCGGGGCCTTGTTGATGGCAGCAGGGAAGGCCGCGTTGTTCATGGTGCCTTCGGGCGTGACGATATCGAAGCAGCGCATCAGGCCGCCGGCCGCCCACGGGATGTTGCCCGCCAGCGTCGGCAGCAGCGCCAGCATGATGCCGCCACGAGAGCCCGCATAGGTGCAGTTGATCACGCCGGACTGCTGCGCCGTACCGGTAAAGTCGAACGTCAGGTGGTCTTCCTTCTTCGTCATCGTCAGCATCAGCTTGTGTGAGCTGCGATCGCCGGCCGAGGACTGGTCTATGTAACTGGCGGCCTGCCAGGCGCCGTCCGGTGCGTCGCGCAGCTTGTCGCGCAAGCGCCTCTCGGCATCATCCATCATCCGCTTCATGACCGCCTTAACCGTGTCTGGGCCGTATTGTTCGATTAGCGCCAGCATGCGCTTGCGACCCACTGCATTCGCGCCGATCTTGGCGCGTAAGTCCAGCCCCACCAATTGCGGCACTCGCGAGCGGCGCACCCACATGTCAGCCATGTCACGCTGCAACGTGAATTTGCGCACCACCTTGATCGGGGGCGTGGGCAACGACTCGGAGAAAACGTCCGGCGCCACGATGGGCATCGAGCCCGGCGCCACGCCCCCGAGGTCCGGCTCATGACAGATTGCGCTCGTCCATGAGAACAGTTTCCCCTCATAGAAAATCGGCTGGAATATAACCACATCGCTCTGGTGCAGGCCGCCACCGATCCAGGGATCGTTGCACAGGAACATGTCGCCGTCCTCGATCCCGGGATTGTCCGCTCGATTCTGCAGGGTCCAGTAGATTGCCAAGTCAATGGCACCGGCCAGCATCGTGTTGTAGAGGCCGATCTGCACTTCCTGGCCGGTCTCGTCGTTGATAGTGAAGTCGTAGTCGTTTGCTTCGCTGACAACCGGACTGCCCGACATGCGCTTGAGCGTCTCGCCCATCTCATCGGTGATCGACCACAGCCGGTGGCGAACGACCTCATAGGTCAGCGGGTGAAGCTCGTCGATGACGCGCTGGTCGACGGTGTGCATCTGCAGCGAAGGCGGGACCGTGCGGAGAATGGTATCGGGCGGGACCGGTCGGCTCACGAAAGCCTCCGAGCCGGGAATAGTGGGCAACATAATATGTCTCCTTCCTGCAGTTCAAACTGCCTTGGTCTTGATGGGCTGGGTCTTGATGGACAGATTGCCGAACCGGTCGATGGTGCCGTGCATGCCACGCGGCACCACGACGGTCGTGGTCGGCACCTGGATCACCGCGGGGCCGACAATGACGTGCCCTGCGCGAAGTCGGGTGTAGTCGTACGCAGGGGTGTCGACGTAGCCACGATCGATGTCGAGGCAGATCGGTCGGCGTTCCGCGATTGCCTCTTCCACGGGCGTACCGTTCGCTGGAGCGATTTCCGGCAATTCTGGGGAGACCGGCAGCAGGCCGACGCCCCGCACGCGATAGGTCAGTGCCTGGATGCCGGCGTCACGGAAGCCCGATCCCTCGCCATAGAGCTGGCTGTACTTCCGCTCGAACGCGTCTACGGCATCCTGCAACGTCGCGGCAGTGACGTTGCCTCCCGCCACCGGTGCAGCGACCTCGCCCATCTGCATGCCGTAGCGCATGTCAAGTTCGCGATGCAGTTCCGTGCCGACAAAGCGAATGCCCTGCCGCGCCAGCACGGCACTGACCTCTTCTTCCAGCCGCCCGAATTTCTCGGCGACCCGCTCCGGATCGAGCGGGACCACGGCCGGGTCGGACAACTCGCGAGTCACATTGATGCTTGAGGCCGCCAGCCCGAACGCGGAGAAGGCCGAGGCGACCGGGCCCAGTGGTACAAGCACCTCACTCGCCTGGACGGCGGCGCCATACGCCGCGCAGTGAGCCGGGCCAGCGCCACCAAACGCATAGACCACGAAGTCGCGGGGGTCGTGCCCTGATTCAACCGCCACCTTGCGCAGCAAGTCAGCCGTCTGCGCATTCTGTACGACGTAGATCGCCGCCGCTGCTTCCTCCACGCTTAACCCGAGCGGATCGGCGATCCGCCGCTTGATGGCTTCGCGCGCCAACTCAAGTGACAACGGACGCTGCCCGCCCAACAATCCGCGGGATGGCAAGATTCCCAGCACCAGGTTCGCGTCGGTGATGGTCGGCTCGGTGCCTCCCGCGCCATAGCAGGCGGGCCCTGGCACGGCCTGCGCACTCAACGGGCCGACCTGCAGGTTGCCGCCGGCATCGATCCAGGCAATTGCGCCGCCGCCCGAGCCGATGGCTTCCACCCGCAGCGTCGGCACGTTGACCGGCGACTGGTTGATGATGGTCTGCCCGGCGCGGACCGGCTCTGAGTCGACGATCAGGCCGGCAAGGAAAGTCGTACCTCCGACATCCGTTGCCATGACGTTGCGGTGGCCGAGTTGCCTCGCAAGCTGCATTGCCCCCACCACGCCGCCGGTCAGGACCGAGCCGACGGTCGTAATGGCGGTAGTTGGTGCCTCCTCGGCAGTAATCGCGCCTCCAGAACTCTGCATGACCAGGAGCGGCCCGGTGAGACCCTCCTTGCGTAAGCCCTTCTCTAGGTTGCGAAGATAGTCGCGCAGACCCGGCCCGATCTGTGTGCTCATGATCGTGGTGGCATGCCGCGCGTACTCACGGATGCGAGGGCTGACATCCGAGGACAGAGCTACGTAAATGTCAGGCGCCTCCTCAGTGATAATCTCGCGCACCCGCCGCTCGTGGGCTGGGTTGCGGAACGACCAGAGCAGCGACACTGCGATGGCCTTGACTCCCTGCGCCACGCAATCCCTCACGGCAGCACGCACTTCTTGCTCGTTTAGCGCCACGAGGACATTGCCCTCGCGATCCATGCGCTGGGTGACCTCTTTCAGCAGGTTGCGGGTCACCAGCGGCGGCGGCTTGCGATGGCCTAGCACATTCTGCAAATCCTGGGCGGAGCGGCCCAGGTAGCGGCCCTCCACGTTCATGATCGAGATCGAGTCGCCGTGTCCCTTCGTGGTAATGAAGCCCACCGGCGGCACCTTGCCCATCACGAGCGCATTGAGCGACGAAGTGGTGCCATGGGCAATATGATTGGTACGGGCAAGGAACTGCTCGCGGGTAAGCCCGAATTGCTCGCCAAGCAAGGCCAATACGTTAAATACGCCGGCCGAGTAGTCCGGTGGCGTGGACGGCGTCTTGGCGGAAACGATCGTCCCGTCCGAATCAATGGCGACGCCGTCGGTGAAGGTACCGCCGACATCGACTCCAACTACGAATCCCATTTTCTGTCTCCTGTTATTTGCCGCGAGTATCACCGCGGCGTCTACCCTTGAACAAGCTGTCAATCGGCCTCAGTCACGGGCTGCATATCTGTATTTGCCTAGCAGGCTCACAGCGATAGCGCTGGCTGTGCAGGCGGCAGTAGCGCTGGCGAAGGCTGTCGTGTAACTCCCCGTCATATCGAACGCCAGCCCATACAGGACCGGACCCACGACGCCGCCCAGGGCAAACACAAAGAACAACGTGCCATAGAGGGAGCCAAACTGCCTGAGGCCAAAATACCGGCGAACGAAGAACGGAATAAAGTCCCCTTCCGCGCCAATGGCGAACGCGAAGAGAAAGGCGCCAGTGCCGACCGTAGCCATTGATGCGTCTGGCTGGAGGGCGATCAACGCCAAGCCTGTTGCGCCCATCAGGAACGACACCGCTGCCACGTACGGGGCATGGGCCATATCAATCAGCAGCCCGGTGCCGACGCGACCAACCATAACGCCGACGCCAATCAGTGCCGCGATCTGCGAGGCGTGCTGGGAGGGGAAGCCCCGATCCGTCAGCAGCGGGACCATATGTACGATGGCGCCTAGTCCGGCTGCAGAGATCACGAATAGAATGGCCGCGATTACCCAGAAGCGAGACGAGCGGATCGCCCCCCGGAAGCCGATGCCCGGCAGCTCGATCGCCTCCGTCCGATGGCGGCGTGCGTGTCCGGGTACCGATGAGAAAAGGACGACAGCTAGTAGTCCGCCGGCCAGCGTCGTTGCGGCGAGATACTGATATGCGACGCGCCAGCCGCCCGCTGCCATCCAGGGCTCGGTAAGCAGCGGCATGAGCGCGTTGCCACAGCCTAGGCCAACCATCGCAATGCCCATCGCACAACCCAGGCGCCGGTCGAACGCACCGGGCAGCACGCTCAGGTAGCCGGTCGGCGTTGTACCCACAGCCATCACGCCAAGCAGGAAGCTCATCCCCCCGAAGAAAACGATGCTGGTCGGCAACACCGACAATGTCGCCATGCCAATAGCGAACAGCACGACGGACACCGGGATCACCCGGTTGGCCCCGAACCGGTCGATTAGCCGCCCGACGAACGGAGCGCCCATTGCGAGTCCCAGCTGGGCAAGTACCGAAATGGCCGATGTTTGTGCACGTCCCCACCCGAAGGTGGCAGCGATCGGCTTCAGGAACAGCGACAAAGTACTGAAGTAGACTGCCGAGAAGCCGACTAGCATGCCGAGAGCGGCACCAGTCACAAGCAACGCCTTACCGGTCTTGCTGGGATTACTGCCGCGAGCCCGTCCCGGGCTCCACTCTGCAAGTGTCGATTCCGATTCCATGGTGTTGTCTCCTACAGGCGATAATCGCCTATTGTTTAGTTCTATTGACGCCACTATTGAGAGTCGCGACGCCGACCTAACACACCTCGAACAGCGCCGCTGCGCCCATGCCGCCGCCCACGCACATTCCGACGACGACGTACCGGATACCGCGCCGTCTGCCCTCAATCAGCGCATGGCCAACCAGCCGCGAGCCGGTCATGCCATAGGGGTGCCCAATAGAGATGGCGCCACCATTCACGTTGTAGCGGGCCGGGTCGATACCCAGCCTGTCCCGGCAGTACAGGACCTGGCAGGCGAACGCTTCATTCAGTTCCCACAGTCCGATGTCGTCTACGGTGAGTCCATGGAGCGCGAGCAGCCGCGGAATCGCGTAGACAGGTCCGATACCCATCTCCTCCGGCGCTACGCCGACCACTGCCATGCCTCGATAGACACCAAGCGGCCGCAAACCATCGCGTTCCGCTGTGCGGCGCTCCATTAGTACGCAAGCGCTGGCGCCATCGGAAAGCTGGCTCGCGTTGCCCGCGGTGACAGTGCCGTCGGTCATGACTGGCTTCAGGCCAACAAGTCCCGCCAACGTCGTTTCGGGACGATTACTCTCGTCGCGCGACAGCGTGAGCGACTGCTGGGTGGACACCCCGGTCTGCCGGTCCGTGACCGTCATCTCGACCGTGATGGGCGCAATCTCATGGTCAAACAGGCCGTCGCGCTGCGCAGCCGCCGTGCGCTGCTGGGACAGCAGCGCGTACGCATCCTGCTGTTCTCGAGAGACTCCATACTTGCGGGCGACGAACTCCGCCGTCTCCAGCATCGGCATGTACGCATGCTCGGCGAAGCGCACCACGTTGGCGTCGGATTCCGCGTACACCCACTTGTAGTAAGCGTTCTGCACGGCCGAGATGTTCTCCTGCCCCCCCGCCACGATGACTTCCATGCCATCAACTACGATCTGCTTGGCTGCACTGGCAATCGCCATGAGGCCGGAAGCGCATTGCCGATCGATCGTCTGCGCACCCGCCGTATGCGGTAGCCTAGCGGCAAATGCGGCATTGCGAGCCACGTTCGAGCCGGCCGTGCCGGCTGCGAGTACCGTCCCAACGATGACGTCTTCGATCCGCGCCGGATCGAGCGTCGAGCGTTCGACGGCGTGGTGGATGGCATGGCCCATCAACGTAGGCGATTTCGTGCTGTTGAACGCGCCACGGAAGGCGCGACCGATTGGCGTGCGCGCCGTAGCAACGATGACGGCTTCTCTCATGCCACCGCCTCCTTTGTGAGATCAACTTCGCCCGGGTAACGGCCCGACAACAAAGCTCCGACTCCCGGCACTACCGGCTCGAGACCGAGGTGGTCCAGCATGCGCCGGGTCGTGCAGATTGCGGTGGACGTCACCGGGATGCCAGTCTGGTCCTCCACGATCTGGATCGACGCCAACGACTGCATTTGCACGCAGGCTGACAGCACAACGACATCCACGTTGGCCGTATTCAATCGCTTCACTTCGTCAACCAGCTGCGCCGGGTCGCGGCGGCCAACTTCTAGGTTGTCGGGGATCTCGAAAGCCAAGGCGTCCACAACCTCAATGCCCTCGTCCTCGATGTACTCGACCACCAGGTCGCACAGCGAGCGCATGTAGGGCGCCAGCAGCGCGATCTTTTTCGCCCCCATGATGCGCAGACCCTCCACCAGCGCTCCGGCGGAGGTCATCACCGGCGCCTCGCACTGATTGGCGCGGGCCACGCGCGTCAGCTCGCGCTCGACCTCTCGGTGATAGCCCTTGCCCATCGCCATGATCGCGACCAGGCAAGCAGTACTCATCACGTCGACGCGGGCGTCGGCCAATTCCGCGGCGCAGCGCAGCCCTTCTAGGTTCATCGCCTCGAGTTCCTCGCGGGTGACCTTGTGCATCCGCATGCGGCTGCTATGGAAGGTGAAGCGCTCTGGCCGCACGGCTTCACGCGCGCGCAGCATGGCCGGAATCTCAGTTTCCATCGTCGTGTTGGAACTCGGTACGATCTGACCGATTCGATAGGTGCTGTGGTGCATGCGAGTTATTCCAAATTCGTCAGGTACGGAGTGAGAGCGCTGCGCAGCGCTTCCGGGATTGCCGTGCGTTCGCGAACGTCGCTACGGATGCAGACCGGCGAGAAGGTGCCCTCAAAGGCCAGTCGCCCGTCAAGCAGGTGAGCGGCTGCCACGAGGTCGAACGTGTGCTGCCGAATCTCCTTGACCCCAATGCGCATGTCCACCACATCGCCGGGATACAGCGACACGTGGAACGTGAGCGACATGTGCTTGCACGGCAGGCCGATGCCGGCTTCTCGGGAGTCCGGTGCGAACCCGATGTGGCTCATGAAATGCATGACCGCGCCCAGCAGATATTCATTGAAGCGACCGGTATAGACCACGCCGGCCGGATCGCAGTCGGCCCATCTGACTGTTCGCCTAACAACGAACGGGGCCTCCGAGAGCACGTACTCTGTGCTCCGCGTCATGTCGCCCTCGACGCCGCAGCCAATCGCTGCATTAGTGCCGGGAACTCCTTGCGGAGCCGCTCCTCGTCCACCCGGCCGGTCCGAGTCATGAACTCGTACACGAATTCCTCCGGTGTGTATGCCTCCATCCATTTGGCGATGTCCTCGTACCACGTATACGAGCGCTCCGATGCGGCGATCAGCTTTGCCTTCTGCGGCGCGTGGTTGCTTTCAAAGGCGGCGAGACCCGCGGCAACATCGCCTTCGCAACCGAGCAGTGCATCGGCCAGTGCGCTCGCGTCGGTCATCGCAATGCGCGTGCCCGAGCCGATGGAGAAATGCGCGCTGGCCAAGGCGTCGCCAATCAGCACATGGCGACCGTACACCCAGTGTGCGTTGCGGATGACCGGGAACTGACGCCAGATCGACTTGTTGGAGATGAGCCCCTGACCGGCCATCTCGGGCGCGAAGATTCGTTCGAAAAGCGCCTGCCGCTCGTCGTCAGTCATTTCGGCGAGACCGACGTTGCGCCACGTGGTATCGTCACATTCGGCCACGAAGGTGCTCATCTCGTCGGAGTAGGCGTAGTAGTGCGCGACGAAGTGCCCGCCCGCATATTTGCGGAACACCAGGGCCGGCGACTCAAAGACCCTCTTCGTGCCGAACCACGCGAAGTGATTGGTCAGGGAGTTCTGGGTGGTACCGAACCCGTCGGCGAACTGGCGGCGGATCACGGAGTTGATGCCATCCGCACCCACCACCACATCGGCATCCGCCAGCCCTAGCCGCTGCAGATCCTCGGTCGATTCAATTCGTTCCCCGAAATGGATGCGAACGTCGGCCTTCATGGCTTCGCTGCGCAGCACCTGCAGTAGTTTGAGGCGAGGGATAGCGCCGCCCTTGATGTTCAGCTCGATTTCGATCGGCACCTCTCGCTGCACGATGATCTGGCGATCGTTGTAGCGCATCTCATCGCAAAGCGCCTGATACGATGCTTCGTCCGCATTCTGGAGTTGGAGCAAGCCAGTGTCTGCCAGGACCACGCCGAACCCGAACGTGGCGTCGGGCGAGTTTTGTTCAATGACTTCGACCTGCCACTCCGGCGCCCGGCGCTTGAGCAGCAGACCCAGATACAGGCCCGAGGGCCCTCCCCCTACAATGGCTACTTTCACTTCTGACCCCCGGGCACAATTTCCAGTCGGTAGCGGTCGAAGAGTTTCACGTCTCCGCCGAATCCACCAGTAAGCGATGCGTTCCACAGCGCCGGCACAAAGCCGAGTGCCTTGCGCTCGAAGACAATGCCTTCCGGCGACCGAATGCACCAGTAGCCTTCCGTCGGCCCTTCGAGGCGGCAGCGTCCATCTTCCCGGGCGGCCGTGACGAGTGGCGCGAACTCCGGCACGTCGAGCACATAGAGCAGCGCCTCGTCGGATGGCGTACCAGCCTCGCCTGAGTGGATTCCAAGCGCCTTGCGGCGCCATACCTGATCGATGCTGGTGAACGCCCCCGTACCGCTGGTCATGGCGTCTTCCATGGCCATCGCGGCTTCGAGGGTACGCGTGGCGTCCTCACCATCGAGCGCCGTCATCGGCCGTTCCTGGAGCGTGATCTCGAGGTAGTAGCCATTCGGGTCGTTGAAGTAGATCGACTCGATCAGCTCATGGCGTATCTGGTAGATCAGCGGGATGCCTTGGGCTTCCAACCGCTCCCGCCACGCCAGCAGTTCTTCGTAGGTGTCCACCGCCCAGGCGGTATGCGTGGCCTGGAAGCGGTAGTCGTCCACGGCACGGGTATAGTCCGGCTGCTCGGTGTCGATGTAGTAGAAGAAGGCGATCGTGCTGCCCTTCCCACTCTCAAAGAAGAAGTGGAGAAAGTCTGGGTGATTAGACGGCCCCCATCCACGCGCCGAGATGGCGTGGACCAAGGGCAGACCCAGCTTGTCCCGGTAGAACTCCACGGTTTCGCGCAGCTTCCAGGTGGGTCGGGCGGTATGGTGCACGCCCTTCAGTACAGGCTGTTTGTTGTCCAATTTGAACCTCCTGTGCAGTTGAGATTGAGTCAGTTATTAGGGATGACGAGCCGGGCGACGTAATCGCGCAATCCCTGCCGGCTGAGCTTTCCGGATGCGGTAAGCGGGAATTCCGAGACGACCTCGATGCGTTCTGGCCACTTGAACTTCGCCATGCCGTACTCCTGCAGGTAGGCACCCAAGTCCTTCACGGTGGGGGTGGTGAATCCCTCGCGCAGGATGAGCACCGCGCACAGGCGCTCGTCATAGACGGGATCGGGATAGGGAACGGCGACGACCGCGGCCACTGCCGGATGCCCGGCAACGGCCATCTCGACTTCTTCACAGTTGATCTTTTCGCCGGCGCGGCTGACCAAGTCCTTCAGACGGCCACAGAAGACGTAGTAGATCTTGTCGCCGATGCTCTTCGCCTGCATCAGGTCACCCGACTTGTAGTAGCCGTCGCTGGTGAAAGTTTCGCGGTTGCGTTCCTCGGCCTTGTAATAGCCGTGGATCGTGTATGGTCCTTTGAAGGCCGGCTCGCCAATTTCGCCCGGCGCAGCGGTAGTCTCCGTGCCCGGCACAAGGATCCGCACTTCGTCCCATGTGCTCACAGGCCTGCCGTTAGTGGTATCCAGCGCTTCGGCAGGATCTTCCGCGTGGGTGAACATGATCACCCCTTCCGTGATGCCGAAGATGTGATAGACAGCCACACCGAGCAGTGCACGGAGCTTTGGCGCGCTGTTGGCCGCAATCACGCCGCGTGCGTTCGACAAGTCGATGCGCCCCGTCTTGATCGCGGACTCGATGCGAGCGACGATGGGTCCGCCCAGCATCAGCCACGTAGGCTTCGTGGTCTCGATTAGCGAAATGAGCGTCTCTGGGTGCAGGTCCGGTGCGACGGTGACGGTACCGCCGCGCATCAGGATCGGTCCGAAGCAGCACCCCATGTTGAGGTTGTGCACCATTGGTTGCGGCATGAACAAGACATCGTCCGACCGGTAGCCGAGCCAATCCGCTACCGCACGCATGTTGTAGAGATACTCGTTGTGGAATCGGGGGATGATCTTCGGCACGCCGGTCGTCCCGCCCGAAAGCTGGAACACCGCGACCTGGAACGGATCCAGCACCACCTCTTCGAGTCGCGCCAACGCCTGCGCCTCGCTGACCGATTCGATTAGCTGCTCCAGATGCAGCACGCCGGTCTGCGGTTCGCCACGTGCCTGAAGGATCCATTTCAGCGATGGCGTTGCGTCACGCATCTTGCGTGCAAATGCGATGCCGTCGAATTTCGGATCGTCTCCTTGGACAATATGCAGCTTGGCCTCGGCAAGATTAGCGAGGTAGCCAATTTCGCGTTCGCGATGCGCCGCCAGCGTGCAGATCGGAATCAGGCCAGCCTTAAGGCAGGCAAGGAACGCCATGATCAGTTGCTCGCTGTCGCCAAGCTGGAAGACAACGCGGTCGAGCGGCATGAGCCCAGTTTCCAGCAACGCCGCAGCCAGCCGGTTGGACTTCGCATCCAGCTCGGCGTAGGTCATGCGCAAACCAGGCCCGAGTAGGGCAATGTTACTTGGGTGCTCTGCGGCAGCTTTGCGGAAGCTATCGACAAGCGTCTCGAAGCCGAGCGCGCCTTCTGCAACGTAGCGCTCCAGATCCTTCTGATTCGGATAGACCACGCCCGGCATCGGGGCGGTAACACCCGGTGTTCGTGGGGCGCGGGAATGCGTTGGACCACTCACTGATGTCTCCATGTCAATCTATTTATTTGAAAGTTGCACGCAGCCAGTCGGACAGATGACGCCCTGCGATGACCTGGCCGGAGGTCTCTCCGTCATCCAGGGGCTGGCCGTGGTGATTGCCCCGCACGCGGACGTGGACTTTTTCATTGCTCCGAATGGAGGTGAAGATGTCCCCTACGTCCGCAGGAAACACGCAGTTGTCGCCGGTGTATTCGATTAGCAGCGTCGGCTGCTCGATCGCATCGGCACACTTCTCGAACGTGGCGTTCGACGAAAGGCCGGACCAGGTGGAAAGCCAAGACTCCGGCGTGACTAGGCGCGCAAAGCCAACACTGCCGAGATTCGAGACTGCGGGGTCGGCCCCCCAAAGCGACCCCACCAGCCGATCCGAGGGGTCAAGCGACAGGTCCCAGCAGCGCAGGTCCGCATCAGTGCGCCACACCTCGAAAATCGGGCCGTGGCTCGCCACAAGCTTGTCGTCCCTGTTCGGCGAGTACTTGTTACGGGCCTTGGCATCCTGCCGGCGATTGATCGCTTCGCGTGCGAGCCGGTCAATCCGTGCAACGCGCTCGCGCTGCGCCTGCCGATAGCGCAGGCGGAATTCCGGCTGATAAGTTGAGGATTCGGGCGGACGGCAAAAGCCGTTGACCTCATCGAATGGATCCAGCGCGGCATCGCAGGAGAACGGGTCGGACTCGTCGGTCACCGAAGGGTCGAGCGCATTCATGAGAAGGATGCCCTGGCCGGGGTGTGGCGACACCAACGCCACGCCGTCGGCGGTAGGCAGGTCCGCTGTCTGAAGCTGCGTGGGACGACCACCAGGTGTGTGTGTGATGCGCTGCCCGCCCGGCAGCATCGACTGCTGGTTATAGAACGCGAACAGCCCGGCGCCGCCCGAATTGCCGAGGAGAACGATGGTCTCGAAGCCCAAGGCCCGCAATTGCCGCATGCCCGCGGCGACGTCATGCAATGCGAACTCATGCTCCAGCCGCAGATCGTTTCCGATGGAGCGGGGGGCCTGCACCCAGCAGGCCCATCCCGCATCCAACACTTCGGGCACGAGGTAATGCGTCAGTACGAACTCGCGTGGATGCATGATGAAAACGACCTTGCGCTCCGCGCCGCGGGAAAACAATACCCCGAGCGTCGCTTGGCCGTCGGAGGTGATCAGCGGGTAAGGCCGGGTGGAATAGGTCGACGGCATCCGCGCTGCATTCCAAGATGCTCCGCGCAAACCGGCCGTGATCGCTACTTTCCCGCCAAAATTCTGGGACTTCATTCGGACTCCATCTGACTGCTTGTTCCGAGCTTGCTTCTCAGCACTCCCGGTAATTGACGTACCATCAATTCTATGACTGAAGATTAGTGTTAGAGTTGACGGTGCGTCAAATAAAATTTGAACTTCCTCTCGTTTACCCTGATGCCATGAAGACGCTTAACCAGAACACCAGTGAAGTCACACCCACAAAGGTCTCGCGAGCTGGCCGCCGGCCCAAGGGCGACGGTTCAAGCGGCCCAGAGTTGTCGCGCGATGCAGTAATCCAGTGCGCGGTGACGCTGGCACGGCGCGAATCGCTCGACGAGGTGTCGATTGCGCGCGTGGCTCGAGAACTTGGCGTCGTAACCGGTCTCATCCATTACTACATCGGTAACCGTAGTGATCTATTAAGCACAGTCATCAATGCGGCGATAAAGGACCGACTTGCATCTCTTCCTCCTGTAGTCGGTGACTGGCGAGTCGATCTACTCGCCCTCGCTCAGTCAAGCCTGGAGTCCTATGCACGCTGGCCCGGATTGGCCACGTATATCGCCACGCAGAACCGGTTCCGGCTGTTTCAACGGGTGCAGCCTGGCGAAACAGACTACGGTCTTGCCTACTTCGATCACGTGGGCCGGATTTTTCAGCAAGGAGGCTTCACAAAAACTCAGGGCGCTCTGGGCTACCACCTGCTGATGCTCTTCGTGACAAGCATGGCCGCCGAAAGCGCCCATCATCAGGCGCCCGCCGAGCATAGAGACTTCATCCTTGGATACGTGTCCGGCTTCAATAGCGAGAACATTCCGGGCGCCTCATACCTCGCGGGCTCGTTCGCAGAACTGGATAGCCCCACGACCTTCGATGCAGGTATGCAATTGCTACTCACAGGATTTGAAGGTTGGCTGGCGTCGAACGCGCCGCAGCGCGCTCCACGCCGAACCGGCAAGTCGCGGCGCGCTACGTCCGAGGAGGCCTAGAATTTGTAGGTATAGCCCAGCGTGTACGCCTGGTAGTTCGAGCTGATATTAGTGCCGGTGCTCGGCCCGGTACCGGCAATGGAGCGAGGAATCCCGTATTCGAATGCGCCAGTGATCGCGCTCTTCTTGTCGATGTTGTAGGTGAAGCCTGCCGTGACCGCACGTGTGCTGATTCCCGGCCCGTACACATTGGCGAGCGTGTGGTCGGAGTCAAAGTAGGAACTTGCGGCGCTATAGCCGGCGCGCACCGTCCATCGACTATTAATTTCGTACGCTGCGCCAAAGCGAACCACGTTCTGGTCGTGCCAATTGAAGCTGGATGGCATGTTGTACCCTGCGGCCTTCCCCCACTCGATATGAAGGTAGTCCAATCCAAACGTTAAACGCGGGAGCGGGCGAACCGCAACACCAATGCCGTACCGGGATGGGCTGTCGATGTGGCCACCGCTCTCGGCCAGTACGTCATTCTTGTATCCCGAAAGGGAACTGAATCGCGTCTTGGTGAAATAAGTCAGGCCAAGCGACATCATGGGGAGGGGCGTCCATAGCGCACCAAAGCCCGCGCCGATTCCTCCTGCCCACGAATTGCCGTGGCTCGGAACGGGCTGCAATGACCCTGTCGAGCCGGGCGCCAGGACACCATTAATGCGAAATTGCTGGATCCCGAGCACGAGGGACGCGCCGACGGATAGATTGTTCAATGGCTTGTACGTGACCGTGGGACTGATATTAACGATCGCCAGGTGTGTCTTCGCCTCTTGAGCGCCCGGCACGGGAAGCACGGGCTCACCATAATGGGATGCGACGCCAACCCCTGTTACGGCGACACCAAAGGTCCACTGCGGTGAGATCTGGTAGTTCAGTCCCAACCCTGGCGATGGAATGATGACGCGGGAATACAGGTGGTTATCGGTCGATCCGAATGTCGAATCCGCGGCGATGGGCAGCACGAAGCCGAACACATCGACTCTCGAACCCACTTCAGCCATACCAGCGGGATTGTCGGCTGCTACTGTCGCATCCTGCGGTAGGGCTATCGAGACGCCCCCCATTCCTGAACTCATAGGGCCGCTACCGGACAGGTAGATGCCATTGAATGCTTCGGCAGTGGACATCGCAAAGACCATTGCCGAGAGCGATACCACTGCTACCCCGCCGCGCAACACTCCTGACTTCATCGCCATCTCCTCTATTGTTTTTTTATGGGCCAACACCGCCTGCATTTCTGCTGGTTGGCATGAGCTTTCAGGCGCGCTCCAGACTTGACACTTCGCGGTATTGCCTGGAACTGCCACGAGCAGCCGTGAGCATGCCCGCGGAGGACACCATGAATTGACGCACCATCAATTGTGCTGTAATTTAGCACGAATTGATGGTTCGTCAATAAAGATCGAGGGAGTGGAAACCCTTACCGTGCATTACTACAGAGCCGGCCACAGCAGACGTCCCGCGACGCCCGTATCAGCCAAGCGTGCATACGAAGCGATCGGCGGGAATGCCGCCCGTAAAGAGATGGCGCCCGAGCCACATGGAACGCTCGCTTCACACAGGCATCCGGGATTGACCATCCAGGATCGCGAGTTCTGCGGAAACATTCAAAACGCGCGACACGTCCCTTGTTAGACCACCACTTGCAGTCAAAATAGCGTGTACCGTTTCTCTCCGTGCTTCGAAGGCAGCAAGAAGGGAACGAAATGCCTCCGACTCCGAAGGGTCACCTTGTCAGACAAGTCTTCGACTGCGATCTTGATGCAGTGGGGCATCCAGCACGCCCCCTCTCTGCGATGCAAGCCTGATGCTCGAAACCAAAAGCAATCGCGCTCGCACATAGCCTCATTCGCCGATGCCAGCCCCAATGCGGTTTGGTCAGAGAACATGGCCCCAACCTGCCGGAACTGGTCCCGCACCCAAGACTGCACGGGATCGGATTGCTGATACTCATGCCACTGCATCACTTCGATCAAAGGCGAGACGCGAAGCGGCCAGTGTTGCGCAGCCCAGTTTGCCAGGCGGGTTGGCAGCGTTCCTATTCGCCCTGTTCCGACAATGCGCTGAGGGATTTGCGTGAAGGTCGAGACCCAGATCTCGACGCGCCGCGTCAGATTGTGATCCTTGAGAAATTTTTCGTCTAACGCCTTGACGCGTCCCACCCCCCACTGTGCGACCACGTGCCCGAGTGCCAGATACTGGGCCAAAGAAAAGCTAACGTATCACCGATGTTGTGATTTCCCTCCCACAACACACAGGAAAAAGTGTCCTTGAAAAGCGGTTCGGATGGATGGTCCGAGGGGCGTTGTTGCATAAATCCGGGTGTCTGGTTGGGCCCTGACGTTTACGCGCAACGGTCTGGGCGGCGCCCCTGTTAACTCTTCGGGTAACTGCGTAGATTCTCGATTTTTGCCCGAGAGATGCGCAAGGACGAACACAAGCGGGAAGAGCCAAAGGGGATCTACCGTGTCAGGAACTGGGCAAAGTACAACGCAGGCTTGATCGCGAGAGGCGACGTCACGATGTGGATCGATGAAAGCGTGATGAATGCAGCGCCCGAGGCGGCGTCGCCCAGGCGTGGCCGGCCACACGTCTACTCGGACGCGGCGATTCAGATGCTGCTCGGAATCAAGCAGGTGTACCGTCTGCCGTTGCGTGCGCTGCAGGGCTTTGCACATAGCCTTCGCAAGCTCGCCTTCGCCGATTTGCCAGTCCCGAACTACACGACTCTGAGTCGCCGCGCGCAGGATCTGAACGTGGTGCTGCCGGTGCAGCGCGCCAGTCAGTCGCTGCATCTGGTGGTCGACAGCACTGGCCTGAAGGTATTCGGCGAGGGCGAGTGGAAGGTGCGCAAGCACGGCTACTCGAAGCGGCGCACCTGGCGCAAGGTGCATCTGGCGATGGACGCCAAGACCGGCCAGGTAAGCGCAGCTTTGATGACACATCAGGACGTTGGCGACGCTGACGTGTTGCCCGAGTTGCTCGATCAAATCCCCACCGATACGCCAATCGACATTATCGGTGGCGATGGCGCATACGACACGAAGCAATGCCACGCGGCGATTGCTGCGCGAGGCGCGCAACCGTCGATTCCGCCGCGTGAGGGAGCGATGCCATGGCCGCAGACCACGTCCGGTGCGGTCTGGCGCAACGAGGCCATTGACGCCATTGCCCGAAGTGGCAGGCGCGAATGGAAGACGTCCAGCGGCTATCACCGGCGTTCGCTGGTCGAGAACTTGATGTACCGGCTCAAGACACTCACGGGTAATCGCTTGTGGGCGCGTGATGTCGGGGCCCAGGCGGCCGAGGTGGCGATCCGCGTCGGCGTACTCAACCGCATGGCGGCCCTTGCACGCCCGCAGTCCGTCCGCATCGCCTGAATTCATCAGCACGGGAAACCTTTGTTTTCAGATCTGATTTATGCAACAACGCCGGTCCGAGGTAATCCATTTCCGGTCGCCAGCATTGGCCGATGGCAGCAACTGCCGATCTGAATTGCTGCCCGGCGCCGCATTCCAAGCGAGCTCATCGGCCAACAGAGTACAGCCTGCCAATGCGGGGCTGTTCTCGCCAAGTCTAGTGCCTCTTGATGCGAAGAGCTGTGGGTTATGCCGTGCGCCACTGCGACAGCGGCTCCGCGCGCGCCGCACTCGGCAGCAGCCGATGAGCGTAGCGAGCAATCGGGAAGTCGAAAGTGCCGCGCAAGTTGATGCCTTCCAGGTGTGTCGGCGCAATCTGGCGCAGATCTTCGGCACGCATGACTTCGCCGCCGATGGCCTCAATCGCATCCAGCGCGCGCTGCATGTGCAGCGTATTCCAGGCCATCACGGCATTGGACAGCAAAGTCAGGGCTGACGACACCGCCGCCAGGGACGCATCGTGCCGGGTCAGTTCGACCGGAATCTTGCCGTAGTGGATGGCACGCTGCACCGTGTGGACCGCTTCGCCTCGGTTCAAGGCATGCTGCATCTCATGGCGGAACGCGGGAATGGTGAAATAGTCAATCAGAAAGATGGAGCGAAACAGCCGACCGAGATGAACGCCCGCTTCATAAACGGGCTGGCCCTTTGCCGCCGCGCCAAAGCGCGTGAGCGCCTGGACCGCCGTGCATTGCCCGCTCTGCACCGATGTCGCGATCCGGACCAGCTCATCCCACGCGCGTTCGATCAGATCCAGCCGGACATCCGCGTCCGTCACCGCAGCCAGTTCGCTCGGGATGTCATGATCCCTGGGGACATGCAGACGGCGGTCTCGCAGATGAGCCAGTCGCGGACAAAGATCAAAGCCTAGCAGCCGGGACAGGCTCGTGGCGAAGTCGGTGAAGCCATGGGTATCGACCGCCAGCTGTGCCACGTCCTCCGATCCGCTCTGGCGGATGACGCCCTCGATGGCCGCGCCGGCCTGCCGCTCGTTCAGCAGGATCGGCTGGTCGTAGAAGATGCCCCAGCGGTCACGGACATGCGTGTACATGCCGATCGATGCAGTGCGCCGGCGCGGATCGGCCCGTGCCCGCCAGACTGTGCGCGTGGTCTCCAGCGACATCATGTCCGACGACGCCAGATCGGCGCGTCCCCAGTGCTGGGCGATCGAGTGCTGATGCATGAAGGCGAGCACGGCATCCGCGGCCTGGCGCAGTTTGCGCTCGTCGGCGATGCGATGCATCATTTGCCGGATCGCGCTGGGCGACAATTCCGGCACCATGCGCGCGAGGTCGGCGGCCGACATCGACGTGCCGTGCGCCAGTACCGCGGCGTAGACCATTAGCAGCTCACTGCGCGAATGGGGCTCCCGACCCAGCAGGAGCCAACTGAAGTGGGTGCTGCTGTCGATCTCCAGCAGGATTTCCGGCAATTGCCCACCGGGGTGCCGCTCGAACAGCGCGTGCCGCAAGGCATCGACCGACGCTTGCGGCCTCGTCGCCGCAAGAGGGTCAATGTGGATCGCGCTATCGATTTTCAGTTCCCCGCGCTGGGCGGCGTCGCGCAACTTGGCGAGCCCCGCGTCCAGATGTGCAACGACGGGCTCCAGGAATGCCTTCGCGTCCTGCGGCAGCTTGAGATGACCGTAGAAGTGGTTACGCCGGGCCTGCCAATCCTCGTTGGAGATCAGCAGTGCCGCCTGGCTACGGAAGGCAAAACTGTGATCCAGGAAGACCGGGCCGTTTCGCAGCGCCACCCGCAGTGTGGACAGCGTCCCCCATTCGAAGGCGGCCAGGGCCCGCTGGCGATCCTGGCCCTCCAACGCCGGCTGCCAGGCACGGCCCAAACGAACCACGACTTTGTCGGGAAGCCAGTCGGCCCTGCGTGCATAGAGCTTGCGCAACACCTCCATCGCCTCGATCACCGGGTGGGCCGACTGGGCGGCGAAGGGTAGGCGAACCAGCCTGCCCAACATGGCCCGGGCTTGCCGGTGCCGTGACAGCAATTGCGCACGGATCAGGCCGGCACGGCTTCGCTGATTCTGGCCAGTCGCCGCATCGGCGAGGGTCTCTAGCTGTTGGCCGAGTGCTTCCCGTGTCAGCGTTGAGTCGGCGACCAGCGCTTTGACGGCTGCCGCGAATTCCCGCAGTTTGGCGCCAGGGTCCGGTCGGCCCGCATCGATCAGGCGTCCGGCGTCATTGACGGATTTCTGAATCCAATGCCGCAGCATGGACGACATCTGGTCCGTGGCGGAACATAAGGCATAACGCAGGAAGCACGCTGCTTCCAGGCGGCGAGACTGCTGCGCGATTCGCTTGCTGACCGAGGCCGGGCGATTGGCGCAGCGCCGCGCATAGTGGCGCACCACCGCCTCATTGCAGGTCGCCGGCCAGCCGTTGTGGATGCCCAGTTTGTACAGACGGTCGATCTTGTCGAACAACTCGCCCATCTGATGCGTCGAGTTGCCCAGCGGGACAGCCCAAAGCCATTGCTGGAGGCTCGCGCGGTCGCCTTCCGGACGCGGTAGTAACGTACCCCACGCATCCAGGGAGGCCTCGCCATAGGCCTGTACCAGCGCGTCAGCCAGTGCCGCCTCGGAGGCCTCCACAGCCTGGCTGATCAGCCGCTTCAGCGCCCGGTCATGCGGAATCAGAATGCGATGCTCGTACAGCCTGCGCTTCAACTCGTGCAGCAGATCACTGCGGCTCGGCTGGCCCGCCAGCCGCTCCTTGAGCCAGCGCGTCACGTAGCGACGCTGATGCTCGGCCATCGGGCTGAACCCGAGGGCCTGGTAGGCCAGCATCTGGTGGTCGATCAGGGTATCGGTGCGCCCGTCATAGAGGGCGCCCAGCGTACCCATATCCGGCGGAGTGACGCCGATCTGCGCGCCGACGTAGGCCCAGAGAAACTTGGGCACCTGTTTGTAGGCATCGAGGGTGCGCCCCGTCATGCGGACAAAGCCGATGTGAACCGCGCAGGCCAGCCGGTACAGGTGTCGGCGCCGGGCGTCGATCAGGCCTCGTTCCTTAGCGGAGAAGGTGAAGAACGTGGCAAGCTCGAACTCGCTGAGTTCGCGCGGAATCTGCCGCATGCCGAGATACGCCAGTTGCCAGTAGTCCCTCGCGCTTTCTCCCGAGCGTGAGACGGACCGCCGAGAGTAGCGGCAATGAGACTGGAGCGCAACGTATCGACCGGGAAAGTGCCGTATTAAGCAATCGCCTCAACAAAAAATGGCAGACAGCAACCCATTGATTTATTTTGAGTTTTTATCCATCCACTAGCCGGAAACCCGCATGAATGCTAGGTGTCGCTACTCCGGTAAACTGCACCAAAATCAAAGGGACCCCTGTTAGCTCGCATTTGTGCGGTTGCAGGTCAAACTTAGCGATTAATTGCATTTTAAACTCGGCGTATCAGCTGCTGCGCCGGTGTTGAAGATCGTCATTCGTGCGAGCCACGCTCAACATTCATGCGACCGTAGCATTTTTTCGCTCAGCATTCGTGCGACTGTATCTTTCCCATGCGAAAAGGTCCCAGTGGGGCGTTGCGTGCGCTCTTCGAAGCAGTTGATTAAAGTTACCAAGGTAATAGAGATTCCAGTACCAGGTCGTTTCAAGCTTGCCGGGATGTTGCACGCAGATTGAAAAGGCCGGATCCAGCCACTCGAGTCTCCAGAATGGCGAACCGACATCGGCAGGATTCAGGATCAAACAGGGATAGCAGTACGGTAAGCGACGTCTTTCGTAGATCCAACCGATTGGGGTCTGCATAGCTCTCAGGCAATCCACGCTCACGCGGGTTAGCTGTGAGAGACGTTCCAAGGTCTCGATCGGCACTGGCGGAAACAGTAGCCATTTCCTTTGCGTCAGGGTTGGCATCGGACCGAGATCGGCGTGCGTCCAAAGCTGTTCGACCGTTGGTGTACTTTCCAGCGAGTCGTCCAAGCCAGCCTCCAAATGCCTCCCCATCAAAGGGACGCGGTGCAACGGGCCACGGCCTCGGCCGGTTAGAGCATGCAGCTCCGGGCGTGTTCAATGTGGCAGACATCGATCATTTTCCGTCCATCGCGGATCGCAAGCTCAGTGGCAGAATTCAAAAGCCGCGAGACCTCACCGGTCAAGCCTCCGCTCGACGTGGGAATCTCCACTCTGGCACAGCGATGCCTGACGGGTGGGGGCGTCCATCCCATTAACGCCGATGGCTTTGCATCGATTTTTATCTCCGCGGTTATAAGCAATTCCTGCTTTCTTAAAAAAGACTGGCAGCGCGCTCGCTCTGATGATGACGATATTAGGTAGCCAACCTATGTTAAAAAAATAATCGTTTTACCCTTGCCATGGGTCGACCCGGCGCATGTCCGTGTGGCGTTTGAAGCTCTTCAACGTTTGTCTTGACATTCAGCAACTGCCGTCTAGCATCTATGTAATCGATTGCATCTTGAATGGGACCCAGCCTAGGTACCGGGTGTGGACGGGTGAGGAAGCTGTAATAGCCGTATCCGCTTTTTTGCAAGTGCCCTATCTAAAGTTCGCCCTCTCAATTGGGAGGTAGTTATATGTCACTGATGTCAGCATTGCGCAGAGCGCTTAAAAAACATGCCGCACAGAAAGAGCGCTTTCGGTTCATGTCGATGTTTGAGTACCTCAATAACGAGCTTGGGGAGAGCTGGGGCCTATTTGTATGATTTTTGCCGATCTTCATCCCCCGCTTGATGGAGAAGCTACTGAATCGTTGTCGCTCAGCTTTAGCGCTTGTTCGCCCTATATCCAGTCGTTTGGCATAGGCTTCCACTGTCTGTCCCCCTTCGACGCAAAATAACAAGGGCTGGTCGCCCAGCCAGTGAACCTGTGCTGCCGGGAGCGACGGTGTTGCACGGTTCGCGTCTTGCTACCCAGGCTTGGCCGCCCATGACATCACTGCCCTCGGCAACGCCGCACGTCTGACCGTTTGACCAGATGCGCCGTATGTCCGAGTCGCTTCGTGCACCTCGAAGCCCATGATCTTGCGGCTTTACACGTCCAGACCCAGACATGGGTAAGGGACAACCGCTCAGCGACCTCTGCCGGCAGATAGATCATGCCCAGCGCCAAAGTTGGCCTACCCGCGTGCGAGGTGGATCGACGGCTTTCGCGCGTCTTGGGCACCCGGTCTGCCGTCAGCATGCGCGTCCCGAAGCTCAAACCGCTGGCCATCCTCTACCGGCCCCAAAAAAAACATCCCAGTGTTCGCGCACCCCGCGGGACCAGCACCCATATAGGCGGAATACCTTGACCACAGAAGGCGGCGGTCGCCTGCAAGCAGACCAGTTGGGCTTCCAGTAGTCGAACTCCGCCTTCGCCTCCCATCGTCGATCCCGCTTGAGTTCCTTGATGCGGCGGGCGATCGACCTTCCCATCGATAGGGTAAACCCCCTTTTGCGGACCATAGGTAGGCTACCTAATATGTTCTCACAATTTGCCCTCGGAGATATGTCCATGACGGACCCCCTCACTTCAATCCAGTCGTCTGGTGCAGACGCGCGCTGCCCGTTTCAAGCTGCTTCAAGCGCTGCGCAGTCCTCGTGTCCTTTCCACGCTGAAGGTAGCGGCAGCATCCCCGATTTCCCTCCCGATCGGGTTGACCCCTTGGCGCCGCCGCCGGTGTATTTCCAGATGCAACAAGGAAGCGGCTTGGGACAAGCTAAGCTCTGGGACGGAAAGATCGCTTGGCTCATCACTCGCTATGACGACGTCCGCTCGGTCTTGTCCGACCCACGCTTTAGTTCTGACATCACAAATCCTGGCTATCCCACTGTCAGCGCCGCAATGAAGATTGCTCGGGGTAATAACCGGACCTTCATCACCATGGATGCTCCCAAGCATGCAGAGCATCGGCGCATGCTGACAGGCGAATTCTCGATCCGAAAAATCGAGAACCTTCGTCCACGGATTCAGGCGATCGTGGACAAGCTTCTGGACGATTTCGTAAAGATGCCTCAGCCCTCCGATCTGGTGAGCGCCTTTACGTTGGCTACTCCAGCATTGGTCATCTCTGAGTTGCTTGGTGTTCCGTACGAAGATCATGACTTCTTCCAGGAACAGGCAATGATTCTGACGTCGAGTACCGCGACATTAGAAGAGGCCGTCGCCGCAAATCATGCCTTGTGCGGGGAATACCTGCGAGAACTGGTGGCGAAGAGATCGGATAACCCTGGCGACGACATCCTCAGTCGCCTTATTGTCAATCACGTACGAAAAGGCGATATCACCGAAACAGATGTTGTCTCGCTTGCCAGGCTTTTGCTGATTGCCGGACACGAGACGACGGCCAATACGACGGCAATGGGACTGCTTTTCCTCCTGCAACGACCAGATATTTGGGATGAGCTTCGGCAGGAGCCAAGCCTCATTCCAAACGCGGTGGAAGAGATTCTGCGTTTCCTGGATGTAACACATTCCGGAAAGCGCCGTGTCGCATCCGAGGATGTTGTCGTAAATGGACAATTGATTCGGGCCGGTGATCCCGTTGTAGTGCTAAGTATTTCGGCTAATCGCGACCGCACGAAATTTGAAGATCCCGATGTCTTCGACCTTCACCGTGATTCTAGAACGCAGGTCTCGTTCGGATACGGTCCGCATCAGTGCATCGGTCAACCCCTCGCGAGACTCGAAATGCAAATCATGTTCGCCTCCTTACTGGAGCGGTTGCCGGATCTTCGGCTAGCTGTGCCTGTGGAGAGCCTTGACTTCAAGCCCGATTCGCTCATGTATGGCGTTAAGGCACTGCCTGTACGCTGGTAATCCACTAAAGAGAATCACCATGAAAATCACAATCTACCCCGAAAAGTGCTGCGGTTCTGGCCAGTGTGTCGTAAATGCGCCTAATTTGTTCGACCAAAATGATGACGGAATCATCATTCTTTTGAAGGCGGACCCGTCGCCTGACCAGTACGAGTCCGCTCGCCTGGCTGCTGGCATCTGTCCAGCCCTTGCAATCGAGATTCACGAGGACCTGTAATGAATTCCCCCGAGCACATCGTAGTTGTCGGCGCATCGGCAGCCGGCATCACGGCGGCACGAGCGCTGCGTGCACAAGGCTGGGGAGGACGACTCACCCTGATCGGAAAAGAAGGTGGCATGCCCTACGATCGCCCTCCTCTTTCGAAGCGGCTGATGGCAGGCGAATGTCCGGTAGAGGCACTCAATCTGATGTCCGAAGATGGAATGAAGGCCCTAAACCTCCACTACCTCGACGGCACGTCTGCCACTGCACTGCATACTCACGACAATTCACTGCAACTCAGTGACGGCACCACACTTCACTATGATCGTTTGCTGATTGCAACCGGCGCAGACGCTCGAGTGATTCCCAACCTCAGTCAAGCAGCGAATTGCTACAGCTTGCGGAACTTGAACGACGCGCTGGCGATTCGGGAACATCTGACAGTTGGCAAGCGGATACTTGTGGTCGGTGCAGGCTTCATCGGCACAGAGTTGGCTGCGATTGCAAGAGCCAGCGGCTGTCAGGTGACCGTCATAGATAAATCCAAAACTCCCCTAGCGGCGAGAGTCGGGGATGTCGTAGGGAAGCGGATCGAGAAACTCCATGAAGCAAACGGTGTGATCTTCCACAACGATTGCGAGCTCGCAGAGGTTAAATGGCGTGACCGGATCATAACCGAAGTCCGCGTGGACACTGGGGTTGCGATTGCTTGCGATGTGATTGTTGTTGCCATCGGTGCGGCGCCCAACGTGGGGTGGTGCAGCGGTCTAACCATCCGTAGTGGTGTGGTTTGTAATCAATTTTGTGAAGCAGCCTCCAATGTCTACGCCGCCGGGGATGCTGCAGAGTGGTTTCACAAAGGCTACGGCGAGTACATGCGCATTGAGCACCGGACGAACGCGAGCGAGCAGGCGATGGCGGCGGCAAGGAACATGCTCGGCTCTCGCATCGAGTACGCTCCGCTGCCATTCTTCTGGTCAGATCAGTATCAGGTTCAGATCCACAGCTACGGACGCATCGGTCCTCAATATACCGTTGACATCGTAGAAGACGATCACCTCAAAGACGACTCCTGCATCTTTCGCTACTACCAAGGAAATACTCTGATGGGCGTTCTTAGTTGGAACGCCAGTCGAAAAGCCCGTGAGTACATTAAACCGTTGAAAGACGTGTGGACGAAGTCCGACGCATCAGCCGCGCTAGCAGGTTAAAACCTGTATTTCAAAATAACGAGGAGACAACATGAAAAAGCCCACATCGTCCATTCGCAGAGCAGTCTTGATCTGCTCCCTGTTACCCTCCATCCTTCACGCGCAACAATCTTCCACGGTGCCCGTCAAGATCTACGTCGGGTATGGACCGGGCGGCGGTACGGACGTAGTCGCGCGCGCAGTTGGCGAAGAGCTATCAAAAATGTGGAATCGCCCTGTGATCGTCGAGAATCGGCCCGGCGCAAACGGGGCGATTGCCAGCAAGGCTGTCGCACGAGCTGAACCGGACGGATCCAGCCTCCTCGTCATGCCCCCGACGTCATTGATCATCGACGCTGCCTTGCGGCCCAATATCGCTGTCGATCCAGGGAAGGAACTCACCCTCGTTAGCGGGCTTGTCACAACCCCTCTCGTTGTGGTGACCCCTGCTTCCGCACCGTATAACAATCTCGCAGATCTCATTAAGGCGGCCCGTGCTGCCAATGGGAAGTTCTCGTACGGATGGGGCAACTTGGGCATGCGCGTCGGCATCGAGGAACTCGCGCAAAAAACAGGGGTAAAGATGGCCCCCATCGGCTACAAGAGCGCGGGGCAGAGTGTCCCCGCTATCGTGTCAGGCGAGATAGACATGCTCATGATCGACATGGCGCCAATCGCACAGCTCGTAAAGGCCGGAAAGGTCAAGGCGCTTGCGGTGTCCACGCCTGAACGCTCGCATATGCTGCCAAATGTCCCTACGTTCAAGGAATCGGGTGTCGACGTCCAGCTTACTGGCTCTATCGCCCTTTATGCCCCCGCAAAGGTATCCCAAACTGTAATCAAGAAAATGCGGAGTGATGTAGCTTCGGTGTTGAAGAATACCGAACTTCGCTCTCGGATTACCGGTACGGGGATGGATGCATATGACGGGTCTCAGGAATACTTCGAGGCTTATCTTATGCAGCGCAAAAATAGCATTGAAGCAGTAATCAAGGCCGGAGATTTTAAGCTCGAGTGCGTATTCCGCGCCAAACTGGACACCCATTCCACGGCAAACTGGACACTGATTCCACGGCAATCTGGACGGCGAT